>NZ_CP022372.1:4962500-5262500 GCF_002220095.1 Bosea sp. AS-1
GCCTGACCGAGGCGCTCGGCCTCGCGCTGCCGGGCAACGGCTCGACGCTCGCCACCCATGCCGACCGCAAGCGCCTCTTCGTCGAGGCCGGGCACCTGATCGTCGACATCGCCCGCCGCTACTATGACCAGAACGACGAGAGCGTGCTGCCGCGCAATGTCGGCTCGTTCAAGGCTTTCGAGAACGCGATGACGCTCGATATCGCCATGGGCGGCTCGACCAATACCGTGCTGCACCTGCTGGCGGCGGCGCACGAGGCCGAGATCGACTTCACCATGGCCGATATCGACCGGCTGTCGCGGCGCGTGCCCGTGCTCTGCAAGGTCGCGCCGGCCGTCGCCGACGTCCATATGGAAGACGTGCACCGCGCCGGCGGCATCATGGCGATCCTGGGCGAGCTCGACCGCGCCGGGCTGATCGACACCTCGCTGCCGACCGTGCACAGCACGACGATGGCGGATGCGCTCTCGCGCTGGGACGTCAAGCAGACGACCAGCGAGACCGTGCGCTCGTTCTATAGCGCGGCTCCGGGCGGCGTGCCGACGCAGACGGCCTTCAGCCAGGAGCGCCGCTTCGAGGAACTGGATCTCGACCGCGAGAAGGGCGTGATCCGTAACCTCGAGCACGCCTATTCCAAGGATGGCGGCCTGGCCGTGCTCTACGGCAACATCGCGCTGGACGGCTGCATCGTGAAGACGGCAGGCGTCGATGCCTCGATCCTGAAGTTCTCGGGCCCGGCCGTGATCTTCGAGAGCCAGGATGCGGCGGTCGAGGGTATCCTCAATCGCAAGGTCAATCCCGGCGATATCGTGCTGATCCGCTACGAGGGGCCGCGTGGTGGGCCGGGCATGCAGGAAATGCTCTACCCGACGAGCTATCTGAAGTCGAAGGGCCTCGGAAAGGCTTGTGCGCTGGTCACCGACGGACGCTTCTCGGGCGGTTCGTCCGGCCTCTCGATCGGTCACGTCTCGCCGGAAGCGGCCGAGGGCGGCGCAATCGGCCTTGTCGAGAGCGGCGACATCATCGCGATCGACATCCCCAACCGGAGCATCACGCTCCAGGTCTCCGACGAGGAGCTGGCGCATCGGCGTGCCCATATGGAGGCCAAGGGCAAGGATGCCTGGAAGCCGGCGGCACCGCGCAAGCGCAAGGTCTCGACCGCGCTCAAGGCCTATGCCGCGATGGCGACCAGCGCCGCCAAGGGCGCAGTGCGCGCCGTCGACTGAGCAGGCACGGCCTGAACGAATCTGGAGCGACCGGCCCGCAACGGCCGGTCGCTCTTTTTTCGGAGATCAAGTTTTCGTGTCACGCCTCCAGGGGAGGCATTTCTCCTTTTTTCGCGACCTGACTTGCTGCGGCGCGAAATTAGCGTTGCCGACGCGCTTCCCTGCCCCCTATGGAGCCTGCCGATCGCGCGCCAACCGGCCGGCCTGAATGAACGCCCATATCGTCCCACCGCAAAGGCCCCAACGTTCGCGTTTCCGCTTCTTCGTCCCGATTCTGGCCGGGGCGACCTGGCGCGATCGCCTTGTCGCCTGTCTCGGCGCGCTGATCGGCATCGGCGCCACCGGGCTGATCTGCAGCCTTCTCATCGGCAACGATCCGCATCTGCCGCTGATCATTGCGCCGATGGGGGCGTCGGCCCTGCTGCTCTTCGCGATTCCGTCGAGCCCGCTCGCACAACCCTGGCCGATCATCGGCGGCAATATTGTCTCGGCGCTGTCCGGGCTGCTCGTCACGCATTATGTCGCCGAGCCCGCCGTGGCAGCCGGGTGCTCCGTCGGGCTCGCCATCGCGGCCATGTCGCTGCTGCGTTGCCTGCATCCGCCGGGTGGCTCGACGGCGCTCGCTGCTGCGCTGGGTGGACCCGTCGTCGCCACCTATGGAATCGGTTTTGCTCTCGTGCCTGTCGGGATCAACGCCGTCGTGCTGACGGCGCTGGGTATCCTGTTCCACCGGTTCTCGAGCCACAGCTACCCGCACCGCGCGGTGACAGCGGTCAACGCACACGGCACCAGGGATTTGCCGCCAACCCAGCGCGTCGGCTTCAACGAAGCGGATATCGACGCTGCGCTCGATGACCTGGGCGAGGCTTTCGACATCGACCGGCAAGATATCGACAAGCTGCTCCGGCAGGTCGAGATTCACGCGCTCTCACGGGCCCGCAACCTGCCGCGCTGCGCCGATATCATGTCCCGTGACATCATCCGCATCGATCAGCACGGCGAGATCGAGGCGGCCCGTGGCCTGCTGCTGGAGCACGGTATCCGTGCGCTCCCGGTCGTCGACCGCGAAAACCGGCTGCTCGGCACCGTGGGTCTCAGAGAGCTGACGCGACCTGGACTGCGGGTCAGCGACGTCATGGCGCCGGCGCGCACCGCCTTCGCCACCGCTCCCGCGACCGAGCTGATCGCGCCGCTGACCGACGGTTTCCACCATGCCGTCATCATCGTCGACGAAGCACGCCATCTGCTCGGGCTGGTGACGCAGAGCGACCTGCTCGCCATGCTGCTCAAGCCTTTGCGCCAGCAGGCCGCCTGACGCGAAAGCGGCTGCTGATCAAAAACGGTGCCACTGGCACCGATCCTGTTCTAACCTGCCGACAGGATCTGTAGGGAGGTAACTGGATGCGGGCCGTCGCGGTCGCCCTGAGCTGTCTTTTGTCGCTACCGGCCAGCGCGGCCGGGCCATTCGGCAAGATCGTCGTCGGAAACTGGTCGGGCGGAACCTTCACCAACGATACCACGGGCGCCTTCTCGCATTGCGCCGTGAGCGCGCGCTACAAGAGCGGCGTCACCATGCTGACGTCGGTCACGGCCCAGTTCAGCTGGTTGCTCGGCTTCTCCAAACCCGACTGGACCTTGCGGACGGGCGAGACGCTGAAGCTGCGCCTCGTCTTCGACCGCAGCTCGACCATCGATGTCGTCGCAAACATCAAGTCGCCGACGCTGCTCACCATCGCCATGCCTGCACAATCGGCACTGATCGACGCCTTCCGGAAAGGGCGCTATCTCGAACTCGTCGCCAACGATGCTCGCTATACCTTTGCGCTGACCTCGACGGGCGAGATGCTGCCGGCGCTCGTCGAATGCGTGAAGCAGAGCGGCAATGTACGCGGGCCGATATCGCCTGGCGCGCCCGCCGAAGCCCGAGCGAACCCGCAGGCAACGGAAAAGGACAAGGCAGCCCGCGCGGAGAAGAAGGCCCTGCTGGAGAAGACCCGCGACCTGATCAGCGGGAAGATGCTCGCCTGCATCGGTCGGGAAGGTGCCTCGATGCTGCTCACCGACGAGAAGGCGGAGGTCGTGGCGAAAGCGGCGATGCTGTTCTGCAAGAGCGACGTCGATGCGCTGACCAATGCCACGATCGAGCTGATCGAGAACGAGGAAGGACGCCCGGCCAATCGCAGCGCTGTCCGCGAGGCCGCCGAGAAGCGCGTCCAGGAGGTGGTGACGGCGCATGTCATCCGCACCCGTGGCAACATGCTCAACAAGCGGGTGCCCCCGGGCAATTCGGTGCCGAGCCAGCCCTCCGACCCGGCATCCCGCCCTTCGCAGATGCTCTGAAATGCAAAACGCCGCGCCAGGAAGGCGCGGCGTTCGATTCCGGTGAGGGTCGGATCAGCCCTTGAGCTTGGCGTTGCACTGGCTCCAGTAGCCGCCGCCCTTCTCGATCCACTTCAGATCGCCATTGGCATTCGCAGCCTTGTTGGCGTTGTACTGGTCGACGCAGGTCTTGAGGCGCGCCTTGCCAGCCGTCTCGCTCGAGTATTTCTGTGACACCGCCTTCGGGAACACGGCGGCCTTGGCCTTGCCGGCCGGCTTCGCAGCCGGAGCGGCGGCAGGCGTCGCAGGCTCCGCCGGCATGGCCGCCGCAGCCTCGTCATCAGCGGCATCGTCGTCGCCACACTGGGCCTTGCGGAAGTCGTTCCACTTCTGGCCCTTGAGCGTGTTGGCCTTCTTGGCGTCCTGGTACTTGACGCTGCATTCCTTCATCGTCAGGGCCGAGGCCGGCGACGCCGCGAAGGACGCCAGCGCAAGCGCCGACGCGGATGCGAGAATGAAAGTCCTGAACATGGCGTTCTCCATGGCAAAGCGTAGCTGCCGCCGATCGGCATGCCACCCCTATTCGGGCCGGAAAGCAAGTCCCTTCCGGCGCTGACGACAACGATTCAGGTGACGCCGGGTTCCCAGAGGAATTGCCTCGTGGAAAGCCCTCGGCCGGGAAACCGAAAACCACCCGGCCTCGCTTGCCCGGCCCGCGGCTTTGCCGTCATGGTGCCGGCCTTGCGAAACAACGGAGACAGCATGGCGAGACCGTCCGACGCGGCGAAGGACCGGGACCTGATCCGCATCCTTTCCGAGAATGCACGCCTGCCCCTCTCGGACATCGCCAAGATGCTCGGCGTCTCGCGCGCGACCGTGCAGGGCCGGCTTGCGCGGCTCGAACGCGACGGGATCATCGCCGGCTATACGACCATTCTCGGCAGCGCGGCGCGGCCCGCCACGACGATCGCGGCACTGGTGATGATCGAGCTCGAGGTCAAGCGACAGGGCGGCGTCGTCGCGGCTCTGAAGAAGCGGCCGGAGGTCGTGCAATGCTACACGCTGAGCGGCCATTTCGACCTCTATGTAAAGGTGGAGTGTGAGACCGCCAGCGATCTCGATGCGGTGATCGACTGGATCGCCGAGATGGACGGCGTCAGGCGCACGACATCCTCCGTGATTC
Organism: Bosea sp. AS-1; assembly: GCF_002220095.1. Taxonomy (GTDB): domain Bacteria; phylum Pseudomonadota; class Alphaproteobacteria; order Rhizobiales; family Beijerinckiaceae; genus Allobosea. Next base: position 4,967,229 of record NZ_CP022372.1, read on the forward strand.
TGGCGCAGAAATTCGAGCGCTGAAGCTGCCGATTCCTGGCGCGCAGGCAGTTATCCTGCGATTTGGACAATATCCCTTCGATATGAGCCAGCATAAGCCATCATATCGACGATCCGCCCGTTAAATGATGCAGCCCTTCACTCCAGCATGGCCTCAGGGAACGGTCCGCCGCGGACCGGCCATGACAGGAGATCGCCATGACCATCCAGAAGCAGCGTGTCGCCGTTCTCGGCGCGGGCCAGATCGGCGCCATCATCGCCGGCATGCTGGCCGATCAGGGACATGAGGTCACGCTGGCCGACGCCTCGCAGGCCCAGCTCGCCCATGCCGCCGGCAAGCGCTTCGGCACGGCGGTCGTCGACGCCTCCGACCTCGCGGCTCTGCGCTCCTTCCTCGCGGATCGCGACATCGTCGTCAGCGCCTGCCCCTATTTCCTCAACAAGGGCATCGCCAAGGTCGCGGCCGAAACCAAGACGCATTATTTCGACCTGACCGAGGACGTCGCCACCACCTCCTATATCAAGGAGCTCGGCGAGACCGCTCCGGTCGCGCTCGTGCCGCAATGCGGCCTCGCCCCCGGCTTCATCTGCATTCTCGGCGCCGACATGGCCGCGCGTTTCGAGAATGTGCGCACCATCAAGATGCGCGTCGGCGCGCTGCCACTCTACCCGACCAATGCGCTGCGCTACAACGTGACCTGGTCGGTCGACGGCCTGATCAACGAATACTGCAACCCTTGCGAAATCGTCTTCGACGGCCAGCCGACGCTGGTGCCGGCGCTGGAAGGCATCGAGAGCGTCATGATCGACGGCGTCGGCTACGAGGCCTTCAACACCTCGGGCGGGCTCGGCACGCTGACCGAGACGCTGGCCGGCAAGGTCCGCAACATGAGCTACAAGACACTACGCTATCCCGGCCATGCCGAGATCATGAAGCTCCTGCTGCGCGACCTCGAGCTCGCCGACGACCGCGAGACGATGCGGCGCATCCTCAGCCACTCGGCCCCCTTCACCCGCAAGGACGTGGTGGTGATCTTCGTCACCGGCGTCGGCGAGCGCAACGGCCGGCTGGAAGAGGAAAGCGTCGTGCTGCGCTATGACGGCAATGACGAGCTCGGCGCCATCCAATTGACCACGGCCTCGGGCTGTGTCGCCATGATCGAGCTGTTCCTGGCCGGCAAGCTGCCCGCCAAGGGTTTCGTGCGGCAGGAGGATGCGGTCCTCGCCGACTTCCTGGCAACGAAGGCCGGCACGCGGCTGGTGCGCGAGGCGCGCGGCGCCGACGCGACCGCGCTCGGCCATACGCTGGCGATCAAGGCGGCAGCCTGACGGAAGGCACCGGCCAGGCGCGGGGCGGGCCTGAACGAGGCCCCCCTCACGCCCTTGTGTGCAGACGTGTGGGACAGGCGCCCCGCGCTTCGGCTATGCGGGAATGATGATCCCGCACGATGGAGAGCGGCCGTGACTGCCCCGCCATCCACCCAGAGCGCAGCCGCCCCCGGCAAAGCCGGACGGGCGGGTGCGCCGACAGCGCCGGCCGGCAAGATGGCCGCGCTGAAAGGCTGGCTGCCCTGGCTCGACCGGCAGGGCCGGTTTTCGGCCCTGCGGGCGGCCGCCTTTGCGCTGACGCTGCTGCCTGCGGTGCTCGTCCTTTACGCCGCCTGGATGGGGCAGCTCGGCTCGAAACCCTGGACCGAGGCGATTCATCGCGTCGGGACCTGGGCGGTCAGGCTGCTCATCCTGTCGCTGGCGATCTCGCCGCTCAGACGCCTCCTCGACTGGAACAAGCTGATCGGTATCCGGCGTATGCTCGGCCTCTCCGTCATGGCCTATGCGCTGGGCCATCTCGGGCTGTATTGTATCGACATGGCCTTCGACTGGGGGCTGATCGTCTCCGAGATCGTCAAACGCTTCTATCTGACGATCGGCTTCGTCGCACTGCTCGGCCTCTGCGCGCTCGGCGCGACCTCGACCGACGGGATGATCCGCCGGCTCGGCAAGAACTGGCAGCGATTGCACAATCTCGTCTATCCGATCGCAGCGATCGCGCTGCTGCATTTCGCGCTGCAGTCGAAGATCGACGTTACCGAACCCGTGCTGATGAGCGGGCTGTTCATCCTGCTCCTGCTCTACCGCGGTCTCTATCGCTGGAAGCTGCCGGTCTCCCTGCCCGCCCTCGCCGGCATTGCCCTGCTCGCCGGGCTCGCGACCGCGCTTCTGGAAACCGGCTGGTACGCGCTGACCAGCGGCGTCTCGCCCTGGCTCGTCTTCCAGGCCAATGCCGACATCCTGACCTATTGGGACTATGCTTCGATCCGGCCGGCCCATTGGGTCGCGCTGGCAGGCCTCGCGGTCGCCGTGGCCCATGCCTGGCGCGCCCGCAAGCCGCGGGCCCGCCGCCAGGCCCGGCAAGCTGTGACGGCCTGAGGACACAGCGGCGGCTCGCGCAAAAACTTTCCCAGTTTCGCCGTTTTCGAAACCGAAAACGGTTCCCTGCGCGCGCCCTCATGCTAACCCTATCCCATGCCTGATGATTTGCATGCCCAGCCGACGGCCGATGTGGCGGAAGCCGAGCTCGCTTCGGAGGGGATAGCCCCTTCCGAAAACCGCTCCTCCCCCTTCGTTCCGCTGCGGCAGCCGATCTTCCGCGCCGTCTGGTTCGCGAGCCTCGCCTCGAATTTCGGCGGCCTCGTCCAGGCGGTCGGCGCCTCCTGGATGATGGCCTCGATCTCACCCTCGGCCGAGATGGTGGCGCTGGTCCAGGCCTCGACGACGCTGCCGGTGATGCTATTCTCGCTCGCCGCCGGCGCGATCTCCGACAACTACGATCGCCGGCGGATCATGTTGACGGCGCAGGGCTTCATGCTGGCCGTCTCGGTCGGCCTCGCGGTCAGCGCCTGGCTTGGGCTGATCACACCCTGGCTGCTGTTGAGCTTCACCTTCCTGATCGGCTGCGGCACCGCCCTTAACAACCCGGCCTGGCAATCCTCGGTCGGCGACATGGTGCCACGCCGCGACGTGCCGGCGGCGGTGACGCTGAACAGCGTCGCCTTCAACATCGCCCGCAGCGTCGGCCCCGCCATCGGCGGCGCCATCGTCGCTGCGGCCGGCGCGGTTGCCGCCTTCGTCATCAACGCCTTCTCCTATATCGGCCTGATCACCGTGCTCGCCCGCTGGCAACCGCCGAAGGTCGAGCGCGTGCTGCCGCGCGAGACGCTGTTCATCGCCATGGGCGCGGGCGTGCGCTATGTCGCCATGTCGCCGAATATCCGTGCGGTGATCTTGCGTGCCTTTGCGTTCGGTTTCGGCGCCATCGTCGGCCTCGCCCTCCTGCCGCTGGTGGCGCGCGACCTGATCCGCGGCGGCCCGCTGACCTATGGCATCCTGCTCGGAGGTTTCGGCGCCGGCGCCGTCGCCGGAGCCTTCATGAGTGCCCGCCTGCGCCGCGCGATGAGCACGGAGGCGCTGGTCCGCTCCACCTTCATCGCCTACGCAGTCGGCATTCTCATCGTCGCGTTCAGCCGCACGATCTGGATGACGATGCCCGGGCTGTTCATCTGCGGCGCCTGCTGGGTGCTGGCGCTCTCCACCTTCAACGCCACGGTGCAGCTCTCGGCGCCGCGCTGGGTCGTGGGCCGGGCACTGGCGATCTATCAAATGGCGACCTTCGGCGGCATGGCGCTGGGAAGCTGGGCCTGGGGCCGCACGGCCCTGCTTTCCGGGACGGACCGGGGCCTGCAGCTTTCCGCCATCGCGCTGCTGATCGGCGCCGGCCTCGGTCTACGCTACCGGCTGCCGCCGCTGGAAGAGCTCAACCTGGACCCTCTCAGCCGCTGGCGGGAGCCCAAGGTCGCGGTCGATATCGAGCCGCGTAGCGGTCCGGTGATCGTCACCGTCGAGTACATCATCAAGCCGGAGGACGTCGTCGCCTTCCTGAACGTGATGGCGGAGCGCCGCCGCATCCGCCGGCGCGACGGCGCCCGGCACTGGACGCTGCTGCGGGACCTGACCGACCCGACGCTCTGGTTCGAGCGCTACGACAGCCCGACCTGGGTCGAATATGTGCGCCAGAACCAGCGCGTGACGCAGGCCGATGCCGAGATCGGCGAGCGCGTCCGGGCGCTCCATAGCGGACCGAACCCACCGGTCGTCCATCGCATGATCGAGCGGCAGACCGCCTCGCTCACCTCGGCGGCGGCGACCGTTCCCATGGCTCCAGCGGCCGTGCCCAAGCCGCTGGGCGATCCGTCCCGCGCCGGCTGACGAGAGCGTTCAGCCGACGATCCAGAGCCCGGCGAGCCCGACCATGCCGACGATGATCCGCCACCAGGCGAAGAACGCGAAGCCGTGCCGCGAGACGAAGTCGAGGAAGGAGCGCACCACCAGCAGCGCCGAGAAGAAGGCCGCGACGAAGCCGATGACGATCAGGATACCGTCGTTGAAGGACAAATCCTTGTAGCTCTTGAGCAGGTCGTAGGCGAAGGCGCCCGCCATGGTCGGCATGGCGAGGAAGAAGGAGAATTCGGCCGCCGCCCGCTTGCTGGCGCCGAGCAGCATCGCCCCGACGATGGTGGCGCCGGAGCGCGAGACGCCGGGGATCATGGCGAGGCACTGGAAGAAGCCGATCTTGAGATACATCGGCAGCGTGAAGGCGGTCGCGTCGGTATATTTCTCCTGCAGTTCAAGCTCGTCGACAACGAGCAGCACGAGGCCGCCCGCGATCAGCGCGCAGCAGACGATCAGCGGGTTGAACAGCACGCCCTTGATGAAGCCGTGCAGCAAGGCTCCGATGATCGCCGCCGGCAGGAAGGCAACCAGCACGCCGATGACGAAACGCCGGGCCGACGGGTCGCTCGGGATGCGCAGCGCGATGTCGAGCAGGCGACGGAAATAGACCAGCAGGATCGCCAGGATGGCACCAAGCTGGATCAGGACCTCGAAGGTCTTGCCGTTCGACTCGAAGCCGAGGAAGTGGCCGAGCAGCAGCAGGTGGCCCGTCGAGGAGACGGGCAGGAACTCGGTGAGGCCCTCGACGATGCCGAGGACGAAGGCTTCGATGATGTTCTGCATGGAACAGGCGTCCTCGTGCGACTCAGGGTCCGCGCCGGCCGGCGTCGGTCCATCCGTGCGGGCTTACGCCCAGCTCTTTGCAAATTGGTTACCACTTCGCGAAGCGAACCGCGCAAATCGTCAGCTTCGGCATCCAGGGCGCTTGTGGCGGTTTTCGGGCGTGATAAGAGCGGGCGCCGAACGCATAGCAGGGAATTTTCCGGCCCGTCGCCCCGCTTCGGCCGCATTTGACCCGCTTCAAGGCTGCATGAGTGCCATGGCGACCCTGTATCATTACCCGCTATGCCCGCATTCGCGCTTCATCCGTCTCGTGCTCGGCGAGTTCGGCATGGAGGCCGAAATGGTCGAGGAGCGCGTCTGGGAGCGGCGACGGGATTTCCTCGAGCTCAACACGGCGGGAACGACCCCCGTCTTCCAGGAGCAGAACGGGCTGCCCGTGCCCGGCGCCGGGCCGATCGCCGAATATCTCGACGAGACCCGCGGGCTTGCGCTCGGCGACCGTAGGCTCCTGCCGGAAGGCCCGGGCGAGCGCGTCGAGGTGCGCCGCCTGCTCGACTGGTTCAATCTGAAGTTCCATGACGAGATCACCGGGCCGCTGGTGCTCGAAAAGGTAATGAAGCGCTTCATGAGCCGCGATGAAGGCGGCGGCCCACCGGAGATGGGCGCGATCCGCGCGGCGCGCTCCAATGTGCGCTATCATCTGCGCTACATCTCCTGGCTGCTCGCCAAGCGGAACTGGCTGGCGGGCGCCCGATTGAGCTATGCGGACCTCGCCGCTGCGGCGCATCTCTCCTGCGTCGACTATCTCGGCGACGTGCCCTGGGAAGAGGACGAGACGGCGCGCGCATGGTACGCCCGAATCAAATCGCGACCGAGCTTCCGGCCGCTGCTGGCGGACCGGGTGCCGGGCATGTCGCCCAGCGCCCATTACGACAACCTGGACTTCTGAGCGCCGAGAAGCTGAAGCGCGCCGTCGCCGAGCGCGCCCAGGCCGAGGGCTTCGCGGTGATGCGTGTCGCGGCCGCCGATGCGATCCCGCTCGCGGCGGAACGCCTCAAGGATTGGCTGAAGGCCGGCTACCACGGCGACATGGCCTGGATGGACGAGCGCACCGCCGAGCGGGCCGATCCGCGGGCGCTGTGGAATGAAGTCCGCTCCGTCGTCATGCTCGGGATGAACTATGCCGGTGAAGGCGATCCGCTCGCCATGCTCGCCCGGCCCGACAAGGGCGCGATCTCGCTCTATGCCCGCCGGCGCGACTATCACGACGTCATCAAGGGCAAGCTCAAGAGCGTGGCCGGGCTCCTGGCCGCACGCGGCGGCGCCGACGTCAAGGTCTTCGTCGATACCGCCCCCGTGATGGAAAAGCCGCTGGCGCAAGCGGCAGGCCTCGGCTGGCAGGGCAAGCACAGCGTCCTGGTCTCGCGCGAGCACGGCTCCTGGCTGCTGCTGGGAGCAATCTACACCACCGCCGAGTTGCCGCCCGACGCACCGGAGCGCGACCATTGCGGTTCCTGCCGGCGCTGCCTCGACATCTGCCCGACAGACGCCTTCCCGGCGCCCTACCAGCTCGATGCGCGCCGCTGCATCGCCTATCTCACCATCGAGCATCAGGGCCATATCGATGCGGAGCTGCGCCCCGGCATCGGCAACCGCGTCTTCGGCTGCGACGACTGCCTTGCCGTCTGCCCCTGGAACAAGTTCGCCGAGGCCGCGCAGGAAACCCGCCTTGCCCTGAGGGGCGAACTCGACGGGCTGTCGCTCGCCGAACTCGCCGGCCTCGACGACGCCGCGTTTCGCGCCCTCTTCGCCGGAACGCCGGTGAAGCGGACCGGGCGCGACCGCTTCCTGCGCAACGTCCTGATCGCGATCGGCAACAGCGGCCTGCCCGAACTTGCCGACAGCGCCACTCGGCAGCTCGATGACGCTTCGCCGCTGGTGCGGGCCATGGCTGTCTGGGCACTGGGCCGCCTCGCGCCAAGCCGGGCTGCGGCGCTCGCCCCCGCCGCACTGCGCGCGGAGACCGATCCGCAGGTGCGGGCCGAGTGGTCCGCCCTGCCCTCCCGTACGGAAGACGCCGCATGAAACTGCTGATCCTTGGCCTCGGCTATTCGGCCGGCTTCTTCGCGCGCGCCGCGCTCGCTCGTGGCTGGGACGTGACGGGGACGGTGCGCTCGGCGGAGAGGGCCGCCGAACTGAGCCGCGAAGGCATCCGCACACTGGTCTTCGGCGGCTTTGCGGTGTCCTCGCCGCTCGCCAAGGCCGTGGCGGAGGCCGAGGCCGTGCTGGTCTCGGTCCAGCCAGGCGAGGACGGCGATCCGGTGCTGCAGCGGCTGCGCGGCCAAATCGCGGCGGCTCCCGCCTTGCGCTGGATCGGCTATCTTTCGACCATCGGCGTCTATGGTGACCAGGGCGGCGCTTGGATAGACGAAAGCCAACCCGTCAATCCCGGCAATACGCGCAATGGCGTGCGCGTTGCGATCGAACAGGATTGGCTGGCGCTGGGGCGCGACAGCGGCAAGGCCGTGCAGATCTTCCGCCTCGCTGGCATCTACGGTCCCGGCCGCAACCCGATCGCCAAATTGCGGGAGGGCAAGGCGACGCGGCTGGTGAAGCCCGGCCAGGTCTTCAACCGCATCCATGTCGACGACATCGCCGGCATCCTGATGGCGTCTCTCGCCCAGCCGCGCAACGGCGCGATCTACAACGTCACGGATGATGAGCCGGCTCCGCCGCAGGATGTCGTCAGCCTGGCTGCGGACTTGACCGGGTTGGACGCTCCGCCTGAGGTGCCTTTCGCGGAAGCGCGGCTCTCGGCGATGGCCGCGAGCTTCTACGGCGAGAACAAGCGAGTCTCGAACGCACTGGTGAAGCGCGAGCTCGGCTACAGCTTCCGCTATCCGACCTATCGGGACGCGCTGCGTGCCCTTGCCCTAGCCGGCGAATAAGCTGCGATCAGGCGGCGTGACGCGCGTTGTCGCCGCCGTAATACTCGGCGTAGCGCTTGTCGATCGCCGAGACCGGCAGCACGACGAGAACATCGGTGGTGCCGAACTGGCGATCGATCACGGCACCGGTGCCGAAGCGGGCCCCAAGCCTGAGATAGCCCTTGATCAGCGGCGGCATCTGCCTGAGCGCAAGCTTGGCATCGACCATCTCGGCGGGCAGGCGGTCCATGCCGACATAGTGCTCGGGATGAGCCTCGGCGCTCCACTCCCCTTGCGAGCGGGCATGGTGGTGCAGGAAGCTCAGCGGCAGGGCGAGCGCATCCGGATCGGTGCCGTCGAAGGAGGCGCAGCCGAACATCGCGTCGATGCGATGATGCTCCAGATAGGCCCAGATGCCGGACCAGAGCAGCTCGACCGTGCGCTTGTTGCGATAGGGCTTCAGCACGCAGGAGCGGCCGAGCTCCAGGAAGCGCTGACCGGGATGGCGCGCCAGCAAGGGGGCAAGGTCGAATTCGCTTTGCGTGTAGAAGCCGCCGAGCCGGTTCGCCGCGCTCTGGCGCATCAGGCGATAAGTGCCGACGACCTTCGGCTTGACGCCGCCGAAACGCCCCTTCGCGGCATGGTCGATGACCAGCAGATGGTCGCAGGCCTTGTCGAAGCGGTCGGCATCGCGGCGAAACATCCGCGCAGTCACATCCGGCTTCGCCGACATCTCCTGATAGAAGACCCGATAGCGCAAGCGCTGCGCGCGCCAGATCTCACGGGGGCCACGCGCCAGCCGCACCTCGAGCGAGCCGAGCCGGCCCAGTGTTCCCGAAAGCGGCTCTGATTCGCCGGCTTCCAATCCGTATCGGCGCATTGCCCCGCCCGTCATCAGCATCATCGGCGCCAGCCGCGAAAGCAGAGGATTGCCGGCTGAAAACCGGGCCGGCAGCGCATTCGTTCTCTCAGAAACGTGCAGTGCCATTGCCTGTCTCGCCCTCAGAGTACATGCCGATCAGATCGTAACGCAACCCGATCAGGTCAAGCGTACCCTATCATTCTTTGGGAGCGGATTCAGCATCCGGGCGGTTTTGCCCCGAGCCGATCCTGCTCCAGACCGTTGCCGGCATGCGGAAGGCTTGCGCCGCCGACCTTACAACTTTGCGACAGAACTGCGTCGGAGCCGTGACGGCCGTCACGCCGAGAGCGTGCGCGAGGCCTTGCTGCCCAGATGGTCGATCCAGCGCAGCAGCGCGGCCCGTTCGAGCGGCTTGGCGAGACAATCGTCCATACCCGCCTCGAGCGCGGCCTCGCGATCGGCCACCGAGACATTGGCGGTGACGGCGACCAGCGGCAGCCGCGGCTTGCGGCCGAGCGTGGCCTCCAGTGCCCGCACCGCCCGGGCGCAATCCAGCCCGGTCATTGCCGGCATGCGAATGTCCAGCAGGGCGAGATCGAGCGTGGCGGCTGCGCCAGTCAGGCTGGCCTCGATCCGCTGCAGGGCCTCGCGGCCGTCACGCACCCAGATGACCGAGGAGCCGAGACGCTCCAGCGTCCGCGTCAGCAACAGGGCGTTGATCTCGTTGTCCTCCGCGACGAGCACATTGAGGGGCCGCCGCTGCGACGGCTTGGCCGCGCGCGCTTTCGTCGGGACCGGCAAAAGCTGGGGAAAACGCGCCCCGAGCCGCTCATAGAGCGAGCGGGCACGGACCGGCTTGATGAGGAAGCCTGAGAAGCCGGCTTCCTGAGGCGAGCCGAACTGGCGCCGTGCCAGCGACGACAGCAGGATCAGGCAATCGCGGATATCCGCCGCCCGGACGGTTTGCGCCAGTTCCTTTGCCGTGGCGTCGCCGAGGGCATGGTCGATCAGCACCGCGGTCACTGGCGTCTCGCCGGCCAGAATCGCCCGCGCAGCCTCCGCCGTCGCCGCGACCGAGACGGCAGCGCTCGTTGCGCGGATCGATTCCCAGAGGAAACGCGCTGCAAAGGGAGCAGGCGAAGCGAGCAGGACGTGCTGGCCCGGCCAATGCGGGATCGGCACGGCCTCCGCCCCGGGGGCGGCGACCAGCGGAAGGGTCACGCGGAAGCTCGCGCCTTCGCCGATGCGGCTCTCGGCCCTGACCTCGCCTCCCATCAGTCCGACCAGTCGCCGCACGATGGCGAGACCGAGCCCGGTGCCGGCATGGCGGGCGCCGGATTCATGCTCGAGCTGCTCGAACTCGCCGAAGATGACATCGAGCCGATCGGCCGGGATGCCGGGGCCGGTATCGGCGACGACGATCTCGACCGTATTTCGCACGCGCCGCACGCTCAGGCCGACACCACCGGCATCGGTGAACTTTACGGCATTGCCGACGAGGTTGAGCAGGATCTGGCGCAAGCGGTCGCGATCGCCGACGAGCTGCGCCGGCAGTTCCGGCGCGATATAGGCGGCGAGTTCGATGCCCTTGGCCTGTGCTCGGGGCGCCATCAGCTCGGAGACGGTCTCGACAAGCTGGACGACGTCGAAAGGCTCCTCGACCAGTTCGAGACGACCGGCCTCGACCTTGGCGAAGTCGAGGATGTCGTCGACCAGCGCGAGCAGGGCCTCGCCGGAAATGCGCAACGCCTGGACGTAGGTCGACTGCTCGGCGTCGAGGCCGGTATCGGCGAGCAGGTCGGACATGCCGAGGATGCCGTTCAACGGTGTGCGGAACTCATGACTGACCGTGGCCAGGAAGCGCGACTTGGCCTCGTTGGCAGCTTCCGCCCGGGCACGGGCCTCGACCAGCGCATCCTCGTCGGCGATGCGGGCGGAGATATCGCGGCCGACGCGTTGGATCAGCGTGCGCCCGCCGGGGCCGGGCACCACCGTCTCGATCCAGGCGACCCAGCGCTCGCCCTCATGGGTGGCGAGACATTCGTCGAAGCTGCGCGCGCCGCCGTCGAGCGGGCGCAGGGCGCGCGTCGCGAGCTGCGGCAGCTGTGCCTCGCTGCCGACGAGATCGACCTCGTTCGCTCCGAAGAGCGCCGCGTAGGCGGCGTTCGCATAGGTGATGCGGGCACCGTCCCGACGCACGATGAAGTCGCCCTGCCCCTCGATCAGGCTGCGATAACGCTGCTCGCTGTCGGCCAGGCTCCAGAGTCGGTCGTTCAGCGCCTCGACCTCCTGCAGCAACCCGGCGATCCGGCGGCGCGAGCGCGCCAGCCGCCGCAGCACGAGGAAACCCGCTCCGCCCAGCAGAGCGAGGACGGCAGAGGCAACGGCGAACCATGTCCAGAACGAAAGCATCATGCTCCCGCTCTAGCGACCGCCCCCTGAAAAAAGCCGCCTGAGGAAAGCGCGCTTTCGAGACCATCCCGCAAGCAAGGCTTAACCTTGGCACGTCCGAAACCGCCCCCGCATGGTGCAAGAACCGCGTTCCCGGGCCGTTTGCCACGCCTCAGGCCGCCTGCGCGAGCTCGCCGCTGCGCGAGCGATAGGACAACGCTTCCGCAAGGTGCAGCCGTCCGATCTTCGCCTCGCCATCGAGGTCGGCGAGGGTACGCGCGACCTTGAGTACGCGGTGATAGGCCCGGGCCGTGAGCCGCATCGCCTCTGCCGCATCCCGCAGCAAAGCGAGGCCCGCCTTGTCCGGGCGGGCTATCTCCTCCAGCACCGGTGCCGGACAGGCCGCGTTGGTGGAGACATGGCCGAGCCCGAGCGCCTCGAAGCGCGCACTCTGGATCGCGCGAGCCGCCGCGACGCGCGCCGCCACCTCGGCGGATCCCTCGCCGGCCTTGGGCAGGATGAGATCGGCCGCCGTCACCGCGGGCACGTCGATCATAATGTCGATCCTGTCGAGCAGCGGACCGGAAATCCGGGTCTGATACTGGGCCATGCAGCGCTCGTTCGGCTGGCGCCGGCAGGCATAGCCCGGTTCCGTCGCCTTGCCGCAGCGGCAGGGATTCATCGCCGCGACCAGCTGGAAGCGCGCGGGGTAGACGGTGCGGTGATTGGCACGCGAGATCAGCACGTCGCCGGTCTCCAGCGGCTGGCGCAACGCGTCGAGCACCTGCGGCTGGAACTCCGGCAATTCGTCGAGGAAGAGCACGCCATGATGGGCGAGAGAGACCTCGCCCGGCTTCGCCTGCAGGCCGCCCCCCACCAACGCGGCCATCGAAGCGGAGTGATGCGGAGCGCGAAAGGGACGCCGGTCGGTCAGCGCGCCGCCGGCAAGATGGCCGCCGACGGACAATACCATCGAGACCTCGAGCAGCTCGCGCGGCGTCAGCGGCGGCAGGATCGACGGCAGGCGGCTCGCCAGCATCGACTTGCCGGCACCGGGTGGCCCGTTCATCAGGAGGTTGTGGCCGCCGGCCGCCGCGATCTCAAGCACGCGCTTGGCGCTCTCCTGGCCCTTGATGTCGGCGAGGTCTGGCAGGATGCCGGCCTGACGCGCCACCGCCGGCTCCGGACGGGCCATCACCTGCGTGCCCTTGAAATGATTGGCGAGCTGGATCAGCGAGCGTGGTGCCAGGATGTCGATATCCGCGGCGGCCCAGGCCGCCTCGGGTCCAGTGGCGGCCGGACAGATCAGGCCCTGGCCGCGATCATAGGCCGCCATCGCGGCCGGCAGAACGCCGGCAACGGGCGCGATCGAGCCGTCGAGAGCGAGCTCCCCCAGCACCGTGTAGCCGGCAAGCGCATCGGGCGGGATCGCGCCGATGGCGGCCATGACGGCGAGCGCGATCGGCAGGTCGTAATGACTGCCCTCCTTGGGCAGGTCGGCCGGCGCCAGATTGACGGTGATGCGCTTGGCCGGCAATGCCAGCCCCGAGGCGATGAGCGCTGCCCTCACCCGCTCGCGGCTTTCGGCGACCGCCTTGTCGGGCAAGCCGACCAGGATGAAGGCGACATTGCCCGAAGCGACCTGAACCTGCACATCGACGGCGCGCGCCTCGATGCCCTCGAACGCCACCGTCGCGACCCGCGTCACCATCTCGGCCCACCCCATTCCCCATCGGAACGCTAGCCGAGCTTCGGGCACGAAGCAAGAACATAGCAAGAACCAAACGAAAGGGCGCCGCGATGGGCGCCCTTCCGGATCGCAGGCGCCTCTCGCCTCAGGCGTGGACGCCGAGGCCGATCAGGCAGGTGACGCCCGTGCCGCCCAGACCGCAATAGCCAGCGGGATTCTTGGCGAGATATTGCTGGTGGTAATCCTCGGCGAAGTAGAAGGGCGGCGCCTGGCGGATCTCGGTGGTCACCGGCCCGTAGCCCTTCGCCGCCAGCGCCTTCTGGTACTCGTCACGCGAACGCTCGGCTGCGGCGCGCTGCTCCTCGTCGAAGACGTAGATCGCCGAGCGATACTGCGTGCCGATGTCGTTGCCCTGCCGCATACCCTGGGTCGGATCGTGGTTCTCCCAGAAGGCCTTGAGCAACTCCTCATGGGTCAGCTTCGCCGGATCGTAGACGACGAGCACGACCTCGGTGTGACCGGTCAGGCCGCTGCAGACTTCCTCATAGGTCGGATTCGGCGTCTCGCCACCGGCATAGCCCGCAGCCGTCACCCAGACGCCGTCGCCCATCTGCCAGAACTTGCGCTCCGCGCCCCAGAAGCAGCCCAGCCCGAACAGCGCCTTGCGCATCCCGTCCGGATAGGGGCCAGCGAGATCGTGGCCGTTGACGAAATGGGTTTCCGCGGTGGGGATCGCATCGCCACGCCCCGGCAGCGCCTCGGCCGCGGTCGGCAGGGAAGTCTTCTTGCGCAGGGAGAACATCGTCGGCTCCGTTCCGTTCATCTCGATCCCCAATGTAGGCATCGCAGAGGCATCTGCACAGGACAGCCGCCTCGCAACGACGATCACCGCCGCGTGACGATGCCGATCTGCGGCTCCGGCGCGCGCCCAAGCCAGAGCAGGATGAAACCGAGCCCCAGCGCCACAAGCGCAGCGGGCGCCTGCATGAAGGACAGCAGGGTCGGATCCCACAAAAGGGGATGGAGGTTGTGCTCGATCATCGGACCAAGCGCGCGATAATGCTCGTGCATCACCGCCGCCAGCACGTCTCCTATCGTGGTAAAGCGCAGCAGGGCATTGGCAATCGATCGCGCGCCGTCGATCACCAGGGTGACGAAGCCCGCGGCCACGAGGATGTATCCGACAGATCTGACCAGAAACCGCACCATGTCTCCTTTCGGCCGTCGCATGCGTCAGCGCCCGCGGTTGCCTCGCCCTCAACCTACCGCGCTACCGCGCAAGAGATGTGCGCGCATGGGCCGCGGATCGCAACCCAGCTCGGGTGATTTCGGCGATCGGCGGCAAGAGACGGCCCGATTGGCCTTCGGTCCTCGTCTTAAAGACAGGGGATTGTGAAAACCCTGCATCTCGGCCCTTGAAAGATCGGCCCCTCGCAGTCATAAGCAGCGCGCCGGACAGGTGGCCGAGTGGTTGAAGGCGCACGCCTGGAAAGTGTGTATACGGGAAACCGTATCGCGGGTTCGAATCCCGCCCTGTCCGCCACTGCACTTTTCGCCATCATTCGCTCCATGTCAGAGATAGGCTTGAAAAGGCTGGCTTTCGCGCGGTTTGGCTTCGCCTGCTTTCGCTTGACGCCGCTGCAATCCAGTGAATTATACGGGTACAGACCCGGGTAGCGCAACAGAAAAACCGGGTATCGACCGGGAATTCTCGATGGCTTCCGAAGCTGAGTTCCGAAAAGCGAAGCCCGCTGACAAGCCGTACAAGATCACGGATGGGGGCGGATTGCACCTTTTCGTCAGCACCGCGGGCGGAAAATCGTGGCGCTACCGCTACGAGTTCGGCGGCAAGGAAAAGCTTTTGACCCTCGGGCAATACCCGGTCATGGGTCTGGCCGATGCCCGCAAGGCCCGGGACGAAGCTAAAGGCGTGCTTCGTGAGGGCAGAGACCCGAGCATCGCCAAAAAGCAGCGCCGCATCCTCTCCGCCCAGCAGGCCACCGAGACATTCGAGGTTGTTGCCCGGGAATGGCACACGGTCAACAAATCGCGTTGGACCGAGGTGCACCAGGCCGACATCCTCGAATCGCTCGTGCGCGATGCCTTCCCGGCCATAGGCGCGTACCCGGTTCGCGACGTGACGGTGGCGGACGTGCTTGCCGTTCTGCGAGACATCGAAGCCCGGGGCGCCAACGAGACGGCGCGGCGTGTTCGCCAGCGCATCTCGAATGTCTTTTCCTTCGCGATTGCCGCGGGCATGGCTGACAGGAACCCGGCCGATACGGTGGCTGGCGCCATGGCCCCGGTTGTCCGTGGACGCCAGCCGGCTATCACGGATTTGTTGGAAGCCCGCAAGATCATGCCGAAGTGCGAGGCCATGCCGGCGCACCCGCTGACGAAACTTGCGCACCGACTGCTGGCGCTGACCGTGGTTCGCCCGGGCGTCATTCTCAATCTGCCGTGGTCCGAGCTGCCGCCCGGGGCGGACACCTGGGTTATCCCGGCCGCCCGTATGAAACTCGCCAAGCACATCAAGCAGGCAGGGCAGCGCGATCATGTCGTGCCGCTCACTCGCCAAGCCAAAGAGGTCATCGAAGCAGCCCGCACGATGTCCGGTCTTGGCCCTTACGTCTTCCCGAACTACCGAAACGCCCATCGACCCATGACAGAGGGCGCGATGCGCCTCATGCTGACCAAGGCGGGTTTTCAGGATGAGCATGTTGCCCATGGGTGGCGCTCGACCTTCTCGACGGTGATGAATGAACTCTACCCGGGCGATCGGCACATCATCGACTTGATGCTTGCCCATAAGGCCAAGGATGAAGTGGAAGCGGCCTATAACCGCGCTCTCCATCTAGGGCGCCGAGCCGAGCTGGCGCAGTTATGGGCCGATCTGATTTGTCATGGTCTACAGCCGGCGGCGAACTTGCTGCCGGCCCGTTAGGACGCTTTCGCGTCAAGCGTGGCGATCCACGCATCAATCTCGGATTCCCGCCACCGTACGCAGCGGTCAGAGAGCTTGATCCCCTTCGGAAACTTGCCGAGCTTGATCAGCTCGTAGATCCATGTGGTGCCCAGCGAGGTCTTTTTCTTGACCTCGGGCAACGCTAGAAGACGGTCCGACACAACAGCCCCCCTCATGGTGAAGCCTTGGGGGCTGGCCGATCTCCATTTGTGGCATCCGCGAGATCGGCTTTGCCGTCCTCCAGAGCATGAAGACAGGCACAGAGCAGCGCGCGGGCTGGGCTTGTCAGGAAAGCCGTCTCAATGACCCTGCCGTGCGCCCATGGCTCAGCGACAGTTGCCCAATGCTGGCGGCCCTCCTCCTCAGCCTGGTCGCGATGAACCGACCAACTCCACCCCGGCAGCTTCTGCTCGATCAGAGAGAGGACGGAATCGAGGCTGGTGGTGTAGCGGGGTAGCCAATTCGGCCGCTCGCGGCGGTCAATAGCCGCTTCCCGAGCGCTGCCGACACCGGGCCCCGAAAGCGCATCAAAGATAGCGCCGTCCAGTTCTGCGCTAGACGCCGTCCCCTCCTCCACGCGGGCGATCAATGCGGAGAGGGTCATGGACCGTCTCCTGCTTTGGGCTTCCCGGTATGCCACTTGCGCACACGTGCTGCTTCTTGACGGCACGCAATCGCCTGAACACTCGCCAGTTCGGCACCGTCATCGCTGGTGAACCACGGCGTAATCATCACGCCGCCATCCAGACCGTTCTGGATTTCACCAGCAATCCCGAGAAAGCCCTTCATCGAATGCGCGATGATAATGCGCATGTAACGCGGGGCCACGACTGCCGCGGCCATGAGCAACCACTTTGATGCACCCAAGCGGAGATTGGTCAGAAAATCAGCCATCAGAGCCCATCTCCGTTCACATGCTCATGCATCTCGGGCTCGGGCTCCCTGAAGAACCACACGCCAATCCTGACCAGCACATAGACAGCCAAGCAGACAATGAAGGTGATCGCGCCTTGGGCTGGGGTGAGAAGGGGTTCATGCCAGTTCATGCCGAGACCTCCTGCTTGGAGGGGTTCAGCATCGCCTTGAAGATCGAGATGTCGGTCTTGCGCTCGATGACGGGGCGGAAGCGCTCGGACAAATACCCGTATTCTGGATAGACCGCTGTCGCTTCCACGAGCCACACCGCCATATGGCCATCAGGGGCTCGGCTATATCGAGCCACCGTGTAAATGTGTCCGGCCTTCAAGGACAGCGCGGGCAATCCAGTCTTAAGCGGGCCGATCGTCAGACACTCAACCTTCTGCCCAACATAGAAAGCCATAGCTCAGCCTCCCCATATCGATAGAAAACCGCCGATACCGGCGAAGAAGAAAAGCGTCGCCACCAGCTTGAGCGCCGTCGTCCCGATATCGTCTCGGGGCCACGCTTCGGGGGTGGGGAGGTAGACCGCAGGCTGGGGAGCATGCGGGAAGGCGATGACGGTGGTCATGCTGCGCTCCTGATGGCTTGCCGGTTGCGGACGCGCAGACGCTGCGAAAAGCGGGCGCGCTCGACCATGGCGGAGACGATCTCTTCGACCTGCTCGTCAGTGAAGAACGAGAGTCCGCGACGGGCGAGAATCCGGTCCAGTGCGGCTGACCAGTCGAGGCAATGAACGCCGTCGAAGTCCTTGGCGAAGCGCTCCTGGCGCTCGCGGGTGGTTTGCGCACCCATCACCGCACCTCCAGTCCGCGCGCGATGTCCTTGCCGAGCTGATAGCGCGCGTCAGCATAGGCGGCGCGGTCAGCACCATCGAGCTCTTCCCTGACATGGTCGGAAATGGCCTGTGTGGCCTTGTCGTGCGCCTCTGCGGCGGCAACGATCAGCGCATAAAGCGGGTGGTCACCGGCAAGCCTGGTCAGCGTATGCTTGATGCTGAACTTCGGGCCTGGCGTCGCGATGTCGACCCAGATCGTATCGATCGTCCACGAGCCGTCCGGCTTGGCATCCAAATCCAGATCACCGTTGAAATGGATCTGCGCGTGCTTCGTGGTAGGGAAAAGGTTGAGCTCTTCGGCTTGGTAGGTGACCGCGTACATGGGGTCTCTCCTCTGGGGTGAGGAGAAGATGTGCGAAACGCACGGATAAGTCAACAGCAAAGTGCGTGCACTGCGCACTTATTTTTACTGACGTGAACCGGCAGTGATTCGACTCGACTCTTAATGCGGGGTCTGCTTGATTAAGAACATATCAAGAACTAAGGCAGGGCTGGCTATGAGTATGAGTTGGTCAGGGGCGGCGCCTTCTCCGCATTTTCACACGATCCCAGCACTTCTGGTCCGGTGCGCTTGCGGGCATGGCAAGACGCTATCCCGCGCCGATCTGGCAGGGCTTGTGCAAAAAGGGATCGTGACAACACACCAGCTCCGTCCGAAGCTCAAATGCTCGGTCTGCGAAGCCAAGGATGGCCTAGAGCTGGTTCCGGTCTTGCGTGGCTAGAAGCCCAGCAATTCGTTCTGGGGGATAACCCGTAGGAGCTGCCTCACCTCATCGCGCGAGAAATTCAGCACGCCATGCGGATTGAATTGTTCGACCGTGATTTTTGAGGCATTCGCGGCCAATAGTTTCTTGATATAGGCCTTGCCGGGGCGGCCCTCTTCCTTCGGGTGTAGCTCGACGACGACATATTCACCGATGGCAGGCTTACGCTTCTCGATATATAGCCGCTCTCCATCTTCGTATTTCGGATACATGCTAACATTCGAGACGCGCAGAGCAAACACATCCTTCCTGTGCAGCAACCCTGGAGGTCGCTTTACAAGATCGACAACCTGCCCGTTGAACTCGAAAGCGCTCTCGTCTTTGCCGTCGCCAGCCATTGCGGCGCCAAGCTCTTCAATATCCCGAGGCCCTGCCGCTGATGGCAGGTAGACGGGGCCATCCTCAATTACAGCGTTGGGCTCAGGTTCCGATATTTTGATGAGGGAATCTTCCCCTGGCCCGGCACCTTCGCCATTGAGCAACCAGCCGATAGAGACCTTAAATGCCTTCGCGTAATCGGCGGCCGCCCGCGAGAGGCCGCGAAGCCCTCGTTCGTGCTGGCTGTATGTTTCATAGTTGAAGCCCAGGCGCAGAGCAGCCTCACGCGCGCTGGAAAAGCCGCGCGCCTCACGGGCTTTTTGAAGCCGGACCGCTTGTTCGGGGCGCTCATCTGACATTTGTGCAGAATGCACCGAATCATCCGTGCAATTCGACTTGACATGAGTGCGTGCATAATGCACATATAATGGCATGGACGCACCGATCGACATCAGAGCCCTGCGGGAACGCCTTCGCTGGACGCAGGACGATCTCGCCAAATTTCTCGGTCTCGACCGCTCGAGCGTGTCTCGAATGGAAAACGGACAGAGACCAAAAGGGCCGGTCGCGAAGCTTCTCCGCGAATTGTCCGATGGAAAGGCAGCCTGACATGCGCCTCCCGATCAATTTTCTCACCTGTATTGTCTTATGTGCGGCCTCAATTCTCGCGCTCTCGACATTCGCATTTCCGGCTTTTCTGGTCTTGGCACTGCTGGGGCTGAAATGAAACCAGACAGCCTTTTCTGTACCGCAATAACGACTTTGGCCGCTCTGTCGGCGGCCAAGTCATGGTTGCAAGCATTTGGGTGGCTTTAATGTCTCCTCTGACGCTTGCGACGGCGGTTTCGAGGCTGTGCCTCAAGTTTAAGCTCGCGCACGATGCGGTTAAACCGCTGCTGCGCAGGTTCGTTGTCATTGGCAACAACAATACCATTCTTCTCCAATTCGGCTCGTTGCTTCACGCCTGCCAGCAACTCGGCAACGATCGAATCCAGTCGCTTCATGGTCAAGAACCCCTGTTGGTTCAATTACTGAACCACACAAGGATTCCAACGCCGTGGAAACTTTCTCCAATGCCTACAAGAGGGTACACCACATGACTGCCAGCGTGTTGCTTGAAGCGCGAGGCCATGTGTCCGCACTAGTCGGTCCGCAACAGCGCGGCGACTACCTCAAGAATGCGATCCCTCGGGTTGCTCGCCGCCTCGGCCTGTCCGAACGCCGCGTCAAAGCCTTCCTCTATGGCGAAGCCAAATCCATCCGAGCGGACGAGATGGACGCGCTCCGACATGCCGCCGAAACCGCCGCCCGCAAGAAGGCTACCAATGGGACACTCGAATACGCCACCCGGCTCGAAGCCGATGCTGAAGCGCTGGAAGCGATCGATCCTGATTTTCATCGGGAATCGATTGATCGCCTCAGGAACACGGCTCGCCTCATTCGGCGCGCTGTTGCTGGCGAGGGCTGATCAATGACCACACCCCCCGAATGGCACGCAAAAGCACGCCGCATGGCCAAGCGCGGCAAATCGGTCAACGAGATCGCCAAGGCACTCGGCAAGGGCAAGACCACGGTGCGGTGTGCGATCGACAGGGATGCATACCAGCGCCAACTGAAGCTCAGCCGTGAACGCAAGGCACGCGAGCGCAAGCAGTTTCATGCCGAAGGCGCTCCCAGCAAGGGGCATGAAATCAAGCACAAGCCCGAACCCTTCATTCAAAGGATCGAGCGCGTTCCGTCTCCGATCACGCTTCCGACGCTGCGCATTCTTCTGACGCAGCCAGAGACCGAAGTCCGTCGCTTTCGCATTGTCACACCGGCTCGCTCCCGCACGGAAAGCCCCGGCGCGCGCCGCTGGCGCGAGCATCACGAGTCGATGATCCGGCGCGGGCTCATTCCGACGAAGCCAAGCGTGCTCGAGGAGATGCATCCGTGACGGCAGAGGACGCCCTGCAGATACAGCTCGTCGCGATCATCAAGCAGTACCTGCGACCCAACGTGCTGTTCTGGCATACGCCCAATGGCGGCAAGCGCGACAAGCGCACGGCCCGGTTGATGAAGTGTATGGGCGTGCTGCCCGGCGTCGCCGATCTCATTTTTATCCAGCCCGGCCCGAAGGTTGATTTCGTCGAGATCAAAGAGGGCGACGGACGCATGTCCTCTGACCAGGAGCGCTTCATGGAAGCCTCCCAGCGTTCGGACTGCTCTTACTACTGCGCGACCGGCTTCGATGAGGCTATCGCCGTTCTCAATTCCATCGGCGTCCTGCGGGTGCGCCTGACCAATTCCGTTTCCGACGCCGCCAGCGATGTCGGAATGCGCGCGGGAGGGGCTGGGTCAGCCCATGCTCCTCCCCAATCCCTCACCGAGACGGACCGGGCGCTGACATAGAACGTCGGCATCGGCTGCTCACCGACTCCGCCCCGGTCCGTCCCGGACCTTCAAGGAGCGCGCAGCCAAAAAGGAGAAGCTGAGCAAATGGCAATCTCACTGAAAGACCTGCGGCGCGGCAAGTCGGATCTCCCGACTCGCACGCTGCTTTATGGACCGCCCGGCCTGGGCAAGACGACGCTTGCCGCTGAATGGCCGAACCCTGTCTTCATCCAGACGGAAGACGGCTTTCCGATCGACATGGAGAACCCGCCGCCGCGGTTCTCGCGTGAAGACCTCGGCAACTTCGACGGCATCATGGAGGCGATGTATTCGCTCTACAACGACCCGCACGATTTCGGGACGGTCGCCTTCGACAGCCTCGACAAGATGGAGCCGCTGGTCTGGGCAAAGACGTGCGAGGTCAACAACTGGGCCAATATCGAGGCGCCCGGTTACGGCAAGGGCTACCTTGCGGCCGAAGCACACTGGCGCGACCTGATCGACGGAGCGAACGCCCTGCGGCGCGACCGCGGCATGCACGTCGTGTTCATCGCGCACTCTTCGATTGAGACGGTCAACGACCCGATGACGGTCGCGTACAGCCGCTATGACATTCGGCTGCAGAAGCGCGCCGTGGCGCTGTTCCAGGATGAGGTCGACGCGATCTTCTTCCTGAACCAAGACGTCACGATCAAGGTCGACGACCCGAAGGCCAAGCAGGGCGCCGGCACGCGGTCGCGCGCTGACGGTGGCGGCAATCGCTGGATTTACACGACCCCGCGCCCGTCCTTCGTGTCGAAGAACCGTTACGGCATTGCCGACAAGATCCTCTACGAGCGCGGCAAAGGCTTCGCTGCGCTCTCCGCCAACTTCCCCAATGTCCAGACGACCGCTCCGGTCGAGAAAGCTGCGTGACCCATGGCTGATCTTGCTGACGTTTTTGGCTCCGATTTCGATCCGACCAGTGTGCCGGAGGATGAGCGCTCCTTCGACCTATTGCCTGCTGGCGACTATGTGATGCAGATCATCGAGAGCGAGCTCAAGCCGAAGGACAATGGCGACTGCGGGCTCAACCTCACAATCGAGATCATCGACGGCCCGTTCGCCAACCGGAAGATCTGGGACTGGCTCAACATCCGCCATTCCAACCCACAAGCGCAGTCCATCGCGCAGCGCGCTCTGGCTGACCTCTGCCTGGCGACCGGCGTGCAGGGGCTTCGTGATTCCGAGGAGCTTCACTTCAAGCCCTTCATCGGCACCGTGAAGATCAACCCGGCCAAGGGGAACTACGAGGCCTCCAACGGCATCAAGCGCTACAAGCCGATGTCTGGTGGCGGCGCTCCGCGTCAGGCTCCGGCACCCGCTCGTGTGGCTCCTGCGGCGGCCGCCCAAGCCTCGCGCCCGGCTGCGGGCGGCAACGCCCCCTGGCGCCGATAGGCAAGCCGGGCGGGCCGCACACGCCCTAGGAAGCCGACGGCCCGCCCACCTCACCACCGACTTTTGCAAGCCAGCGGGAGCACCGTTCATGGCACAGGAATCCTATACCCCAAAGTCTGACGTAGCAGCGATCTTGACGATCACGTCAGACGACGTTCGTCGGATGCATCGCGAGCTTGAGATCGGCTTGGGCGAAGCGCGCGCCGTCATCCGACGCGACCGGCTTACTAAGGCGATCGAAGCCCTCGACGTGTCTGAAGATCTGAGGGCTGTTCTCGCAAAGCTGGCCGAATGGGTGCTTATCCATGGCTGAGCTTCCATCTCCTCTCCCGCACACCGTCGAGGCCATCCACAAAGCCTACGAGGCCAAGGCTGATCGCTACGAGCGCGGCTATCTCGGCATGTCCACCATGGGCGAGCCTTGCGATCGCGCGCTTTGGTATTCCTTCCGCTGGACATCCCCCCCGGAAGAATTCGACGGTCGCAAGCTGCGCCTGTTCGAGACCGGCCACCGCGAAGAAGCGCGGATGCTGGACGATCTCCGCATGGCCGGTATCCACGTCGAGGAAGTCGACCCCTCAACCGGCAAGCAATGGGCGCTGGAGGCCATCGACGGCCATTTCCGCGGCCATATGGACGGACGCGGCTCGGGCATTCCCGATGCTCCGAAGGCCGAGCATGTCCTTGAGTTCAAGACCCATTCCGAGAAGTCGTTCAAGGATCTGGTCAAGAATGGCGTGAAGGAATCGAAGCCGGGCCACTACGCTCAGGTGCAGCTCTATATGCACTTCAGCGGCATCGCGCGCGCCTTCTACCTGGCGCACAACAAAAACACCGACGAGCTCCATTCCGAGCGCATCGCCTACGACCCCGCTTATGCCATGGCGCAGGTCGCACGGGCTGAGCGCATCATCGGCTCGGATCGCCCGCCGCCGCGTCTGCATGACGACCCGACCAGCAAAGCGGCTTTTGCCTGTGGCTGGTGCCGGCATCGTGCGGTCTGCCACGAGGGCGAGTTTGCGAGGACTACCTGTCGGAGTTGCTTGCATTCTACGCCAGCCAATTCCGGCAAATGGCACTGCGCGCGTTGGGAAAAGCTCCTGACGCAGAAGGAGCAGAAAGCGGCCTGTCCCACCCATCGATTCATTCCTGAAACCGTGCCAGGCGAACAAGTCGACGTCACCGACACAGAGGTCGTCGTCTACCGCCTCGCTGACGGCTCCGAGTTTCGCGATGGGGAGGGGCGGTGATGGCTCTGGATCAATATCGCGATATTATTGCAGCGTCGCATGGAGCCTTTGTCCCGGTTGGGTTCAAGGGCGAGTTTGACCTGCCACCGTCGCTTTTTCCCCATCAGCGCGCCGCGGTCGAGTTCGCCTTGCGCGCCGGATCATCGGCGATGTTCCTCGACACCGGACTCGGCAAGACGCGAGCTGCCCTGGCGTGGGGCCAGGAGGTTGTCGCTCGCGCGAACCGCCCCGTTCTGATGCTCGCCCCGCTCGGCGTCACCCGCCAGCACAAGGCCGAGGCCAATGAGATCGGGATCGACGCAGTGGTTTCGCGTGATGGCGGGCCTCAATCCCCGCGGATCGTCATCACCAATTACGAGCGCCTGCACTTGTTGGACTCGTCCGAGTTTGCAGGCGTCATCTTGGACGAAAGCTCGATCCTCAAAAGCTTTTCGGGGCAGACGACCAAGCGTCTGATCGAGATATTCAAGCGCACGCCCTACCGGCTCGCCTGCACCGCTACGCCGGCGCCGAACGATCATGCAGAGCTCGGCACGCATGCCGACTTCCTTGGGGTCATGACCCGCGATCAAATGCTGATGCGCTGGTTTATCCATGACAGCATGGATACCGGCACCTGGCGCCTCAAGGGCCATGCCGTGCGCCCGTTTTGGGACTGGGTTGCGTCGTGGTCGCGATGCGTCTCTCGGCCTTCGGATCTCGGCTTCTCCGATGACGGGTTCGAGATGCCAGAGCTGCGGATGCATCGACATCTCGTTGCCGCCGATCGGTTGGCAGGGCGCGGCGAAGATAAGGACGGCCAGGCCCATCTGTTTCGCATGCCCGACTTGTCGGCGACCTCAGTCCACACCGAGAAGCGACTGACGTGCCAGGCTCGCGCCGAGATGGTGGCATCGATCGTGGCGGCAGAGGCGAATGAGCCTGTCACCGTCTGGGTCGAGACCGACTACGACGCCGACGCCATCATTGCCGCGATTCCCGAGGCCGTGGAAGTTCGCGGGTCGATGACGCCAGACCAGAAGGAAGATCGCCTAACCGCGTTCTCAAATGGCGATCTGCGCGTCCTTGTCACGAAAGCGAGCATCGCCGGGTTCGGTCTGAACTGGCAGCACTGCGCACGCACGGTCTTCGCCGGCATGAGCTTCTCTTATGAGGCGTTCTATCAGGCGGTTCGTCGCCATTGGCGATTCCGGCAGACCCGACCAGTCGACTGCCATGTCGTGTTTGCCGATACCGAGGCCGCGATCTGGGACGTCGTTTCCCGCAAGGCTGGCGATCACGACGCCATGAAACGGGAAATGACCGCGGCCATGGCCCGCGCGCACCGCGCCGACGTCCGCCTCCATTCCTATCAACCGCAAAAGCTGGCCTCGCTGCCGGCATGGATGGTGTCATGACCGAAGTCTTGGACCAGCACATCGGAAGCCGTTTCGCCGCCTATAATTGCGATACGGTTGAGTTCACCGCGACGATGCCGGCCGACAGCATCGGCCTTTCAGTCTATTCGCCCCCGTTCTCACAGCTCTATGTCTACAGCGAGAGCGAGCGCGATATGGGGAATGTCGCGGATCATGACGAGTTCGCCGAGCGCTATCGCTTCCTCGTCCGGGATTTACTCCGGGCGACGAAGCCAGGTCGTATCAGCGCCGTCCATTGCTCGGACCTGCCATTAAGCAAGTCGCGGGACGGCGTAA
Organism: Bosea sp. AS-1; assembly: GCF_002220095.1. Classification (GTDB taxonomy): domain Bacteria; phylum Pseudomonadota; class Alphaproteobacteria; order Rhizobiales; family Beijerinckiaceae; genus Allobosea. The sequence continues at coordinate 4,992,725 of NZ_CP022372.1, forward strand.
TCGGTCTCTTCGATCTGCCAGCTCTTATCCGCCAGGTGCATGAGCAAGAGGGCTGGACCTACCACTCTCGCGTCACGATCTGGAAATGTCCGGTCGTGGAGATGACGCGAACCAAGGCTCACGGGCTTCTTTACAAGACGCTCCGCACCGACGGCAGTCGCGTCCGTGTCGGTATGCCTGACTATCTGCTCGTCTTCCGCAAGGAGAGCGACGGAAAGACGCCAGAGCCCGTCCGGCACGATCCCGGCGTCTATCCTGTGTCATGGTGGCAAGAGGCGGCATCACCAGTCTGGATGACGGTCGACCAGACGAACGTTCTGAACGTTACGGTTGCCCGTGACGACAAGGATGAGCGCCACCTGTGCCCGTTGCAACTCGACGTGATCGAGCGGGCGGTCCACCTGTGGAGTAACCGCGACGACCTGGTCTACTCGCCATTCATGGGCATCGGGTCCGAAGGGTTCATTTCGATCAAACACGGCCGCAAATTCGCCGGCACAGAGTTGAAGCCGGCGTACTTTAAGCAGGCCGTCCGCAATTTGCTGCTAGCCGAGGACACCGGAACTACGGGTGATCTCGTGTCGCGCATGGTGGCCGCATGACCCGCCAACGCCTCCCCAGCCGCCGCCCCAGCCTCGGCATCCAAGTCGACCATCCCGGCCATTTCAGCGCGGTCTCCTACGCCGTTTCGATCGGCTTCCACCAAGGCTTCGTGCGGGAGGTCTTCATCTCCTGCAACAAGCTCACGACCGCGATGCACACCTCGGGGCTCGAGGTCGCAACGCTCATCTCCATCGCCCTGCAGCACGGCGCCTCTTTGGAGGAACTGGCTGGAGCCATGCCGCGCGAGGAAGACGGTACGGCCCAAGGCGCGGCTGGCGCCGTGCTGGATGCCGTCATTCAGGAAATCTCGCAGATGAAGGAGGCCGTGGCGTGAAGGGGCTTCTTATCCTTATCGGGATTCTCGCATGGATTGGCAGCACGCTTTTCTGCGCTGCCGCATGGATCACGCACGTCATCGTCTGCATCAAAACCGGATCGTGGATATTGCTCCTGTTCGGATGCGTCGTCGTGCCTGTCGGCGTCGTTCACGGCGTCGGCGTCTGGCTGGGGGTGTTCTGATGACCAACCCCTGGCAGCCCATCTCGACCGCTCCCCGCTGTGGGCGCGAGATAGAATTGACGTGGATGGATAACGGCAAGCCGCAGGAGATCTATCCGATGCGGTGGAATCGCTTCGCGTCCAATCATCTCGTCCAGCCGGAAAAGGGGATCTGGGCCATGCATAGTCAGATCACCAACGAGATCTTGACGACATGGACAGAGGAAGACCCTGACGGAGCTCCGACGCATTGGCGTGAGATTGAACCCAAGCCCTCCCGCTTCGCCGCTGACTTCGCCGCCATCTTCGGAGGGCCGGCCAATGGCTGATCTCTCCGCCTTTAATCTGCAGCCGCCGGAGCAATACGACGACCTGCACTACATGAACGCTCGTCGACACGCATTGCAGCGTGCCGCTGAGCGCTGTGGATGGGCTCTTACCGATGCGCAGGTCGATGCCCACGAGGACGCCGTCTGGAATTTCGAGACGACCATTCTCGGCTACGGCGGGGCCAACCGCGAACTGCATCTGATTGACGGTGAAGGCGGCGATTTCCTAGCGGTCTGGTGCCCGCATCTGGAGTGCATCGTCACTTATCTGGAACACACCAGCCAATGGCGGGGCTCGCTTCTGCGGAGGGACAAATGATCCCCGTCCGCACCTTCACCGACCCCGCAGCCCTCACGGCGCATTATGCTGCCGTGCGCGCCCGACTGAACCCGCGCAAGCCCACTCTCGTCGTTCTGCCTCAGCCCCCGAAACCAGAACCCGAGCCAGAACCCGAGCCGGTCAAACCCACCGCAGCGGAGATCGAAGCCACAATCAGGCATGCCAACCGGGAAAGGGCCAAGGCGAAGATCAATAACCAGCGCGCCTATGCCCGTGCGCTGATCGATGCCGTCGCCAAAGAACATGGCGAGCGTGCTGCCGATCTCATCGGCACAGGCATGTACGGCAGCATGTCGAGAGCGCGGCGTGAGGCGATCGTCGCCATTGCTCAGGAAACCAGCCTGACGCTGTCGGATATCGCCCGGCTGATGAGCAAGGACCACACGTCGGTCATCTATGCCATCCGCGTCCACAATGACGCGACGGGCTCCAACCTGCGCAATCTGGGAGGGCTTCCGCGCAACCGGACCAGGAAGGGCGGTGATAAATGCTAACCCTCCGGCCATACCAGCGCGATTCCATAGACGCTCTCTATGCCTATTGGCAGAAGGGTGGCGGAAACGGCCTGATCGTCATCCCGACGGGTGGCGGCAAGTCGCTCGTCATCGCGACGATCATCCGCGAAATGCTCGAGCAGTGGCCGTCACTGCGCATCTGCGTCGTGACGCACTCCAAAGAGCTGATCAGCCAGAACTTCCAGGAGCTGATGAAGCTTTGGCCGCAAGCGCCAGCCGGCATCAACTCGGCCGGCATAGGAAGAAGAGACACAAGATCCAAAATCCTGTTCTGCGGCATCCAATCCGTCTGGAACAAGGTCAAGCAGATCGGCGCCTTCGACCTCATCATTGTCGACGAGGCGCATCTGATCTCGCGCTCGGCCGACACGTCCTACGGCAAGTTCTTCGCCAGCATGCGCGAGATCGTGCCGGATATGCGGGTTCTCGGCGCTACAGCCACACCGTACAGACTTGATTCTGGCCGGCTGGACCGCGGTAAGGACCGGCTCTTTGACGACATCGTCTACGAGGCCGCCGTCCCTGACCTGATCGAGGCCGGGTTCCTATCGCCCCTAACGTCCAAGGCGACCGCCACGGCGCTCGATGTCTCTGGCGTCGCCAAGCGCGGCGGTGAGTATGTGGCCGGCGCCCTCGAGGCGGCTGTCGATAAAGACTGGATCACGCGCGCCGCGGTGGATGAGATCACGGCATTTGGGGCCAGTAGGAAGAGTTGGCTTTGCTTCTGTACGGGCGTCGACCACGCCATGCACGTCCGCGACGAAATCCGGTCGCGCGGCATTACCTGCGAGACCGTGACCGGCGAGACGCCGAACGGTGAGCGCGATCGGATCATCCGGCAGTTCAAGGAAGGTCGGATCAGATGCCTGACCAACGCCAACGTCCTGTCGATCGGCTTCAATGTACCGGCTGTCGATCTGGTGGCCCTCTTGCGCCCGACGCAGTCGGCTGGACTGTATATCCAGCAGGTCGGCAGGGCGTTCCGGTTGGCGCCCGGAAAGACCGACGCGCTGATTTTGGACTTCGCCGGCAACGTGAAGCGTCACGGGCCAGTGGATGATGTCACGCCGAAGGGTTCTGGAGGCAAGGGTGACGCCCCATCAGAAGACCGCCCCAAGGCCAAAGAATGCCCCGGCTGCAAGGAGCTCGTCGCGCTCAACACGCGCGTTTGCCAGCACTGCGGCCATGAGTGGCCGCGGGACGAAACGCCGAAGCACGACGCGCGGGCCGATGCCGATCGGCCCATCATGTCGACAGGCGCGGTTTCGAATTGGCTGGAGGTGTCGGAGACCCGCTTCTTCCGTCACGCCAAGGTAGGAAGCCCGACCAGCATGCGTGTCGAATACACGGCTGGCCTGACCGTCTACCGCCAGTGGGTGTGCTTCGAGCACGACGGCTTTGCGCGCCAGAAGGCGGAAAGCTGGTGGCGCCGCATGGGGCTCGGGACGTGCCCGAAGACTGTCTCGGAAGCCTTGGAGAGGCAGTCAGAGATCATGCCGGCCGCTGAAATCCAGGTGCGTCCGTCGGGCCAGTATTTCGAGGTCGTCGGCGTTCGGGCTCTGGCTTTGGAGGCTGCGGAATGATGGGAACCAGGTCCAGGCTGACCGCGCCCGAATGGGACGCCTTCAGCCGCTACAGCCGGCACCTGCTTCGCTGGGCGCCCGGCGAACTCCGAAAGATCAAGCGCAAGTTCTGGCGCCGCGTGCGGGTTCGGCAGCGGGCGGAAATGCGGGCTGAGATGAAGGGGGTGGGAGCGTGAGCGGCGAGATGTCTCCCGATCTCAAGCGGGCGCAGAGACTGGAAGATGACGCTGAATGGCTTGAGGGCTTGGCCGACCGAACCTCCTCGCCAACTTCGCGGAGGTTATTACGAGACGAAGCAATCGACCTACGGGCGGAGGCGGCCACGATCCGCATTTTCGAAGGCACCAAGCCCACCCCCAACATCAGCAGGAGCGGGGAATGAGAGCAGAGCTGACGATTAAAGACCCTGGCAACCTTGAGGCCACGATCTCCTTCACGATGCGCCTGAGCCAGTGGATTGAGGTCAACAAGGCACTCAAGGGCACGCCCTATTACGGGCCGACTGGCGAGATCAAGCAGGCCATCGATGATCTTGCTCGCAAGGCCTGCGGCACGTTTCGCTTCGATATTGTTGAGGAAGAAGCCCCATGACCACGCCAGAGGAGAGGGCGAAGGAGGTTGTTCGCTCGCTGTGCGAACCGCTCGACGGCAGTAAGCCATACCTCGAAACGCCGATACGCAAGACAATGGCAGAGGTCATCGCCTCTGCCATTCGATCCGCAGAGAACGACAAGATGGAGTGGGCGGCGCAGCTTTGCGAAAGGCTTGAAACTCACTTCGATGCTCTGCCCCAACCTGAGGCGGCACTGATTTCAGGAGCACTAGACGAGCTGTCCAATCGTCTCCGCTCCCTCAAGTCCCAATGACATTCACCGACCCACAGCCCTGCTTCATCTGCCGGCGCCGCGACTGCGGCCTCGGCCTCCTGCGCAACAAGACACCCCGTTGGGTATGCGAGGACTGCATGCCAATCGCATCCAAAGCCAACCTTCTCACACCCCGCCAGTTCGACGCCTGCGAGCATGAGGCGATTGACGACGCCATGGTCGCGCTTGGCCAGTTCATGGACGAGGTCGGAACCACCGACTTAGCCCTCTTGGACCCCAGCAATTTCAAGCTCGCCGGCAATCGCATGATCCGCGCCTTCGGCGATTCCATGCGCAAACGCATCGCCGATCACCAGGCTCCTTTTTAGGTTTTCAGATGGCTATACTCCCCGACGTCTTCGACGCCATGGCGCATGCCGCCATGTCGAATTTCGACCTCGCCCTGGACCTCGCGAGCCAGGGCGTTTCCGTCTTCCCGTGCCGCCCCGAAAACGGCCCGCTCGATGAGCACGGCGAGCCGCAGTGGAAGGAGAAAACCCCGTACCCTGGCATTCTCTGGCGATCGGCATCCACCACCAACGAAAGTCGTATTCGGCAATGGTGGTCTAGCTACCCAGACGCCATCCCGGCCATCGACTTGTCCAAGTCCGGGCTGGTGGTGATAGACCTTGATCGCAAGCCAGGCCAGGCCGATGGCGTCTTGGCCTTCAATGACCTTGCCGAAAGCCATGGCGACGATCTTGCCGACGTGCCCAAGGTCGACACCATCACGGGTGGAACTCATCTCTATTATCGGCAATGGGCGAAGCACGGGAACGGCCGCGGGGCGCTCCCCCTCGGCGTCGACGTGCGAGGATTCGGCGGCTACGTCATCGCGCCTGGTGCCACCATGCTGGACGGCCGTCGCTACGAGCCAGAGGATGGCTATTTTCTTGAGGCCGATACGCCCCCGGAATGGCTGATCGACGTCCTGTCAGGCTCGCGTGAAAAGCCCGCAGCCCAGTTCACGGTCGAGGCCGGACCGCCCGTCAGTGATGAGCGCAAGCGCCTTTACGGGCATGCGGCGCTAGATGCCGACATGCGTTCATTGGCCAGTGCGGCTCCTGGTACACGCAACGAGGAGGCTAATCGCATCGCCTTCCGTATCGGGCAACTCGTCGGTGGCGAGTGCCTGACCTTCAGCGAGGCCTATGCTGCCCTCGCCAACGCAGCAATGTCCTGGGGCATCCCGGCCAACGACAAGGCTCTAGGCCCCAAGGGAACCATCGCGCGCGCCATTCGCGATGGCTCTTCTAGCCCCCGCATGCCGCCACCTGACCCGGACGTTATTACACTTGCGCCGAAACCCAAATACGTCGCGATGGAAGACGGCACGTTGGCCGACCCTGAGACGGGAGAAATTGTTCCCGAGTCTGATTATGAAATCGATCCCAACCCCTTCTACTGGTCCGACCCAGCCAAGCTGCCGATGCGTGAATGGGTCTACGGCGGCCACTATATCCGCAAGTTCCTGAGTCTCACGCTCGCCCCTGGCGGCGTCGGCAAGTCCAGCCTGACAATGGTCGAGGCCCTTGCCATGGCAACCGGCGAGCCTCTGCTGGGCGTCCAGCCGCACGGGTGCTTCAACGTTTGGCTCTGGAACGGTGAAGATCCTGCCGATGAAATGCAGCGCCGGATGACCGCGGCCATCATGCATTTCGGGCTCAACCACAAGGGGCTTGAGCAATGCCTGTTCATGAACTCGGGACGCCAGACCGAGATCATCGTGGCGCGCGAGGAAAAGGGCGGGACCAAGATCGCCTTTCCCATTGTGGAGCAGGTCAAGGCTGCCATCAGGCGGCGCAAGATCGACGTGTTGATCGTTGATCCCTTCGTGTCGTCACACCGTGTCAGCGAGAACGACAACGGCGCGATCGACATGGTGGCCAAGCTTTGGGCCAAGATCGCAGACGAGACCAACTGCTCCATCGAGCTCGTGCACCACGTCCGCAAAACGATGGGCGGAGAGATCACGGTCGAGGACGGGCGTGGCGCCAGCGCCCTCCTAGCGGCTGCCCGCTCGGCTCGGGTGCTCAACCCTATGTCGGACGACCAGGCGGCCAAGGCGGGCGTACAGAGCCGCCGCGGGTACTTCAAGATGGATAATGGCAAGTCCAACATGGCGCCGCCCCCGGACCAGTCATTCTGGTTCCAGATCGTCAGCGTTCCACTCATGAACGGCCCCCTAGGGACAAACGGCGACAACGTGGCCGTTGTGGCGCCGTGGAAGTGGCCTGCGCCCGAGGAGCGGAACGATGTGGATATGTATGCGATCCAGGAGGCCATTTCAGGTGCCATGAATTGCAGAGCGGACAACCGGTCCCCAGAGTGGGCCGGCAATGTCATCGCAGAGGTGATGGACATCGATGTGTCTGACCCCGGCAACCGCAAGATCGTGGCTGGTCTCATCGAGGCGTGGGTGAAGCAGGGGCACCTTAAGGAGGTCATCCGGCCCGACGAAAGGCGGCGTCCGAAGCCCTTCATTGAGGTCGGAAAATGGGTTGAGAAATACAACCTGTGATATTGCTCCAGTTGCAAAAATTAACTGGAGCAGACTGGAGCAGACTGGAGCAAAGTCACCTACTCAGGCCCCAGCAAGGTCCCAAGAGTATATATACCCGTAGGGTATATATCTCTGGGACTGGAGCGGGGACTGGAGCAGCCCAACTAACTGGAGCAAGGAGTGGAGCAAATGAAGGTCAAGATTTTCAATGGGTACGGAAGCGATGCGAGTGGTCAAATTGAGCGCGCGATTGAGGCTTGGCTGAACGACGAACTGAATCAACAGCGCCGTTGGGCTATCCAGCACATCACATCCGCCGCTGCGTCGGTTGGAGAGGCGGATGACCGCATGACGCATTTAAGCGTCACGATCGTCTTCCAAATCCGGTAGTTGCCGCACTAATCCACCTTCGGCTATTCTGATCCAGCGCATTCCGAAAATCGTTGCGGACCTCTCTGGCTGGGGGATGCCCGTGACACAACGTCGACGAGACAGGATCGCCCTGTCTGCCAAGAAGCCGCTAGTTCCCGGTGAGCGGCGCGAGACCGTGACCAAGGTTCCGGCGCCCGACCTGGATCTGAGCCAACCGTGGTACCTGATCCTGACGGCACCAAGGGCTGAGGCTCGAGCCGCAAAGGCATTGACCGAGGCGGGGTGCCAGGTCTTCTGGCCGCATAGGTCGCATCACGTCGAGTACGGCGGCAAGCGCAAGCCGCTCGATTTTCTGAGCAGCACGTTCCCCGGCTACATCCTGGCCAGTGGCGAACCGATGGTCCGCTTCCGAAGTGCAACCGGAAGCCTCGCCGAAGGGTTCAGTTTCGTCGAGACGGGCCTATCATCGATTCACGATCTCGACGGCGTTGTCGGAGTCGTCTCGAACGCAGGCAAGTGGGTAGAGCTTCCCAAGACTAGGACCGACAAGTACGGTAAGGAAATGATTGGCGTGGTCGAGGCCATTGCGGCCTATCAGAACGACGCGCCGATGCCGGAAGCAGAGCAGCCTGAAGACATCCCATTCGTTGCGGCAGGACAAACCGTTCGATTGCTCTCCGGACCGTTCATGGGATTCATGGCCACCATGGTCGAGGCGATCGGTCTGGACAAGGCCAGGGTAGCCATAGACGCCTTCGGGAGGGAGACCATGCTGGATCTGCCTGTCGAGCAACTGGAGGCAGCGTGATGGGTCGGTTTATGCCGGCTGTCGCGTGCTTTCTTGTCTCGTTCGATTGCTATCGAATGGGTGCAGGGTATGAGCCGCAGACGTTCTTTGCTCCAGAAAACGCATGGGCCTGGCTTTTCTTCGCGCTCATCTGGTTCATGGCCGGTACGCGGACGATGCTGAATGGCGTCGAATAAATCCCCTTGACGTACTAATCCATTTTTCTGGATAGTGGTTGCACGGTTTGTTTGGCGCGCGTGCTCGCTTCGGTTGAGCTCCCCGAACCCCGGACCTGAGTTTCAGGGTGAGTGCGAAGCTTTGCCTGGTCACGGGGTGTAAACCCGGCATCTGGGTTCCTAGGCCAGATAGCGGCAGGCGGCATGGCTCTGGTTGACGTCGGAAGGCGCTCGTATCACTCCATTCCTGCTATCGCTTTTAGAGTTCGAAGCCGAGAGGACTGGCAACCGGGTGCGCCCAGCATCCTAGCCACCCTGGGTGATCCGTTAAACGACCATCGAAATCCGGGTTAGTGGTCGGCCGACTAGATCCGAAGGCAGCGTGGTTCGTGCCAGTCACGGGCAGACAGTCGGACGGTGCGGAAATGGTGGCTTCGAAATCATAACCCCGCTCGGCCTCGCGCCTTGCGACGCCCCATGCTTCGGTGTGTGGTTTTTCTTTGGCCTCCCGGCCATCCCCCATCGTGCGGCGCAAATGGGCACAGAGTGCTCATCAGGGCTGGTATCCCCAGGCCTCACAGAGTCGCGCCGAGATAACCCGCGCCGCACGAGCCCATGAGTACCGAACCAAAGTCCCGCGGAGCTCCAACCGCCTACAAGCCTGAGTACGCGGCCCAGGCCGCAAAGCTCTGCGCTCTTGGCGCAACCGATATGGAGCTTGCGGACTTCTTCGAAGTCGACACCCGCACGATCTACCGCTGGAAGCACGCCAACGAAGATTTTTGTCAGGCGGTCATCGCGGGCAAGGACCAAGCCGACGCTCGCGTCGAGCGCGCCCTGTACAACCGGGCGGTCGGCTACTCCTATCAGTCCGAGAAAATCTTCAACGAGAAGGGCACGATCATCCGCGCGCCCGTCGTCGAGCACGTCCCGCCCGATACCGGCGCGGCGTTCAACTGGCTGAAGAACCGCAAGCCTGCCGAGTGGCGGGATAAGATCACCCAAGAGCACACAGGCCCGGATGGTGGGCCGCTTAAGGTCGTCAGCGCCACCATGACGCCGCAGCAAGCCGCAGAAGCGTATGCAGCCACCGTCAACGGCGAAGGCGGATAACTGGCCGCCGAACTATGTCGGCGTCTTTGCCTGGCGCCAGCAGCAAATCCTGAAGATCCGCGCCAACCCAGCGCTTATCATCGGCGCCAAGGAGTTCTATCGCACCAACCCTGTCGCGTTCATCAATCACTGGTGCGACACCTACGATCCGCGAAACGCGGGCGGTGATACCCCTGCGCGCATGCCGTTCATCCTGTTCGAAAAGCAGGCTGAGCTCGTCACCTTCCTGCAGGCCTGCCTGACCGATCAGGAAAACGGCCTCGTCGAGAAGTGCCGCGACATGGGCGCGACATGGGTCTGCGCCGCATTCTCGATCTGGCTGTGGCTGTTCTGGCCCGGCTCCTCGGTCGGCTGGGGCTCACGCAAGGAGCAGCTGGTCGACAAGCTGGGCGACCCGGACAGCATCTTCGAAAAGATGCGCATGGTCCTGCGCGGCATTCCGCGCGAGTTCTGGCCGATGGGCTTATCGCCCAACGACCACATGACCTACATGAAGTTCATCAACCCCGAGAATGGTGCGACCATTACGGGTGAGGCTGGCGACAATATCGGCCGCGGTGGCCGCAAGCTGATCTACTTCAAGGACGAAAGCGCGCACTACGAGCGGCCTGAGAAGATCGAAGCCGCGCTCGCGGACAATACCCGCGTCCAGATCGACATCAGCTCGGTCAACGGCCTCGGCAACGTCTTCCATCGCAAGCGCGAGGCCGGCCTTGACTGGATGCCCGGAACCGAGGCCCAAAAGGGCAAGACGCGCGTTTTCGTGATGGACTGGCGGGATCACCCCGCCAAGACGCAAGACTGGTACGACACCCGCAAGCAGGCCGCACAGGACGCGGGCCTGCTGCATCTGTTCGCGCAAGAGGTCGATCGCAACTACTCGGCAGCCGTCGAGGGCGTGATCATCCCGGCCGAATGGGTCAAGGCGGCGATCGACGCTCACGTCAAGCTGGGCTTTACCGACGAAGGCGGCTGGGTTGCCGCGCTCGACGTTGCCGACTCGGGCGGCGACACGAATGCGCTGGCCAAACGCAAAGGCCCAATCCTCAAATCCGTCGAGGAATGGGGTGAGCGCGACACCGGCAAGACCACACGCCGCGCTGTCACGGCTTGCGCGGGCCTCGGCCCGCTCGAGCTGCAATACGACTGCATCGGCGTGGGAGCCGGCGTCAAAGCCGAATCCAACCGGCTGGCGGATGACGGGCTTCTGCCCAGCACCATCCGCTTCGTCCCGTGGAATGCGGGCGCGGAGGTTCTGAACCCGAAGGGGCGCGTGGTCGAAAAGGACCGCGATTCGCCGCTCAATGCCGATTTCTACAAGAACCTGAAGGCCCAAGCCTGGTGGCAGTTACGCCTCCGGTTCGAGCGCACATGGCGCGCTGTCAATGACCCGTCGTTCACATGGACCGCGGATGAACTGATCAGCCTGCCATCCGACCTTCCTCTGTTGCGAAAGGTCGAAAAGGAACTGAGCCAGGCGACGGCGGACAAAACGCCCAGCATGAAGCTCGTCGTCGACAAGACGCCTGAAGGCACGCGCTCGCCCAACCTCGCGGACGCGATCGTCATGGCATTTTGGCCAGCAAACAGAGCCGGTCGCGTTATCTGGGAACCTCTTCGGATATGACCGCTGGCTCCGTTGCCAAGACCGTTCGCACGCCCTCGCGCGACTACATGCTATCCCATGAGAAATGGGATCTGCCGCGCGCCCTCCTGGGCGGCACGCGAGCCATGCGGGCGAAAGGCGAGCAGTATCTTCCGCGCGAGTTTGCCGAGGACGCACTGGCCTACACGGTGCGCCTTAATCGCACGGTGCTGTTCAACGCCTTCGCCAAGACCGTCCGCGACATGGTCGGGCGCATGTTCACCAAGCCGATTCAGCTTGGCGACGACGCGCCAGAGAAAATCAAGGAATGGTCTGAGAACATCGACCTCACCGGGCGCGACCTCAACACCTTCGCGTTCGAGGTGGCGATCGACGCCATGACGACCGGCGTCTCGTTCATCCTGGCTGAAATGCCGCCCCCTCTACCGGAGGGCGCTACCAAGGCGGATGAGGATGCGGCCGGGCAGCGCCCCTACCTCGTCCACGTCAAAACTGAAGACCTGATCGGCTGGAAGTCCACCACGATCGGCGGGCGCGAGGTCGCCACGCAGGTTCGCCTGCTTGAATGCGCCTACGAGCCCGACCCCGATCATCCCTTCGAGGAGAAGGAAGTCGAGCAGGTCCGCGTGATCGAGCCGGGCCGCTGGGAGACGTGGCGCAAGAAGGGCGACAGCGAGAGCTGGATTCGACACAAGGACGGCGTCACAACCGGGATCACCGATCGCATCCCGATCGTTGCGGTCTACTTCAAGCGCGGCGGGTTCTTCATTGGCGACCCGCCTTTCGCAGATCTGGCCGACCTCAACTGCGCGCATTGGCAGTCCTCATCGGACCAGCGCAACATCCTGCATGTCGCCCGCGTGCCGATCCTCTTCGGCGCGGGCTGGGACGAGAAGGATACCTTCGTCATCGGGCCTGGCCAGTTGGCCCGCATGTCGTCGACCGACGCCAAGCTTTCCTACGTGGAGCATGGCGGCAACTCGATCGAGGCCGGTCGCAACGACCTGAAGGACATGGAAACGCAGATGCAGGCCATGGGCTTGCAACTGCTCGTCTCTCAGCCCGGCCAAACGGCAACCGGCGAGATCCGGGACGACACCAAGGAAATCTCTCCGCTCGCCATGATGGCGGACAGCCTCGAGGATGCTCTCGAGGAAGCCTATGGCCTGCTTTGCCGCTTTGGTGGCGAAAGGGCCGAGGTCACTGTCAACGTCAACCGCGACTTCGGCGCGTCCGTCTTCGCCTCGACCGACCAGACCACGCTGCTTGCGATGGCCGATAGCGGCTACATCACCCACGAGACGCTGCTGCGCGAAATGCAGCGTCGCAAGGTGCTGGAGAACGATTTCGAGCCGGAGGACGAGGTCGAGAAGCTTTCGGGCTACGACGAAGAGCTAGAGGACGATGAACCAACGGATCGACCTGGCGGAGCTTCTGAAAGCGAAGAAGGTCAGCCGTAAGTTCTTCCAGATCCAGCCGCCAAAGCAGTCAGTCAGGGCAGAGCGCGATTACATGCGCGCGCTCAAGCTCCTGATCACCGCGGCGGCTCGCTACACGAAGAACGTCATTGCCCCTACGGTCGAGTCAGCCCAGGGCGTCAATCAGGCGCTGGACGGACTCAAAACGGTCATTGCCAAGGTCACGCCGAACGTCGCGGAGATCGCGACGCGGCTGATCTCGCGTGAGGAAATCCGCAACCGTAAGGAATGGGTCAGCGAGGTTAAATCCTCGACCGGCATCAATCTGGCCGGGCAACTCGCGCGCGACGATATCCAGACCGACTTCAACATGATCGTGCGCCGCAACGTGGCGCTGATCCAGGGTCTTGGCGACGATGTCAGGGTGCGCATCGAGCGGTTGGTGACGCAGGCTGTCGTCGACGGCACGAGGCCCAGCGAGCTTGAAAAGCAGCTTCGCGAGGATTTCGGCATCGTCAGCCGGCGCGCCAAGCTCATCGCTCGCGATCAGATCCAGAAGGCCAACAGCGACCTGACGCGCATTCGTCAGGAACAATGCGGGATCACCCACTATCGCTGGTCGGGTGTGCTGGATTCGCGGGAGCGACCCACACACAAAGCCAACGAGGGCAAGCGTTTCGCCTGGGCAAAGCCCCCGGCCGAAACGGGGCATCCCGGTCATGATGTCAACTGCCGGTGCGTTGCTATCGCGCTGGTCGAAATACCCGAGGAATAGGCGCGAGGCCTAAGCCTCCTATTCGCCCCGAGATGGGGCTTTCACCGTAAGCGGGACGCTTCATGCTCAAACTGACTGTCGACACGCTGGATGGCGTGGCTGAGACCCTGCGCGATTTCTACGAAGAGCGCGATGGCAAATTCGCCCTCAAGGTTGAGGGGCTCGAGGACACCAGCGGCCTCAAGACCGCGCTCGAAAAAGAGCGCAAGGCTGCCCGCGACCACGAGAAGACCGCGAAAGCCTATCGCGAGCTCGGCCTGAGCCCTGAGGAAATCAAGGCTCTCGCGGAAGAGCGCACCAAGCGCGAGCGCGAAGCAGCCGAAAAGTCGGGCGACTTCGATAAGATCCTCGGCCAGCACCGTTCGGCCTGGGAGAACGAGAAGAAGACGCTCGAGCAGGAGCTCAACGCCGCCAAGGCGTCCGAGCGCCGCGCGATCATCGACACCAATGTCATGACGGCATTGTCGAAAGCCGGGGCCACCGAGGAGGGCATCGACCTTCTGCCGGACCGGCTGGCAAACCGCATCAAGTTCGAGACGGAAGACGGCGTTCGCGTCGTCAAGATCATGGCTGCCGACGGCGAGACGCCCATGGCTGGCTCTGGAAAATCCGGGCTCGCGACCTTCGACGACCTCGTCAAGGAAGCGATCTCGAAGTGGCCTTCGCTCTTCAAGGCGAGCGGGGCCGGGGGTGGCGGGAAGCTCCCCAACTCTGGAGCCGGGGGAGCCGGCAGCAAATCAATGTCCCTGGCTGACTTCAATGCGCTGCCGCCAAAAGAGCGGGCCGCACGGATGGCTCAGGGGCTTCAAATCACACCCTGATCCCATAGGAGCCCATAGTGGCCAATACGCTTACCGCCCTCGCGCCGACGCTGTTCAGCGCGGCCAAGCAGGTTGCCGCCGAACCCTTCGGCGTTATCTCCGCCCTCGATGCCCGCTTCGACGACAAGCGCGTTGCGAAGGGCGATACCGTCCTCGTGCCGGTTGCCCCGACCCGCGCAGCCTCGGACTTCGTGCCCGGCAACGTTGCCGCGGCCGGCACCGATGCCACCGCCTCTTCGATCGGCGTGCAGATCACTAAGTCGCGCAAGGTTTCATGGAACCTGACCGGCGAACAGCAGCGCTCGCTCGAGAACGCCACGATCGACAACGATTGGGTTTCCCAGCTGGTCAAGCAGGGCATGCGCACGCTGCGCAACGAGTGCGAGATCGACGCCGCGACCGCCCTCAAGGTTGGCGCCTCGCGTGCTTTCGGCACTGCCGGCACCACCCCGTTCGCTTCGGACCTTTCGCCGCTCACCAACGCCCGCAAGATCCTGCAGGACAACGGTGCCCCGCTTGCTGATCTTCAGTTCGTCGGTGACACCTCCGCGGGCCTGAATCTGCGCAACCTGTCGGTTATCCAGCAGGCCTATGCGGCTGGTTCGGACGAAGAGCGCCGCTCGGGCCTGTTCCAGCGTCAGTTCGGCTTCGTGCTGACCGAGTCGGCCGGTATCGGCGTCCACACCAAGGGCACGGGCGCGTCCTATACCACGGACACTGCTGGTTACGCCGTCGGCTCGACCGTCATCAACGTGATCACGGGGTCCGGCACCATCCTGGCGGGTGACGTGATCTCGATCGCGGGCGATACCAACAAATACGTCGTGACCGGCGCGCTCTCGGGCGGCGCGATCACCATCGGCGCCCCCGGTCTTCGCGTTGCGATCCCGGCCTCCGCGACCAACGTCACGGTCGGCAACAACTACACCGCGAACCTGGCCTTCGAGCGCACCGCCTGCGTCGGCATCATGCGCCCGCCGCTGATCCCGGAAAACCCGACGATCTCGCAGATGGCCATCTCCGACCCGATGGGCATGACCTATCTCATGCTCGACATCGCGCAGTACGGCCAACGTTCCTGGGAACTGCACCTCGCCTGGGGCTTCAAGACCGTCAACGGCGAATTCTCCGCGCTGGTGCTCGGCTGATGTCGTCTGGCGAGACCTGCCCCACCGTTCGGGTCAAAAGCCCGGACGCTCCGGGCGGCTTCGTGATCTTCAACGAGTCCGATTTCGTTGACGGCATGGAGCTTTACGAGGAGCCGAAGCCGGCCGATCCGCGTGATGATCTCGTCAAGCAAGCCGGCGAGCTCGGCATCAAGGTCGATGGCCGCTGGTCGAACGACCGGCTCAAGTCCGAGATCGATGCGGCTTTGAAGGCCTGACCCATGACCCTGATCGTTGAAGACGGCACCGCCAAGACGGACGCGAATGCTTATGTGTCCGTTGCCGACGCGGATGCCTACTTCGCGACCAATACGGCATGGACGGCGCTCAACGTGGCCCAGAAGGAAGCGGCGATCATCGCCGCAACCCAATGGGTCGATGACGCTTATTTCGGGCTTTGGAACGGCTATCGCTACAGTCAAGGTCAGGCGCGAGCCTGGCCGCGAGACATGTCGCCCGGCCTTTCGCTCTACACGATGCGCGGGTTCGCCCCGCGCGTCACAGTCATCCTGTACGACTACGACGGCTTCCCCATCTGGGCCGATCAGGTGCCGAAGGCTGTGCAGCGCGCCTGCATGGAAGCGGCCTTGCTGTCTGCGACGGGCTTCGACTTCATCAAGAACGGCAACACCGCGGCGATCACGTCGACCAGCCGCACGGTGGACCGCGTGTCCTACACCAACAGCTATGCGGCGCCCGTTTCGCAGCGTCACGACAAGCTGAAGGCTATCGACCGTCTGCTGCTTGGCCTCGTCAAGAACGCCCCAGGCGCCACGGCCGGCAATGTGCGGATTCAGCGGGCATGACCACGGTCGTCCTCAAGGACAAGCTGTCGGACACGCTCAAGGCGATCCGTGAGCTTGCGATGCAGGAGGTCAAGGTTGGCCTGCCGCAGACGACCGCCAAACGCGACGAAGACGAGCTCAACAACCCGACCATCGCCTACATTCACGAGTACGGAGCGCCCGGCGCCAATATCCCGGCCCGGCCGTTTCTGATCCCCGGCGTCCGCAACGCCTTGCCTCAGATCGAAAAGGTCATGAAGGCGGGGGCGATTGACGCATTGGATGGCAAGTCAACTGCGAACGCGACCTTGAACAAAGTCGGCCTCGTCGCGCAGGGCTCGGTTCAGCAGAAGATCGTCGACGGCCCCTTCGTTCCTAACAAGCCAGAAACCATCCGGCGCAAGGGCTCGAACAAGCCGCTGATCGACACGGGCGCGCTTCGGCAGGCGGTCAACTTCGTCATCGAGGACAAGTAATGCCCGATCTCGACGTCGCCTTCGTGCTCGATGATCCGATGTTTCGCGACGACACCATCACGCTTCAGCGCACAACGCTCGTGCCTGGGCCTGATGGTCGCGGCGTTCCGACCACGGTCACGTTCCCGATCGAGGGAGTCGCCATTTCCGGCTACGCACTCCCTGGCGGTGACGGGGGATTGGTGCGTAGGCCGGAAGGCGAGACGAATACCAACGGCATGACGCTTGTGACCAAGTTCAAGGTCGAGATGGGCGATGCCATTCTGGGCACCACTTCGGACGTTATCATCTGGAACGAGAGCGCGTTCACGGTGGTCGCGCAGAACGCCTACAACAACTTCGGTGAAGGCTTCTGGCTCATTCTTGCCGATCAGCTTCCGCTGAACCCGCCCCCGACCTGAGATCCAAGCATGCCCAACACCTCGGCAACGGGCGGTTATCTCGCGCAGTCCAGCGCGCCGCCGGCTGAAGGCGACGATCTCGATGACATCCTGCAAAAGGTCGTTGTCGGCATCACCGGCATCGACGGAACGCTGGTGCGTCCGAGATGGGCGGCCAACCCACTGCCCAGGCCTGAGCGCACCGTGAATTGGTGCGCCATTGGCGTCACAGGCATCGAGGCCGACGCCTTTCCCGCAGTCATTCATCACGGCACGGGCGACGGCTACGACGAGCTTCAGCGGCACGAGACAATCGATCTTCTGGCAAGCTTCTACGGCCCTGCCGCAGCATCCAACGCTGCGCTCTTCAAGGATGGCTTGTCCATCGCGCAAAACCGCGAAGAGCTCTTCAAGGTGCAGATGAGCGTGCTCGAGACGGGCCGTATCATTAAGGCGCCTGACCTACTCAACAACACCTGGATCGAGAAATACGACGTCCCGGTGCGCTTTCGACGGTGCGTTACTCGCACCTATCCGGTCCTCAACCTTCTTTCGGCCCAAGGCACTGTCAGCACGCCTGACGGCACGCAGCCGTTCACCGTCACGGAGTCCTAATCAATGGCCCAGGGCCTTGCCGTTTCCGATGTCGTCAATGTCTCGATCGTCCTTTCGCCGCTTGCGGCCCCGACCCGGAATTTCGGCGCAGGGCTTCTGATCGGCGCGACGGACGTCATCGACGTTGGCGAACGCATTCGTCAATATTCCAACCTGTCCGGCGTGGCGCAGGATTTCTCGACCACCGACCCTGAATATCTGGGTGCGGTCAAGCACTTCGCACAGTCGCCGCAGCCGTCCATCCTCTACATTGGCCGCTGGGCGCGCACCGCCACCAGCGCGACCCTACGTGGTGGAGTCCTGACGACCGCTGAGCAGGCTCTGGCCAACTTCACGGCCATCACCTCCGGCGCGTTCTATTTTGTGCTGGACGGCGTACCGCGCACGGTGTCGGGTCTGAACTTCTCGGCTCAGACCAACCTCAACGGCGTGGCGTCGGTCCTGCAGACCGCCGTTGCGGCGCTTGTCGCCTCTTCGACCGTCGTCTGGGACGCCGACAACGGCCGCTTCGTCATCAAGTCGGGCACGACCGGCACGAGCTCGTCGATTTCGTTCCTGTCTGACCCCACCGCGTTCGGCTATCTCGACTTCACCTCGCTGCCGGCGAACAACGACACCGTGACCATTCAGGGCACGGCGGTCACGTTCAAGACCTCGGGCGCCACGGGCAATCAGGTTAACATCGCAGGCACTGGCGCGGCCATGGCCACTGCTTTCGCGGCTTTTGCCAACGCATCGACCGACGCCAACCTGTCGCTGATGACCTATCTCGCGGTCGGCGTGAAGGTCTATGTGATCTCCAAGGTCACGGGTACCGCCGGCAACGCCTACACGCTGGCCAAGAGCGGGACCAACCCGGCGATCTCGGGCGCTACGCTGTCGGGTGGCTCCGGCACGTCTGTCGCGGACTTGCTCAAGGGCAAGAGCACGCAGGCCAGCCTTCCCGCCAACGGCATCGCCGCGGAGACGCTGGCGGCTGGTGTCACGGCTCTGATTGCAGCATCCGGCGATTGGTATGCAGGCGAGCTCGTCGAGACTGGTGTTGATAGCGCCTCGATCATCGCTGCGGCCAACATCATCGAGGCGCAGCAGAAGAAGCGCGTGTTTGGCGTCACCATCACCGATACCACGGCGATCGACCCCACCAGCACGACCGATCTTGGCTATCTGCTCTCGGCCAACAAGCTCGGCCGCACGTTCAGCCAGTACAGCCAGTACGAGCCGCAGGCCGTGGCTTCGTTCTTTGGCCGTGCTTCGACGGTGAATTTCAACGGGTCCAACACGACCCTGACGATGAAGTTCAAGCAGGAGCCGGGCGTTCGGGCAGAGACGATCACGGAGACGCAGGCCGCCGCCCTGAAGGCGAAGCACGTCAACGTTTTCGTCAACTACGACAACTCGACGGCGATCGTGCAGGAAGGCGTCATGGCCGATGGCACGTTCTTCGACGAGCGCCATGGCCTCGACTGGCTCGAGAACGACGTTCAGACCGCCGTCTATAACCTGCTCTACACGTCGACCACCAAGATCCCACAGACCGACGAGGGCACGCACCGCATCGTTACGGCGATCGAGGCGCGGCTGGCGCAGGCGGTTGCCAATGGCCTCGTAGCTCCGGGGCAGTGGAATGCGGGCGGCTTCGGTCAGCTCAAGTCTGGCGACTATCTGTCCAAGGGCTTCTACGTCTACGCGCCGCCAGTCGCCACGCAGAGCCAGGCTGATCGCGAAGCTCGCAAGTCCGTTCCGATCCAGATCGCGGTCAAGTTGGCCGGCGCGGTCCACTCGGTCGACGTCATCATCAACGTGAACCGCTGAGGACTGAAGAATGGCCTCGAACACCTATAGCTTTCTCGACGTTCAGGCCGCCATTGACGGCCCGAACGGCTCTTTCTCGATCGGCAATGGAGCCGGCTCGAGCGATGAGGGCATCACCGTAGCCCAGGCTGAGGACCGCGGCTCTCTCGTGGTCGGAGCCGATGGCTACGGCATGCACTCGCTGCACGCCGCCAAGAATGGTTCGGTCACGGTTCGCCTGCTCAAGACGAGCCCGACCAATGCCATGCTGATGGACATGTTCAACATCGACACGTCGTCCTCGGCCAACTACGGCCAGAACACCATTTCCATCCGCAACCCGGTCAGCGGCGATTCCGTCACCTGCGTCGGCTGCGGCTTTCGCAAGGTGCCGGACGTCGTCTACGGCAAGGACGGCGGCATGATGGAATGGACCTGGAACGCGGCCCAGATCGACTACGTGCTCGGCACTGGCACGCCCGCGGTGCTCTGATGCACGAGTTTACGGTTGGCGATCATGAGTATCGCGCAAGCAAGATGGACGCGCTGACGCAGTTTCACGTTCTGCGTCGGCTGTCGCCCGTCATCGGCGCGCTTAAGGACTTGGCCGGCGACGCGCCAAAGGGCCTGGACTCGCTCGGCCCGATTGCCGAGGTCGCAGCTCGCCTGCCGGATGATGACGTGAACTACATCGTCGACCGCTGTCTTTCGACCGTCCAGCGCAAGAAGGACGGCGATACGGGCTGGGTCGCGGTGTGGAACGCCTCAGCCAAGCGGCCCATGTTCGAAGACATCGACATGCTGGCGATGCTCATGATCTCGGGCAATGTCGTCATGAACGCCATTGGCCCTTTCTCCTTCGGACGCCCCTGACGATTGATCGCAGAGGCGCGTCCGTTTCCTACGAAGCGGTCCACTTGCCGGATGGCATGGACTTTATGATGAAGCCCGTCGTTCGCGGGCTCTGCCGGTATGAGAGCCTGAAGGATGGCTCTCTCGACCTCTGCGACGTGGCGCAATTGAACGAGGCGATCGACGCCTTGGACGAGAACGCCACGCGAGCCCAGGAAGCGAGCAAGCCGCGTGGCTGAGACGATCAAAGAATTTCTGGTCGGGCTTGGCTATAGGGTCGACGGCTCGAGCGAAGCCAAGTTCAAAAACAGCGTCGAAGCGGCCACCAAATCGGCCATCGCGCTCGGCACGATTCTGACTGGCGTCGCGGTTGCGACGACTGCCGCGATCACAAAAATCGCGAAGGGCTTCGACGATCTCTACTACATGTCGCAGCGGACCAATGCGTCCGTGGCGAACATCAAGGCGGTTGGGTACGCGGTCAGCCAGCTTGGCGGCTCGTATCAGGGCGCCACGGACTCGATCGAGGCCTTCGGCCAGAAGCTCCGTTCCAATCCCGGTTTCGGCAGCCTTGTGCGCTCGCTGGGCGTGGCGACCGAGCAGAACGGCAAGCTGCGCGATACGGTCGAGATCGCGCGGGATCTGGCAAAGACGCTCCAGTCCAAGCCGTATTATGTCCAGCTGCAGTATATGGAGGCCCTTGGCCTCGACGAGCGCACCTATCGCGCGCTGCAATCTGGCGATCTTGTCCGCTATATCGAGGAATACCGGAAGAAGCAGGAAGCGCTTGGCGTCAACCAGGATCAGGCGGCGCGCGTTGGACGCGACCTGTCGAATGCCTGGCGCCAGCTAGGCGCGACGGCTGAGGCTTTGGGCGAAAAGCTGCTCATCAGCCTTGGCCCGCAGATCGAGCGTATCATCAAGCGCTTCGACGACTTCCTGATGAACAACTCGGAACAGATCAAGGCGTTCTTTACGCGCTTGGCCGAGATTGCGGAGGACGTCACCAAGGCCTTCATCCGGTTGGTCGAAAAGGGCGACGGCCCAATCGTCGACATGTTCGCCAAGATCGAGAAGGCAGTTGATAGCCTTCAGGTCGTTTTGGCTGCCTTTGCCGCTTTCCTTGTCGGCTCGTGGCTCGTCCGTATTTTGGGCGCATTCGGGGCGGTCGGCACCGGCTTCGGTGCCATGCTGCTCAAACTAGGCATCAACCCAGCCACGCTGGGGTTCGTCGCTGGCATGTATCCTTCGACCGCCAACGGCGGCGAAGACGAGGAGATTGCGCGACGCCGCGCGAACGGGACTTGGGGCGGATCGAACGCCTTCAACGGCTCGAACGGCATCAAGGACAACCGCAACTGGTGGCAACGCACCATGCCCAAGTTTCTGGGCGGGAAGGACGCGCCAACCGCTTCCTCGGGTGGCAGCAACGCACCGATCCGCGGCAGCACCTTCACGCAGAAGGCGCCCGGCATCATGCGGCGCCTCATGGACGACTTCGGGTTCACTAAGGAGCAAGCGGCCGGCATTCTCGGAAACCTCGGCCACGAAAGTAGCGGCCTCAACGAGCTTCAGGAGCGCAATCCAACAGCCGGTCGCGGGGGGTATGGTTGGGCACAGTGGACTGGCCCGCGCCGCAAGGCATTCGAGGCTTGGGCTGCGGCCAATAACCTCGATCCCGCTTCGGATGAGGCCAACTACGGCTTTCTCCGCCACGAGCTCCGCACGAACCATGCCGGCGTTGTCGCCCGCGTCAAGGAGGCGGGTTCGGTTGGCGAGGCCATGGTGGCGTTTGAGGCGGGCTACGAGCGTGCTGGCGTCAAGAACTATGCCTCGCGCCAGAAATGGGCAGATCGCGCTCTGCGGGCTGCTGAGCGAGCCGCAAATCAGCCGGGCAACGTCGTGCCCTATACGCCGTTCAGCGGCATCAATGCTGGCTCGATGGCGGCGGTGCAAAGCAATGCGGCACTGATCGGGGCGGGTATCACCCCTCTTGCTCCAGCTGCCAACAGCAACGCGACCAACGTCGACATGACGCAGAAGACAGAGATCACCGTTTTCGGCGGCTCGGACCCTGCAGCAACCGGAGCGGCGGTCGCAGATGCCCAAAAGGGCGTCAACGGCACCATGCTTCGCAATATGCAGGGCGCGGTTCGCTAATAACGAAAAGGCTTGGCGGGACGCTCGCGGTTCATCTCTTGGACCGCAAACGAATCCGCCAGGCACCGCTCCATTGCGGTATATGCCATAAGAACGCTGCCGAACTGCTTCACGCAGGCGGATCGAAAGCGATCTTCTACCAAATGCCAGTTTTGTTTCATCGCATCATAGGCGCGCTGTTCGCTCGCGATGCAGTCGGCACGGCGCACGGCTCGATCCTGCGCCATAGTACAACGTTTCTCGACGTCAACGATCGGAAATGGCGTTTCGGCAAAGGCCGGAAGGCTAAAGACGATCAGGACTGCGGCTATCGCCAAGCGCATACTTTTGCCCGCTCGTTGACCCAGCACGCACCGTTTCGCGTCAGCGTGCCGAGATCAGAATGGGCGTGCGAAACGCCGCGCTCCTCGTTCCAATACCCAACCGCCGTGCCGGACTTGTCCACCGTCACATAGGCGAAGAACGAGGGGCGCGGCCCCGTTCCTATGCTGAAACTACCGTCGCTTTGTGTGTCAATCGGACACAGACCCTTCAGGTAGGTGCGCCCGTCCACGACGAGCAAGCAGCGCCCTTGGGATGCCAGGGCGGAGCCAGAAGCCATCAGCGCCAACGCCAGAACAATCGCTCTCATGTGAGCCTCCTTGCTCGATAGGTGGCGCAGGATCGTTCCAGGTTCAATATGCCCATTCTCGACGACAATTTCGCGCTGATCACGACGGGCGCGCGCCAGATCGGCACGCTGATCCCGGACGTGGTGGTGCGCGAGACTATGCGCGACGAAATGGTCATCACCGATCATCCGGTTGAGCGCGGCGCGGCGATCTCCGATCACGCCTTCATGCGCCCGGTTGAGGTCGAGATGCAGATCGGCTGGTCGGACTCGACGGGCGGCTATGTCGGGTACGCCCGAGAAGCGTATGACGCCCTGCTCGACCTGCAGAAGACGCGCGAGCCGTTCAACCTCACGACCGGCAAGCGCTCATACCAGAACATGCTGATCTCCTCGCTCGCGGTGCAAACCGACGAGCGGAGCGAAAACATCCTCATGGTCACGGCGCGCATTCGCGAGGTGATCATCGTCTCGACGCAAACCACATCCGCGCCGAACAGCGCTCAGGCCAACCCCGCCAAAACGGGCGAGACGGCGCAAACCGGGCAGCAGCAACTCAAGACCGGCCCAGGCGGGCGTGTCGTAGGCGGGGTCTGATGGCGACTTGGTATTTCCCGCTTCTGCCACAGGCGCAGGAGATGCAAATCCAGCTTGGCGAGGTTGATTACACCCTTCGCTTTGGCTGGTGCGATACGTCCGATGGCGGCTGGTTCATCGACCTGTCCAACGTCAACGGCAACCCAATCATCTTGGGGTTGCCGCTCACGGCCGGCGAAAACGTCCTGCAGCAGTTCGACTACCTCAACCTGCCCGGTGAAATCCGCGTTCAGACCGACGGCTCCCCTTTGGTCGAGCCGACCTACGACAATCTCGGCAGCAACGGCCAGGTGCTTTTTATCTCGTCATGACGCGCCAGTGGATCAGAAAGGTCAAGCTGACGATTGGCGATAGCGCCGAAGAGGTCGACGTCTCCCAGCTTCGTATCCGCTTCAAGGTTGAACAAAACGACATCCAGCGGCCCAATTCCGCTGAGATTTTCGTGACCAACCCGAAGGTCGAGACGGCCAAGAAGTTCATCAAGAAAGAAGGCGTCACGGTCTCGCTCGAGGCGGGCTACCAGGAGGGCTGGGGGCTTATCTTCAAGGGCAACGTCATCCAGGCGCGCTACGGGCGCGAAAACCCTGTCGAGACGTTTCTGGCCCTTGTGGCGACATCTGGGGACCGCGCCTACAACTTCTCGACGGTCAGCAAGACACTGGCGTCGGGCGCCACCTTCAAGGATCAGGTCGACGTCGCACTTCAGGCCATGAAGCCCTACGGCGTGACGGCTGGCTACATCACCGACCTCGGTAGCAAGCAGGCGCCCCGCGCGCTCACGCTCTTCGGCATGGCCCGCGATCTTCTTCGCGACGTGGCGACATCGACGGGCTCAAGCTGGAGCATTCAGAACCAGAAGCTTCAGATCCTGAAGAACAACGAGACGCTCCCTGGCAAGGACTTCGTGGTCAATTCGCAGACCGGCATGATCGGCCTGCCCGTCCAGACTATCGGGGGGATTATCGTGCGGATGCTGCTCAACCCGCAGATCGTGCCTGGCACCAAGATCAAACTCGATCAAGGCAGCGTTCAGGAAGCGGCATTCAGCCCGAACTACACCGCCGCAGTCCAGAACAGCATGATCCCATCGATTGCCGAGGACGGCTTTTACAAGGTGCTGGTCAGCGAGCATCACGGCGATACGCACGGCAACCCCTGGTACACCGAAGTCGTCTGCACCCGAGCCGATGGCCAAGGCCCGCAGCCGATCGGCCTCGCCAATCGTGGCGTCGACCTCGATCCCGGACAGAACTGATGGACGCCAGAGAGAGGATTGCCGACCCGGAGGAGATGCTGCGCTCAGCCATTGAGCAGCAGTTTGCCAACTTCTGGACTTCAGCTCCCGGCCGAGTTGTGTCCTACGACGCCACCAAGCAACGGGCCTCGGTCCAGCTCACGGTCAAGGGCTTCATCAAGCAGGAAGACGGATCGCAGAAGGCGGTCGACATTCCGGTTCTGCAGGACGTGCCTGTCCAGTTCCCCTCGGGGGGCGGGCAGACGATGACCTTCCCGGTGAAGGAAGGCGACGAAGTGCTGATGCACTTCACATCCCGCTCACCGGCAAGCTGGCAACAGAGTGGCGGCGATCAAGTGCCGACCGACTCGCGGATGAACAACCTGTCGAACGGCTTTGCCGCGCTGGGGTTCAAATCCGACCCGAAGGCACTCTCCAACGTTTCGACCGAAGCCACCGAAGTCCGCTCGGACGATGGTAATACCAAGATCAGCCTTTCTGGGGCGGGCGGTGTCGGCATCACGACCGACAAGTCAGTTGGGATTGCCGCAGCGAACGGCGTGACGATGAGCGGCGGAACCGGAAACATCAACTTCACCGGGACGCTCGTTGTGACGGGCGAAATCATCCTGAACGGCATCCACCTGTCGACCCATAAGCATACCAGTGTGCAAACGGGCAGCGGGACCAGCGGCGGGCCTACAGACTAATGCGCTATCGCAAGCTCGATTCAGATGGCGACTACTCATTCGGAAACGGTGCCGCGGACTTCTGGAAGGATCAGCCGGAAGCTGTCGCGCAGGCAGTCCAGACCAGGCTCTTCCTGTTCGAAGGTGAGTGGTTCCTGGACAGCCGCGAAGGCATGACCTGGAACACGCAGGTTCTGGGCGTGCGCACCGCCAACACTCGCGACCCGGCTATCCGGCGCCGCGTGCTGGGCACGCAAGGCGCCAAGGCTCTCCTCGACTATTCGAGTTCACTCAACCGCGACACGCGCGGCTTCAGCGTCAACATGACGATCGACACGATCTACGGGCCTGCGACGCTTTCTGGGGTTAATGTCTAATGGCTCTTCCTGTCTGCACGATCGACGATAACGGCATCTTCAAGCCGGATTATTCGGCCGTGCTTTCCTACCTGCAGGACGAATTTCGCGGCATCTACGGCCAGGACATCTACATAGATCCCGACAGCCAGGACGGCCAGCTTCTCGCCATCTTCGCTGCCGCCGTCGATCAAGCGAACGCCATGGCGGTGCAGGTCTACAATGCCTTTTCGCCCTCTTCGGCGCGTGGCGTGGGGCTATCCTCTGTCGTCAAGATCAACGGTCTCAAGCGGCTTGTCGCATCGAATTCCACGGTTGACCTGACGCTCATCGGTCAAGCCGGAACCACCATCACCGCGGGCATTGCCAAAGACGACGCCGGCAATCAGTGGCTCCTCCCGGCCAGTGTGACGATCCCCCCTGGCGGGTCCATCACCGTCACCGCAACCGCCAAGGATGCTGGCGGGATCAATGCACTGCCGGGCGCTGTGTCGACGATCGGAACTCCGACGCGCGGCTGGCAGAGCGTGACGAACGCTAACGCGGCCAGTCCTGGGCAGCCGGTCGAGCTCGACGCCACGCTTCGCCAGCGGCAGACTACTTCGACCGCTCTGCCGTCCCGCACGGTATTTGAGGGCACTATTGGCGCCGTCGCGTCCGTGACCGGTGTGCAGCGCCTCAGGGGCTACGAGAACGACACCAACACGACCGACGGAAACGGCATCCCCGCCCATTCGATTTCCTTGGTGGTGCAGGGTGGCGATGCGACCGCGATCGCGCAGGCCATTGTGGACAAGAAGACGCCGGGAACTGGCACTTATGGCACGACCAGCGTCACCATCACTGATGAATACGGCGTTGCCCGCGCGATCAAGTTCTATCGACCGACGACCGCGACTATCAAAGTCAATATCTCGCTGACCGCGCAAGCTGGCTACACCGCGGCAATCGAGGCGAGCATCAAGCAGTCTGTCATCGACTTTATCAACGGCCTCGACATTGGCGGAACCAACGGCTTCGTGGAATGGGCTGAAATGTTCGTGCCGGTCAACCTGTCGCTCTCACCTGACGCCAAGACCTACAAAGTAACGGCTCTGACGATAGCGAAAAATGCCGGTTCGTTTGGAACGTCGGACCTCGCCATCGCCTTCAACGAGGCTCCGACGGCTGACCTGACCAAAGTCGCAATCACGGTGTCCTGATGGCAGATACGGATACCTATCTTGGGCTCACAACCTCATTCCACCGCGGCAAGCCCAAGTTTGCTGCGATGATCAAAGCCTTAGTTGAGCCTGTCGTCGCACAGCAAGCCTTCGTTGAGCATCTGCCGCTCGACTTCGACATCGACCAAGCCATCGGTGCTCAACTCGACGCAGTTGGCGAATGGGTGGGGCGGTCCCGCTTCGTGAAGGTGCCGATTGCGAGCGCATGGTTCTCTTGGGACACCTCGCTCAAAGGCTTCGATCAGGGTGTCTGGTATCAGCCTCAATACGACACACCGGCCGGCATCACGCGCCTCGATGATGAAACCTACCGTACGTTGTTGCGGGCAAAGATCGCCGCGAATGGTTGGGATGGCACCCTACCGAGCGCAAAACAGGCGTTAGAAATCCTGTTTCCGAATGGCGACACCAATATCATCGTCATCGACAACCAAGACATGACGATCACCTTCGGCGTCTCTGGCGTGATCCCTTCGGCGCTTTTTATCGCGCTGCTTTCGCAAGGCTATCTGCCACTCAAACCAGAAGGTGTTCAGGCCAACTACCTGATCACAACCGTCAACGGCCCACTTTTCGGGTTCGACGTCCAGAATAGCTACATTTCCGGCTGGGACAGCGGCGCATGGGGCGCCCCTCCGAGCTACTTCACTTCCTGATCTTCGGAGCACTCGATGCCAACGAATGACTTCCTGCCGTTCGCCACGGCGGGCGGAGCGAATGTGCTTGCGCAAACCGATTGGGCGGCCCTGGCGGCGCGGCTTTCGGGCTACACCGCAGGCGTCGCGCAGTCGAGCCAGGTCAACAAGGGCCTTCGCCAAAGTGCTGCCATGGCCGCGATGATCGGGCAACTGATCAACGACTATGGCGGGTTCGACGCGCTGGATGACGGCAATATCGGCAATCTCGAGACATCTCTGGCTCGGACGCTTCAGGCGGGCAAATTCAAATACGCCATCGCCACCGGCACCGCGAACGCCTGGGTCGTGGCTCCGACGCCGGCTCTGGCCGCTTACGCGGCTGGCCGCGTGCTCTGGGTCAAGGCGCCTGCGACGAACACTGCCACCACCGTCACCGCCAACGTCAGCGGGCTCGGCACGCGTCCGATCAAGCGCCGGGATGGCACGTCGGACCCCGCCGTCGGCGATCTCGTCGCCGGAACCTGGTATCCGACGATCGATGACGGCACCAACATCGTGGTCGTTTCGCCGCTGCCGAGCGATATCAATACGGCCATTCGGGCGACGCCGGTTTACGGGCTTATCGCCAACCCTGCAACGACTTTTAACGTGCCAGATAATACTCTGACAAAAATCACAACTTTCGGTAGTATTGTTAATAATTTGCCCGGAACAACGCTAGTGTCCGGCGATATAACAATCGGTGTAACTGGATATTATGATATCTCGTTTTACCTTTATTCGAATTACTCGATAACATCGGGATCTTTCTCTTATGTGTCGTCAATAAATGTAAACAGCATTTCGAAGATCGGCAGTTCTGGATCTTCGATCAACAGCGCGGCCCTCGGCCTCGGTGCATTCTTTTCAGGGGCTGGCTTGCTGAAGCTCACTGCCGGTGACGTGTTGAATCTGACGCAGAAGCACAATTCCGGTGTGGCGCAGAACGGCCCAATGGGTCTATCCGTCGTTTTCCGGGGGGCGTGATCTTTGGCCCTTAGCGGCGATCGACGACAAACCTTCGCCCGCAAATCTCAACCCAAAGGTTGGCGTGGCGCTCACCGTCAAAGGCATTGAACCGACGGTCGAGCTCTGCCGGTTCAATGTCTGGCGTGATCCGGCATATCTCGAGGAAGTCTTTGCGAGATCGCTTAACGCCGCCCCATTTGACCCCAGGCAACGGCATCAGTGCGGCGCCAGCCCGAAGCTTTGCCGCATTGCGTTTCATGATCCGCAGCGCGGCGTCGTTGGCCATCGCAAGGAGTTGAGAGGGTTTGGCGCCAGTGGGTACGTCAAACCACTCCACATCGACGATCGCCCCTTCGTCTACGCGCTCCGTCATGACGTGCATCGTCGCACCGTAGCGTGTCACGCCGTCATAGGTCGCCCAGTGGTGCGGGTCGCGTCCAGGGTAGTCTGGGGATGCGGCGTGGATGTTATAGGCCCGACCGGCGAAGCGTTCGAGCACATCCGCCGGGACGATGACAGACGTTCCATAGGAAAGCAGTACCCGGCCTGACGCTAGGCGGAGGTCTTCGACGCTTCTGACAAAAAGCGGGCGCCCGAACCGCTGGACCATCGACGCAGCGAGATCATCTGACGGGTCGGCAAGAAGCACGACGCGATCGGGGTCGTGACCCGCGACGATCGCCGACGGGTCAGTAAGCCTCTCACGCACCTTCATCATCTCGCTCGCATCAAGCGAGGGCGCGGGCACGAGCTCAATTCTTCCATTCATTTGAGGTCCGTATGAGCCTGTATCAGAGGGTCGCTTATATCACGCCGGATGGCGCAATCGATGTCATCCCGCAAATGCAGGGCAACGGCAGCCTCGGCACTGGGCTTTTCGTGACGAAGCGTACGTTCCTGTACAATAACTACGCAGGAAATGCAGGCTTTTACACTCTCGACAGGCAGGGCCTCATCTCCTTAATGGCCAATGATTATGCCACGCCGTGGGGCACGCCCTATGCGGATGGCGGCTACCGCGTCGTGACTGAAGTTGACGGGACCATGGACCCGTTGACGTTCCTCCAAGCGATGTCCTCCCTTTGCTCTTACGGGGCATTCGATGAGGGTCAGTCTCAGGCCCAGCTTTTGACCATTGCGAAGTCTCGCCCGGTCGAAATGCGATGCGGGCTCACAACCGCCTTCGTGCGCGGCTGCGCGCCTTCTGTCGGCGTCGAGACGCGGCAGGTGCACCTTATGAGCGTGTCTCGGACGAACGGCTTCGATGATGGCCATATCGCTCTTGAAGCAAAGGTCGGGGGGGCCTGGAAATTCTTCGATGTTCCGAATGATCGGGGATGGGCAGACATCTCAGGGCAGTTGCTTTCCCTTGCCGACGTTGTGGTAGCGCGCCCGTCGAATTGCGTTCCCGTTAAACTCGCCGAGTCCCGCGTTGGCCGCGCAACGGCTGGCGCGACCTGTTGGTTGTCGGCGTTCTACGAGGCCATGTTCCGATCGCCCGCGATGGTTTTGGACTGGTGCGAGCGGGTGTACGAAGTGCCCGGCATGGCGATGCCCAATGGCGGGATTTGCTGGGGCGTTCCCCCAGGCCTTGCCAGCTACACCACTCAGATCGCGAACTACCCCGGCACAAACGGGACTTGGACTGCACTGCCGTTCAGCCAGTGGCGCTCCACCTTCTACTGATCCAACTTCCACCTCCTCACGGAGCATCCATGACACGTCAATTCTTCACGGCCTCCGCGGCGAACCCGCGGGGCGCTTTCGCGCGCCAGTTCGGTGGGCGTTCCTGGATCTATAATATCGTTCTTGCGGCCAACACTCAGGCCAATATTGCGATCCCCGCCGGGGCTAAGGCGGTAGATTTTTCGTTCAATGGCGACTTCTGGGCAGTGGATGGCGTATCCGGTACGACGACCGTTGCGGTTCCGTCGAGCGGTCAGAGCGCGAATGGTGCTGAACTCAACCCGGCCCTTCGTCACATCAGCGACTACCTAGAAGATGGCACGACCGCCGTTACACACATCTGCCTTGTGTCTGGCGCGGCTTGCTCTGGGTCCGTTACTTTCTTCAAGGCCTAAAGCATGTCGGCATTTTCCAGGGGAGGACTTTTCAGCAAGGGCGGCGCTTTCGGGAAAGGCGGCGCTTTTGGGAAAGGGGGGGCATTTTCTGGCGCGTCAGGTGGCGGAAATACTCCCGCAGGACCGCAAGATGCCATACTCCCAACCCCGTCTTTCGGCTCCACCAATCTGCTCGCATGGAGCAATATCGCCAAGACCTGGAAGGATTGGAACGGCGTCGATCAGGCCTCTGTCTATTACGACACTGTCGCCTTCGACACCGTGTCGGCCGTGGAGGATCTGAGCGGTAACGGCTATGGCGTGCGCCGCGGAGACAAGGCGCTGCAGCCACTCAAGGGAGCATCGGGCGGCGCCGTCACCGATATCGCCGGCCATTCGCTTCTGATGGAACGGCTTTCGCTCCTGAACGGCCTCGGCAAGCTCTCTGGCTGGATGCGGGTCAAGCCGCGCAGTGATCTCGCTGTGACGGGCTCGAAACGTTGCCTGATCTGCATTTCGGAAGCGCCGTCCAACGCCTCTCCACCTGGCAATGGATCGGCCGCAGAGCGCTTCGCTCTGTACATCAACGGGACAACTTCGGGCCGCCGGCTCTATGCTATCCTATCTGCAGCGGACGGTGCCCAGAAGACGACGACGATCGCCTCCGGCCCGCAACTCACGAACGACGCCTTCAACACGGTGGGCTTCGAACTTGATTGGACGGGCGCGCAGGCCTCTATCTCGCTTTATCTCAACAGCACGTCTTCCCCCTACACCGAGGCATGGACACCGGCCGAAACAGCGCCGTGGTCGTTCAATACGCCGGATAGCGTCGTGATCTCGATTGGCGACAACGGACAGAACAACAGCCCCAGCCTCTGCGAGATCGCGGGCTGGGTCTTCAAGTCCAATATCGACGCCACGGAGCGCGGCCAGATGAAGGCCGAGATGGATGGTGCGGCATGACGCAATACATTCGCCCCGCCATCGCTGTTCCGGCCGTCGCCGCAGCCGTCGCCCAGGCGCAAGGAGGCGAGGACAAGGATCAGCGCAGCCTTCACCGCCGCTTGTCTGCTCTGTTCGGCCCGATGCCTGGCACGACGCAGTATGGCACGATGCGCGTGCTCAACAGCACCGAATACGATCTGGCTGTGCCCGATTCCGTATACAGCGCCGCAACAGCGCTCGGTCTGGATGTCTCGGACTTCCGCTACAACTCGACGACGGCGCGCGGCTCCTATGGCAACACATCGACCATCCCGTACCTGAAGAATGACGGTCTGCGCCGCCAGGTGATCATTTGCGTTGGAGATAGCCGCTGCAATTCATCGATCGGCGGCGTATCCACGAACGCGCAGGATCAGATGTGGGCGCAAGGTATCCAGACGAACGGACTGCCGACTTTCTTCTCTTCGACGACATCGTCTGAGAAATTCGCCCATAACCACAGGTGGGCGCACGGCAAATCCCGCCTGATCTGGAATTTCGGCCGGGACAGCGGGCGCCTCGTCAACATCGCTGGCTGGACCTACACCATCGGCTTCAACTGGCTCGACAATATCGAGCAGATGGTCGACATGGTCGTCGGGCCGCGCCAGCAGCTCGTCATCGCGATCCACGACACGAACGATATCCCCTATGGCAGCACGAACGGAAATCCCGGCCTCGCCGCGGTCCCCGTCGGAACGCCGGGCGCGACCTACACCGGCACGATCAACTATATCGACAGCTGCCTGAAGCCGTTCATCGCCGCCTTGAAGACGCGCTATGCCGCCGTGGCTGATCTCGTCTTCGTGCATTGTGGGATGTACGCGCGCGGCGCGGGTGTCGGCACGACGGACCCGGTTCTATGCGCCAAGAACGTTGAGGTGATGAACTACCTCAAGGCGAACAAGGCCATTCTCGGGATCAAGTTCGGCATCGACACGACGCAGATTGCGGCGTTGTCGCCCACGACACCCGCCAATGTACTCAACCCGACGATCTTTCAGAACGACACCGTCCACCTCATGACCCCAGGCAACCAGGAGATGGACGGCCCGAAGGGCGCGCTGTTCGATCGCTGCCTCGGCTATGCGCCAGATCCGGCCTTCGCCGGTCTGGTCTACTAATCCACTTCATCAGCGGATCACCACCATGAACGAGGCCTCTGTCGAGGCCGCGCTGCGCAAGCTTGGCTATGCGCCTAATGGTTGCCCTATGCGCCGCATGCAGGTGCTCAAGGCATTCCAGACGGCGCATCGCCTGCGCGTTACCGGCGTGGCTGACCCCAAGACGATCAAGGCGCTCCAAGCCGCAATGGCGGCCGGGCAACCAGCATTCAGGAAAGAACCGTGAAGCTCGTCACTAACTGGCGACGGGTGCTGAAGAGCGCCTGGAGCCTACACACCAACATCCTGATCGTCATCGCCTGCGCGCTCGATTCAGGAATGACCTACTGGGTCGACGGGCGTGTATCGGCCAGCCTTTTCGTCGGTGTCGCGTCAGGCTTTGCTGCAGCCACTCGCCTGATCAAGCAGGACAAGGTTTCGGGGGGAGACCAATGAGCCGCGTCAAGAAAAGCGCGCAGGTCGCTGTCCTGACTGCGGCGCTGATCGGCGGCTTCGAGGGACTTCGCCAGAATGCATACCCCGATCCCGCAACCAAGGGCTATCCGTGGACCGTCTGCTACGGCGAAACCAGAACAATCGACGGGAAACCGATCCGACCAGGCATGAAGTTTTCCGTCGAGGAGTGCAAGGCGATGCTTCTGGCCCGAGCCGATGAGTTCGGGACTGCAGTAGAGCGTTGCGTACCTTCGGCCAAGGACATGTCCCCGAAGCGCTACGTCGCGCATCTAAGCTTGGCCTACAACATCGGCACCGGGGCTTACTGCAAATCCAGCGTCGCTCGCCTGCAAAACGCCGGCCAGCCACGCGCTGCCTGCGATGCTTTCATGAAGTGGAACCGTGCGGCTGGCGTCGTGTTCCCAGGCCTCACGCGCCGTCGCGCCGAAGAGCGGGCCATGTGCCTGGAGGGCCTGTGATGCTCGCCTTTCTCATGGCTCGCGCCAGCAAACCGATAATCTATGCCGCCATTGCTCTTGGCGCTCTACTCCTGGCGGGACTCGGCTTTTGGCGCGGTTTCGCGGCCATCGAGCGCATGCAGGACAAGGCGATCAAGGTAGCCGTCGCACTGAACAATGCCCAGTGGCAGGCGCAAATTCAGGCAGCCAACGACAAGGCCAAAGCCGAGCGCGAAGCACAGGCAAAGCAGGCCGAAGAGGCATCCCGGCAAGCAGCCGAAGAAATCTCCCGCCTTACCAATGAAAACGCAGATCTGGAGCGCCGCAACCGTGATCTTCCGAACCCTGACGCTTGTGGCCTTGACGCTGATCGCGTCCGGTTGCTCAACGAGAAGCGATAAGCCGACAGTGAAGGTCGAGTTCATTCGTCCCGACATTCCAGCAGAGGCTCGCATTGCCTGCCCGAAGCCGGTTCAAACCGAGATCAGGCGCCTTTCTGCCGCGGAAACCTTCCGCTTCTGGAACAAGGACCGGACATCCCTGAAAATCTGTGAGCAGCGCCGCAAGGCGGCCGTAGCAGCCGCTGATGAGGCGCGCTGATGCCGGTTACGATTGAGCTTGTTGGCTATATTTCCGCTGCAATTGGCGCTCTTGCCTTGGTCTGGTTTCGCATCGAATCGCTTGTGAAGGTGTCTCGACGCGAACTTGCTGCCGATACAGCGTCCGTCGAGGCAGAGCTTCGCGCCCTCGGAACAGATTTCAAGAACTACCAGACCCATGTCGCAGAAACCTATGTTTCGCGGCAAGGCATGAAAGAGCAGATGGTTCCGCTCTTCGAGGCGGTGAAGGATGTTGGCAATCAGGTCCGTCACCTCAATGAACGCCTCGACCGCGTAATCGAAACGCGCCCGGCCTCGCGCCGATCCTCCTCTTCCTGAACCGAAGGAATCACCACCATGCGGAACCTGCATATCGCGGGATTGCTGGCGCTCGCCTTCCTCATGGCAGCATGCAGCACTGCCGCCAACACCAAGCAGGCTGGTCATACCGTCAAGCTCGTCATCGACGCAGGCGGACATGGCTCCGGCGTTCACATCGGCAACGGCTTCATCGTTACCGCGGCGCATGTCGCGTCGGACCAGGCTAAGATGACGGTCAAGGCTGATGACGGCTCGTCCCGCGAAGCCACAGTGCTGTGGGTCAACAAGAAGTACGATGTCGCGCTTCTGCGTATGAACCCTGCAGAGAAGATCGGCGTTGCACGCCTGTCCTGTCGTGAGCCGCGCATGAACGAAAAGCTTCATGCTCGTGGAAACCCTGGCAACATCGAGTTCGTGACGACCAATGGGCGCATGAGTGGCAAAGTCCGCGAGGTCGGCCCCTGGGCCTCGGTCTTCGTATTCGACGCCACGGTAGCCCCGGGCATGAGCGGCGGTCCGGTCTTCGATACCGACGAACACGTTGTTGGTATCACCGTTGGACTGATGATTGTGCCGCTAGGCTTCAGCCCCGGACTCGTCCCGATCTCGTACATCGTGCCGGCTAGCACGGTGTGCATGCTCATGGGCCGCGCATGACGCCGGGCGTGACTGACGAGGTCTTGGCTGAGACGCTTGCTGCTTATGAAGCATGCGAGCGCAATCAGACAAAGACGGCTTTGGCATTGGGTCTGTCTCGAGGCGGACTGCAGAGCCGGCTGCATCAGGCTGCAGCTCGTGGGATGATGGGCACGAAGCCAGTTCTGCCCGGCTTCGAAATATCCAAGACGACTGCGGTGATGGACGAGTCCGGCCGCATCGTACGCGAGTTCATACAGCAGCGCCCGGAGCGTAGCGAAGGTGCCACAGTACCCGAAGGGCACATCGTCAAGGGCATCTCAACCCTAACGGACGGCGCCGGCAAGATCGTGGCCCAGTGGACCAAGACCGCGCTGGACACTCAGGCGCAGATTGATGCCATCCAGGCTGCGGCGCAGGCGTTCAAGGACGATCTGCCCAGGGCAAAGGCGATCAAGGCGCCAAAGGCCAGCCACGCTGAACTGCTCAACATGTTCGTCGTCACCGACGTTCACATGGGCATGCTGGCCTGGCGCGAAGAATCTGGCGCTGACTACGATCTTGGCATTGCCGAAAAGCTCTTGCTCGACTGGTTTACCGCGGCAATCGATCTGGCCCCGAACGCCCACACTGCCGTCTTGGCGCAGCTTGGGGACCTATTGCACCACGACGGGCACGAGAGCGTCACCCCGACACATCGCCATGTTCTGGACGCAGACTCGCGACTACAAAAGGTCATCCGCGTCGTCATCCGTACGGTACGCCAGATCATTCGCATGCTGCTCGAGAAACACCAGCATGTTCATGTCGTGATGGCCGACGCAAACCACGACCCTGCATCTGGCGCGTGGCTTCGCGAGCTATTCGCGGCGTTCTACGAGGACGAGCCACGAGTGACAGTCGATAGCACGGCCAGCACCTATTACGTCTACGAGTGGGGTGAGACGTCTCTGTTTATGCACCAC
Source organism: Bosea sp. AS-1 (assembly GCF_002220095.1). Lineage (GTDB taxonomy): Bacteria > Pseudomonadota > Alphaproteobacteria > Rhizobiales > Beijerinckiaceae > Allobosea. Next base: position 5,029,198 of record NZ_CP022372.1, read on the forward strand.
GGGCACCGTAGGAATATCGGCAATGTCGACTCCGTCTTCGCGGGCAAATGGCGCGAGATCTATGGCCGGACGAAATACAGCTATGCCCATATTGGGCATCTGCATTCGGACGAGCTCAAGTCCACGAACCTGATGAAGGTCGAGCGCCACGAGACTCTGGCCGCGCCGGATGCCTATGCCGCAAATGGTGGGTGGTTGTCTGGCCGATCGGCAAAGGTTATCACCTATTCGAAGCGCTGCGGAGAGGTGTTCCGGTCGACGCTTTCAGCCGAGATGGTTTCAGGCTGGGTGAGGGATGCTGCATGAGTGCGCATGACCGCTATCCACCGCCCCAAAAAGCCGAGCTCGTGACATTCTGGACCCGCGAGGGGCAAACCGTCATGAGCGTCGTCGCGGCCGGCAAGGTGCAGGATTTCGAAATACCGCTGCACGTCATGGAAGGAGCAGGCCGCAGAGCACTGGAGACTCTGCTGAAAGCGTGTGGCGATAAAAGATAGAATCAATGCCAAATGGCATTCAAGGCTCAGTCGCAAGGCTGGGCCTTTTTTGTTTCTTGACTCCGCGCTGCCCGATGCCAGATCGGAAGGCATGTTCGCCGGCCCCAACCGCCACACGCTCTACATGCACGATGTCCCGCTCCTCTGCGAATGCAAGGACTGCGGGAGAAAGGCGGCTGTTGAGTGCGGGATGCAAAGCAACATGACGCCGCTCGCGCGGATAAGGGTCGTCTGCAGCCATTGCGGGAGCCGGAATGTCTGGCGCGGCATGGCCCACAATAAGGCGCGGACGGAAGAATGGCTTGCCGGCGATCTATCGCGGGCGAAGCTTGAGCCGCCGCACAAGGACGCTCTGTCGCGCGGCGTGCCTGACTATCGCCAAGCCCCTGTCCAGATTCCCCATGCTCCAACCGCGACAATAGCCGCGATCAGCAGGAGCATATGAGCATCCCGGGGCTGGCGCATCACTCCCCCTGCGCCCGGATGGCTGCGGCTTCGATCGCATCTGACAACGGATCGCCCTCCCAGTCAGCAGGCATGCACTTGCGCCATTCTGCATGCCTCGCCTTGATCGCAGCGAGCGCGGCTTCTGCGGCTAGGGCGCGGGCTTCGAGAGCGCGGCATCCGTCGCGGTAGCAGCAGGCGTTGAGCGGGATGTTGACGCCGTCGATCAGGTGGGCAGCGAGGCGCCCTTTCTCAGAGCCTTCCCGATAGGCGTTGTTCAGATCCTTGCGGGTGATGCGTTCGCCATTCTCATGGTGCAGCGACTTCTCCGCCAGGATCGGGGCGAAAAGGTCGAGGACGGCGCGAGCCGCGGAGGTGGCGATGTCGTCGCGTTCGTGGCGCCAAGCCGAAGTGGTGTCCGCGTGGAAGCGAAGCAGCAGATCCTTGATCTCCTCCTCGCTCGGCATCGCGGCTGGGGCTGTGGGGTTAGCGGTCATGGGCGGACCTCCCGAAGCTGTAGACTGATCTTACGCCGTCCCAGAATGGTGTGCGGGCATAGAGGATACCGCCGAGCACGAAGCCCTGTACGAACGTCAGCAGCATTGCGAGAACCGCGAGCCATTCAGGCATCTTCCCCTCCCGCCGCAGCGAGCATGGCGCGGTAGCCAGCCGCCTGACGTTGATCGCGTGGCAGGCCATCGGATAGTGTTACCCTCATTGCAGCCATGCCGGATTCGATCATCGCCTCTGTCGGCTCCTTCGGCACGAGCACCCACCCCTCAGCCTCTCCGGTAGAGCCGGGTCGGAGGGCTTGGAGGATGCGTTGTGCCGCTTCCTCAAAGCCCATGATATGATGCGCGACAACAGCCGGTGCGAGCCCGCTCGCGTCGACCTTGATCGTATCGCGCAGGATCTGGATCAGCGCCTTCTCATCGATCATGGCTGGACTCCAGGGCGGCGCGGCCGGCGGGGGTGATCGCAAAGCTCGGGGATGAAAGCGCGTGCTCCCTCTTGTCGACGAGCCCGAGTTCATGGAGCCGCATGATCGGCTTGTAGGTGGCCCACAGGTGCATCCGTGAATCGCGCTCGGACAACTCGACCAGCAATTCCCGCTGCGCCTTCGTCAGCTTCTCAGCCATGTCCTTCGTTCTCCTTGGCGGGGCGGGGGTGGGTTGGCCAAAGTCGCTCAGCAACGGCCGGATGCTTCTCCCGCATCCAATCTCTCTCACCGTCTTCGATGTCGTCATCTGCAAGGAAGTGCAGGTCGTCGGACCAATGCGCGTCGCGCAACTGGTAGTTTAGATCTTTGAACGCGGCTTCGCATTCGAAGTGGGTTCGGTCGGCAGCAAAGACGCCATCGTAAATCTGAACTGTCGAACGATGGCGTGTACCAATTGCGATCTCGGCCCGGCAATGGGCGCACTGGTGCGGTTTGCGAGCGACGACATCTTTGTCAAACAGGACAGCGTCAGACATCACGCCCCTCCTTATCGGTGGCGAGACAGGCGCGGATGCGGGCCTCGTAGTCGGCTTGGGCTGCGGCTTTGGCTTGGTCGAGCGTGTCGAACCGCGCGGCTAAGTGCGTACAATCGTGCGCGACGTGGTAACCATCGAACTGGGTGCTGATCTCGTAAAACGTGCCCAGCGCCGTTTCCGCGTCCCAGCGATCGACTTCGCCTTCAGTCTCATATTCGTCCCACTCCAGCGCCTTCACCCCCTGCGCGCTCTCCACCGCAGCGGGAGCGGGATGCGCGTAGAGGGGAGTCTGCCTTACCCAGTCGACGGGGTCCCAGCGCTGTTTATTGGCCAAGACGTTGGCTGCATCGATGGCGTCCCTTGTCATGTATGATCCGCCGCCCGGATATTTGACCGGGTAATCCGGCGCCTTGAACTGCCACTCGGTCAGCCAAGCCACCGGCTCAGCGGCAGAGCTGGACGGAGACAGGGCGGCGGGTCTGCCGTTCGGGAACAGCTTGAGCCCGGCATTCGCCATGTTGGTGACGGGCTGGTCCGTCGACATGTTGGCGATCCAGTCGAGGATGTCCCAGAGCTTCGCCTCTCGCACATCCCCGCCCGCAGGCGAGGAGGGCTTGGCGATCAGCGGCAGCAACGTCGCGACGGCGATGCTCGCCTCGGGCAGGTAGTCACGCCAAAATGTCTCGACATACTGCGCGGCGACCGCATCAGTATCGCCCATTCGCTGCTTCGACAGACAGATGGCTCGCGCGACCTTCTCTTCCAGAGCATCAGTCATCGCCAAGCACCTCGTCGATCAGCGGCAGCAGATTGCGAGCGTCCGAGCGCAGCGGCTCATGGTGGATCGGCCAGCGATTGAAGATCGCGCCCTCGTTCTCCTTCGCCATGTTGAACAGAACCGTGTGGCACCGTCCGAGGACGGTCAGAGCTTTATCGAGCAACTTCTGCGTCGCATCCGCCTCGCCCCCAGCCTCCGACCCGCTCGTCGCGGCCGGGGGGATGGAGGCGATGGAGAGCAAGGCGTCTTCCAAGTTCTCGACGCTATGCTGCCGAGTGACTGGGCAATCACCTTCAGAGTGCCGGGCCTTCACGTCCGCAACGATGGCCTGAGCGATTTCCAAAAGCATGGTCAGGCCCTCCTTCGGTTGCGGATTGTGGTAGCGTCCGGCACGTTCTGGCAGGAGCAGTAGTCGTCCGAGCCTCGGCACGAACAGCGCGCGGCTTGCTCCTTTTGCTCTGCATCCGTCAGGCAAGCGGCAGTCTCCTTTGCCACTTCTGGATGTTCAGGCAGCGGCATCCATTTCAGCGGGACGATGTCGGAATGGAAGACGTTGCCGCTGGCCCACTTCCATACGCCATCGAGGACCATGGCCTCGCCAACCCAACCGCCAGTGGTCGCGACCAGAAGCCATTCGTCCTCTGGCGCGCTGTCGATCGTCTGCCAACCTGCATCCACCCCGCTCGCAGGGGCTGGGGCGGAGGCGAGATCGGCTCGGATGTATTCAGTCGGCTCGTCTTGATCGTCGCCTTCTGGCCAGACCTTATCTTCGCACCAAGTGCGCTCATCGCCTGCGAAAGGCTGGCTCCGGTCAATGGGTTCAAGCCAGATGCGTGGCGGGTCTTCGCGCACCGCCTCATCGCGCGTGGGGGTGGCCTCGGGGGTGGGGCCCCCGAGGAACCAGCCAGGCTCGCGCTTGGGGGTGTTGAGATCGGGCATCGTCTTGGCGCTGACCGCATGGATCTCGCCATCGAACGGAGGCTTAGTCTTCATGGCTGATCTCCACGCTGATGTTGGATAGTTCGGATATGCCGGTGCCGACCCAGAACCCGGCCGCAGCAATGCCGATGGCGAGGAAGACGGAACACCAGATCAGAGCTTCAGGCAGTGCCATCCCCATCCTCCCGGCTGCCAGAAACGAGGGCGGCCTTGGGCTCAGCGCTGAAGAAGCGGTCGCCTTTGCCGTTCGGGCGCACCGTCATGTGCTCGAAGCCCATCCGGTTGCCGAGGGCTTCCCACGCCGCGTTCGCGTTCTCCTGCTGAGAGGCCGGGCGCATGCCGCCGACAATTATGTACGGGACGGGCTTCATTGCATCGAGAAGCCCCTTGAGGTCGGCTTCGGTCATCTCATAGTCACGGCGCGCCATTTCGGCCTCCCAACATGACAGCGTTGATTTCGGGATTGTCGGTTGCAGCGAGGACGCGGCTGATAAGCTCGTCCTTCGAAATGCCATCTGGCGGCAGGTATGCGCCCGTCGCGTCGGTCACGGACTTAATTGCCGCACGCATGACCTCCGCCCCTTTCCGCAGTGAGGAGAGGGAGGGCGAGGCAGGATCATTTGTGGCATCCGCGAGACCGGCAGGGCCGTTCTCCAGAGCCGATTGAGCGGAGAGGCTGAGCAATTCGACGATACTGGCGGCAAGCTCGTCAGCGTTGGTCAGAATGGCGTGGTCGTTGTAGTGCTCACCACGCACCTCAGCGTTCTCGTCGATCAAATCGGCGATTTGATCGCGCAGGCTCTTCATTGGTTCAGCCATGGGCATCACTCCTCCGCGGCATCACTGACAGATCGACAAAGCGAGGATCGCCGAACCCCTTGAACATGAGGGTGAAAGCTAGACGGCCCTGCGGCTTCGCAGACGCTGGCCGGTGCGGCCGCATCAGATCGCAGGCCTCGGCTATCCGGTTGACGACATGCTCGGGTTCGCTAGCGGTTTCCGTCCACGGCACGGCCAGCAAATCCAGGTCGCGCGTGAAACTGCCGTGCATCATCAGCGCGTAACCTTCAGACCACGCAATGCAACGAGCTATCGTGAAGACCCGCGCATAGTCGGGATCGATTATGCCGTAGGGCGTTGCGGTAGCTGGGTCCGGCTCGCGGATGCCAGCTACTAATCCTCTCAACCTCTCGATCTCTTCCCTCGCCTCCGACAAGGAGAGGGACTGAGACGAGAGGGCGGAGGCTGCTTCGTGCAGAACGCGGTGCGGCCATGCGATTGACGCGCTCGGGTGCCCAACACATGCGGCCCGCAACCGCGCGATCAGGTCAGAGTGATCGGTCATGCGGCCCTCCCGGATGTCACAAAGTCTGGGTGCGCAGCGGTCGAGACACAGGAATTGTGGCGCCCGGCTTTCCTCGCAATGACGAACGCACCCCACTGGTCGGCAATCGCCGCAGCATGGCCGGGCGTGAACCTGGAGCGCGCCATGCGACGCTCTTCCGGGTCCTTGGTCGGGGCCATCTGGAAGACCTCGTCGCGGGCTGTGGAGCCATCGAGCAGGCCGGTCGGCTTGAGCTTCGGCAGGCCACCCTTCGTCCACCAGCACGTGGCCTTCTTCACGTTGTCCGGGCCGGCATGGTCGGTCGCGAACCACCATGGCTGCACGGTCTGATCTGGCTTGCCGACCAGGAGCTGGGCATAGCCAAGCATCACCGGGTTTTCCCAGGCAGCGAACTCGACCGGGCATTGCTGCATGTGAAGCCAGAACGCATGCGCGTCCCGCAGCATGTCGATGAAGCGGCCTTCGTCGATGCCGTTCTCCTTCTTCATCCCACGATAGAGATGCTTGGCGCCGGAATTCGCCATGTAGGTGCAGGTGCGGTGGTAGATGGCCAGATCCCAGCCATCGCCCTCGATGTCGGCCCAGTCGCCCCGGTAGTGCGGGCCGGGGGCAGCCGTCGCGGAGAAGTCGCAGGACATGGCGTCGTGGCCGCGCGCGATGAACGCGTCACGGATCGTCCCGCTATATTCCCCGCCGATGAGGACACGCAGCCCCCTCATGACCTCTCCCTCCCTTCAGAGAGGGGGTTTTTTGGGGTGGCATCCGCGCGATTCCGGCCAGAACTCTCAGGATGTTCAGGCAGCGGCATCCATTTCAGCGGGACGATGTCGGAGTGAAAGACGTTGCCGCTGGCCCACTTCCATTCGCCTTCGATGACCATGGCTTCGCCAACCCAGCCGCCAGTCGTCGCGAGGAGAACCCATTCGTCCTCCGGCGCACTGGCAAGATCTCGCCACGGACTGAGCTGCGGCAGCGAAGCCGCCACGAACTCGACAACTGAACGCGCCTTGTCGTCGTGACGGCGCCGCATCGAAGGCGTCATGAAGTCACGGTCGTCGCCCGACATGTTTGGGTTGCCGCGCCAGCCAGCGGCCAACAAGCGGCTCGTCTGGTCAATCAGGCCTTCGCGCCCCCTCCCATGATCCGAGAACGAGACGGGGGTGGTGAGGTCAGACATGCTGGCCTCCCGTGGCTTTGGAGAGGGCGGCTTCGTCTGCCGGGATCATCTGGATCATGCAGGGCTCGGGCCTCGTTTCGACCCAAGGCTTGCCGTTGGGGTCGATTACGAAGACCGGCAGGCCCCCGAGATGTTCGCTGTCCCAGGTAGAATGCGCGCCATCGCGATAGGGCTTGTCGTTCGGAAGCGGGAACATTCCGCCGCCGCGCCGTGTGCGCCCCAACTCGACGGCCATTTCGCCCTTCGCGTTTTCCGCCTTGTCTCGACGGATGTCGTGCTCGCGTAGGCCGATCACTAGCTCATAGATAGCCACCCATGGGTATTCGCCCGTCTGGTCAGGCACCCATCGAAACTGGAGACGCGGCGTAGGCAGCCCCCTCCCAGAACCATCCGGGAACGGCGCCTTCTCGGGGTGGGAGGCGCAACCGGGTATATTCCCGGGTACAGCAGAAAGTGAGCCGCTCAAGCCCCCTTCCCTATCAAGCTGTTGGCTCTTCTCTTCGGCGGACGCCCTGTCCGCCAGCTGATTTCATTTCCCAGGCGATTTATGTGTCGAGGCCATTCCTCGGGGTTTCCGTTGGTTCATGGCTGAAGACGATGCTCTCGCAATGCGGGAAACGTTGATAGTCGAGCTGGCGCTATAGCCACTTCAGCACACCACCCAAGGTTACTTGGGTTCGCCACGAAAGCCGCGATAGCACGCCCCCAATGAGAGGCTGAGGCTGGGTCCTTTGCCGACCTGCGGAACGCGCAGCGATGCCTGTCATGACGGTCGAGCGGTGGACGACTAGAAGGTTCGCTCGATGAAGAGCTGTGCCGAGCTCTGCCGGCCGGAGAGGCTCGCCGCACGTCCGTTCCCAGCGAGGTCGAGCTTCTGCCAGGCAAGCGACCCTTCGAGGCCGAGACGCAACCCCTCGACCGGCGTCCAGATCAGATTCGCTGCCACGCGGTCGATCTGGATCCGGCCCGCCAACCCCGTGGGGTTCGGCACCGAAAGCCGGTAACGGCTGATATAGGCGTTGCTGGACCATTCATCCGTCCATTCGCGCCCGATCGCAACGACCCCGTTCCAGCCGCGCGTCGTCAGGTCGCCGGCAAGGACTGAAAAGGTGGTACGCTGGTCGAGCCGCGAGCCGAGATAGGGAGCGGCGTTCACCGCGCCGGCAATCTGGGCCGTCAGCGTCAGCGGTCGGTCCAGCAGCGTCCGTTCCCAGGTTGCCCCGAGAATCGCAGCTCGGCCGACGCGGCGTGAGCCGCCGGCGCTCGGCACCTCCCGCACGGCGATGCCGCCATGCAGCGTCAGCCCATCCTGTTCATAGACGAGGCGCACGACACCGTCTGGGTAGCTGTTTCCGACGGGGACCGCGGTGCGCCGGTCGACAGCGACATCCTCGGCCGAAAGCGACAAGCTGAGCTGCTCGGTCAATTGCCGCTCATAGCCGATCAGTCCAACGGTCCGGCTCGGAATCCGCCCGATGAAGGCGAAGTCGTCGCCGGCCCAGAAATCGAAACGCGAACCTGCCAGCCCGAAGACGAACGCCCCGAGCGTGATACTGGCCTCGCTCATCGTGAACGCGCGGCCATCCTCGCTGGTCGTGTCAGCGGAAAACTCGAAGGCACTCGCGAGATACTGGCCGTCGGAGAGGATTTGCCCGGTCTCGATCCGGAAGGTCGAGGTCAGCGGGAAGCTGGTGGCGTTTTGCGGCACCTGCCCGGTCGCCCGTGCCAGTGCATTCGCCTTGTAGTCGTCGCGCTGGATTCCCGCATTAACGGTGCCGGACACTGCGATGCAGGTGCCAGAGCCCGGCGAAACGAAGCCGCGGGGGCTATCATCCTCCTCATCTTCGTCCTCAGCGTCATCGTCATCGCTTGCGGCGATGGGTTTGGGCGCGGCGGGAAGCGAAAAAAGCGGGCTCGGATCTGGAGGGGAGATCCTGCAGCTGCGCAGGAAGAGCGGAGGCTTGCTCGCGGCTTGCGCGGGTGGGCCCGTGAGCATGGCGACACATAGGGCGGCCAGCGGGACAGCGCCGCGCTCGCTTATGGCGAGCGCTACCGCGGAAAGCCGAGGCCGCGGCGAAACCGGCGATACGCCATGGTCGTCGAGCGCGAAGCGTTTCCCGATGGCCATGGCGCAGCGGATTCTAGCGCAGCGGCGGGGCGTAGAGGACGCCGCCCATGCTCCAGAGCTGGTTGAGCCCGCGCGGAATGCCGAGCTTCGAACCGGTGCCGAGATTGCGTTCATAGATCTCGGCATAATTGCCACCGGCCTTGACGGCGCGGATCGCCCAATCGGCATCGAGGCCAAGCGCCTTGCCGAAACCGCCCTCCATCCCGCTGAATCGGCGCACGTCCGGCTTCTGCGATTTGAGCGCCTCGTCGAAATTGGCGCCGGAGATGCCGAGTTCCTCGGCATTGACCAGCGCAAAATTCACCCATTTCACCACGGTGAACCAGGGAAAGTCGTCGCTGCGCACCACCGGTCCCAGTGGTTCCTTCGAGATCACATCCGGCAGCACGATGGCTTCGGCCGGCTTGGCCAGCCTGAGCCGGTCACCGTGCAGGGCCGACTGGTCGCGGGTCAGCACGTCGCATTGCCCGCCCTCGAAGGCGGCAAAAGCTTCCGCCGCGCTCGGATAGACCTTCTCCTCAAAGGTCATGGAATTGGCCTTGAAGAAGTCGGCGAGGTTGAGTTGGGTGGTGGTGCCGGCCTCGACGCAGATCTTGGCCTTGTCGAGCGAGAGCGCGGTATCGACCTTGAGCGAGCGCTTCGCCAGGAAGCCTTGGCCGTCATGATAGGTGATGCCCGCGAAGGCCAGGCCCAGCTCGGCCTCGCGGCCGAGCGTCCAGGTCGAGTTGCGAGCCAGCAGGTCGACCTCGCCACCCTTCAGCGCGTTGAAGCGCTGGCTCGCGGAGAGCGGCGTGAATGCGACCTTGCTCGCGTCACCCAGCACGGCAGCCGCAACGGCGCGGCAGAAATCGACATCGAAGCCGCGCCAGTTGCCCTGAGCATCCTTTTCCGAGAAGCCGACCACGCCTTCGCTGACGCCGCATTGCAGGGTGCCGCGCTGCTTCACCGTATCGAGCATTCCAGCGTGGGCATGAACGGCGAGGCCGCAAAGCACGGCGAGGCCGAGGCCAGAGCGGCGAATCCATGAGGCCTTCGACATGTCTGTCTATTCCTTTCGCAGATCGACGGAAGCGGCGGGGCCGATCACAGCGTCGCCTTGTGGCGGATGATGACCTTGGTGCCGACCGGCACACGGTCGTAGAGGTCGGCGATGTCGCCATTGGCGAGGCGGAAGCAGCCGGAGGAGATCGCCTGGCCGATCGTCTCCGGCTGGTTCGTGCCGTGGATGCGGAAGACGGTCGAGCCTAGATAGAGCGCGCGCGCGCCCATCGGGTTACCCGGACCGCCGGCCATGAAGCGCGGCAGATAGGGCTGGCGTTGCAGCATCTCCGGCGGCGGGCGCCAGTCAGGCCATTCCGCCTTGCGACTGACCTTGACCTGGCCGGACCAGGTAAAGCCCTCGCGCCCGACGCCGATGCCGTAGCGCAGGGCGCGGCCGTTGCCCTGTACCACATAGAGGAAGCGCTCGGCCGAATGAATCACCACTGTGCCCGGCGCCTCGTTCGAGCGGAACAGCACCATCTGGCGAGCATAGGGCCCCTCGGTGATGCTGACTTCCTCGGTCGAGACGCGGCCCGGCTCGTCGCCGATATCCATCGTCTCCTTGATTTCCGCCGGCGGTCGCGGCTGCGCGGACGCGGCTCCCGACAAGGTGAGAAGTAGCGCCAGGCCGAAACCGGACATGACCAGGCCGCGCAGAGCGGCGCGGGTGATGATGCTCATCTCATCGCCTCCGCTCAGCTGCATCGGCTGTAGATGAAGGTGCCGTAGCGGGTGCTCACATCGGGGTCGACGAAGCGCGCCACGATCTCCTTCGGCTTTACCGACAGCAATTCGCGATCCTGCGGATCGCCGGCCGGAGCCTCGAAGCCGAGATAGGTCTTGCCGCCGGGCCCCGCCTTTAGCCTGAGCTCGTAGAGCTTGGGATCATCCGCGACATGCATCATCACCCCGTCGCCAGGGCCCTTTGCAATCACATAGGGTTGCTTGCACTGGCTTCGCGCCTCGGCTTCGGTGCGCTTGCGATCCTTGTCGGCGTGGAAGGAGGCGACGCCCCAGCGCCCGATCAGGGCATCGCGCGTAATGCCGGTCGGGGCCGGCGCGCTTGCCGCGTCGCTGCTCGCGGTGGGCAACAGGCTCTCGCCGCCGCAGCCTGCGAGAACAAGAGGCAGAAGGACGCCGCAAGCCAGGATGGCGAGGGTTGGACGCTGCGCGCTAAGCGGCTCGACAGGGGTCCGTATCATCTTTCCTCCAGGAGAATGGCGTGATCCGTAAAGCCTCAGAGCGATAGAGACAGAGAGGTCAATTGCTGGCCGGGCACAACCGCCCCGGCGCCGGAGCGGCAACCCTGAACGACCGACGACTAGCTCGTCAATGGGGCGCCTGGATCGCGTTGGCGGTCGCCGCGGCGGCGGGATGGGAGGAGGCTTCGCCGCCGCGCACGGTCACAGCGTGCGACGAAGCAGGGCGCCGCGAAGGCAAGCAGACGCAGTGTCGGGCGTCCAGGCATGGTTCCCTCGGCAAGGCACGTCCGAACTTGGCTTGGTCTCCGCCGTCCAAATGACAAAATAGCGGATGCCCTATTTGCCCCTGGACCAATTGCCGACGTCCCAGAGCTCACTATCCCACGGGTTCATCGAAACCCCGGCGAGCGACTTTGCCGCGCCCGAGATATTGCCGCGATGCACGAGCGGGATGACGGCATAAGACTGCACCAGCATGTCGTTCATCTTACGAGCGAGATCGGCGCGCGCCGCAATCCCGTCGGTCTTCCGCAGGGTCTGGGACAAGGCATCGTAGTCCTGCGCGCAGTAGCGCGGCATGTTGCTGCCCTGCCATTGCGTGGCCGGGGACGGGATCGCCGCACAGGTCCACTTGTTCAGGTAGGATTCCTGATCGAGCCCTTTCGAGTTGTCGGTATACATCTCGATATCGGCGTAGAACTTCTGCCTGGTGTCCGGATTGCCGGCATCGCCGCCGAAGAAGACCGATGCACTGACATTGCGAAGATCGACGGCGACGCCGAGGGCCTTCCAGTACTCCTTCAGCATGGCCTGGGTATCCTGCCGAACCCCGCTGGTCGAGGTCAGGAAGGACAGCCTCAGCTTCTGCCCGTCCTTCTCACGGAAGCCGTCAGCGCCAAGCTTCCAGCCGGCCTCGTCCAGCAGGGCTTTGGCCGCCGCGACATTCGGCTTCAGGCAGCCGTCATTGGCGTTCGAGACATATTGGGCGGGTGCCGGCACGACATTGCAGGTCGACTTGCCCTGGTCGCCATAGAGAACCTCCGCGATCTCCGCCCGATCGATGGCGAGGGACAGCGCCTTGCGCACGCGGATATCGCTCAGGATCTTGTTCGGGCCGCCCGCAACAGTCGAGCGCTTGTCGCCCAGATCCGACGACGGATCGGTCAGGTTCAGGAACAGGTATTCGACCATCGAGCCGAAAGCCGTTACCGGCCTTGCCTTGCCCGTGGAGGCCAGCTTCGCCATGACGTCGGGCGCCAGCATCAAGTTCCAGGCATAATCGGTTTCGCCTGTCTCGAAGACGGCCCGCGCTGCGGACATCGGGTCGCCGCCGCCCTTAATCGTCACACCCGAGAAATGCGGCTTGTCGGCTTCGCGATAGGCCGGGTTCATCGCGTAGACGACGACGTCGTTCGGCTTGAAGTCCTTGACCTTGTAGGGGCCGGTGCCAATCGGCGCGAAGTTCTGCGCGGTGCAGGAGGCGATCTTGGCGCCCATACAGTCCTTGAACTGGGCTTCCTGCAGCACCGGCGTCGTCGAGCTAACGAACGGTACATAAGGGTAGGGCGTCGGCTGCGCGAACCGGATCTCAACGGTCAGATCGTCCTTGGCCAGGATGTCCTTGATGCCGTCGAAGGCGTTCGAGGCGGCGCAGCCCGCTCCCGGCGCGGTACAATATTTCCAGGTGAAGACGACATCCTTTGCCGTGAAGGCGCTGCCATCGGCCCATTTGACGCCGTGGCGCAGCTTCCAGGTTATCATCGTCGTGTCGGCCGCGATGCCGCCGTTTTCTTTCGTCGGAATCTCTGCCGCCAGCAGCGGCACCAGCGTGCCCTGCGGATCGAAGCGTGCGAGCGGCTCGACGATGAGCGCCGCCGCATCGACCTCCTTGCCGATCCCGGACAGGTAGGGATTCAGCGTCGAAGCGGCCTGCCAGTAGAGGATCTTGAGATCCCCATCCGAGCCTCGTTCGGCATGGGCAGCGAAGGGCAGCAGCGCAAGTGCGGCCGCGGTCAGGAACTTGGCCGTGCTCATCCTGTCTTCTCCTGTCGCTGTCCCGGCTCGCTTGGCAAAGCTTCCGGAAGGGATACGTTGATTGTTGTAACATGCTGTGCAAGATGCCTGAATTGAGTCAATATGTAATAAAGAATACAAGAATGGCTGCACCGCCCCTTTTCGACAGGATCCGCAGCGAAGCCCGATCGACGGCTGAGCGAAAGGTCGCCTCGATCCTGCTCGAAGGCTATCCGACGCGCGCGCTCGCGACGGTCGAGGTGTTGGCGAAGCAGGCCTCGGTCAGCGCGCCGACCGTGCTGCGCTTCCTCGCCAAGATCGGCTTCTCGCGCTTCGCCGATTTCCAGGCGGCGGCCATCGCCGATGTCGAGCGCCAGCTCGGTTCGCCCTTGAACAACATTCGCGCCGAAGCGTCTGGAGAGCCGCCGGAGCATGTCTACCAGCGCACCTTGCTGATGCAGGCGGAGGCGCTGCAGGTCGCGGCCGCCCAAGCCATGCCGGCGGAATTCGACGCGATCGTCGACCTGCTGGTCCCTCCGCGGGCGACGATCAAGCTATTGGGCGGGCGCTATAGCCAGAATCTCGCACAGCGCCTGGCGACACAGCTCGGCCAGTTGCGGCCAGGCGTCGCTTTCACCCCGCTGATGCTGGGCTTTGCCTATGACGCGCTCGTCGATGCGGGGCCGCAGGACGTCTTCGTGATCTTCGACTATCGCCGCTACCAGAGCGAGCTTCTGACCTTCGCGCGCGAGGCGCGCCGGAGCGGCGCCCGCATCTGCCTGTTCACCGACATCTGGCGTTCGCCGATCGCGGAATATGCCGACGCGGTGCTGACCTCACCCGACGCCTCGACCTCGCCTTTCGGCTCGCGCGTCGTCGCTACCGCCCAGATCGAGGCAATCGTCGCCGCCGTCAGCCAGCGCTGCCGCGACTGGAGCCGCGACCGGCTCGCCCGGATCGAGGAGCTGCGCAAGCTCGGCACGGCAGAGCCGTCCGTCAAGGAAAGCTGACCCTCCATGCATGCCAATCCGCCGATCGTGCTGAATCCGCATGGTCGCTTGCCCGGGTTGATCGCGGTCGATCACGCCGGGCGTTCGATTCCGCCCGGGCTCGGCGATCTCGGGCTCGCGTCCGCCTGGCGAGAAAGCCACTATTTCTGCGATCTCGGCGTGGCGGAGCTCGCGCATGATCTCGCCTCCCGTATCGACGTGCCGATCGTGCTCTGTGATGTCAGCCGCCTCGTCATCGACGTGAACCGTTGGGTCGACGACCCCCGCTCGATCCCTGTGGCGCTGGAAGGCACCCCGATCGCGCTCAATAAAGCGTTGTCGGCCGCCGAGCGGGAAGCCCGGCAAGACGCAGTCTTCTGGCCCTATCACCGGCTCCTAGGAGAGATCTGGGCGCGTCAAACCGCGCGTCATTCCCGACCGTTCTTCTTCGCGCTTCACAGCTGCACCCGCGTTTTCGACGGCCAGCACCGTCCCTGGGACGGCGGCACGATCTGGCATGACGACGACACCCTGTCGCGCCATCTGCTCGGCCATCTCGGCACGGAGAAAGGCCTCGTGCTGGGCGACAACCAACCCTATTCCGGGCGCAGCGGCGTCTACACGGTCGATTGGCACAGCTATGGCACGGGCCTGCCGGCCTGCGGCTTCGAGGTGACCAACGATCTCCTGGAGACCGGGCCGGACCGGGCCCGCTGGGCCAGCCGCCTCGCTGGCGCCTTGACGGCCGCCATCGACCGGGAAGTCGCCGCATGACCCCTTTTTCAGCCGAGCCACCCTATGCGCTGACCGCCGTCGCCGCCCCGGAGACCGGGCGCCTCGCCGGCACACGGGAGGTCGACATCCTGCTGGTCGGAGGCGGCTATGGCGGCCTGCTGACCGCGATCGAACTGGCAGAGGCCGGCGCGCGCGTCGCGGTGATCGAGGCGCGCGGCATCGGCGCCGGTGGCTCCGGCCGCAATCACGGCCAATGCATCCCGGTCTTCCGCTATCTCGACCCCGCGATCCTGCCGAAGAAGGGCGTCGATCTCCTTGCCGAAGCCGGAGCACGGGTCTTCGACCGGATCGCACGGCACGGCCTGCGCTGCGAGGCGATCCAGAAGGGCACGCTCAGCGCGGCCTATAATGACCGGACCCTGGCCGCGACGCGGGCAGCACAGGCGAAATACGCTGGCTACGGCAAAACCGACCGCTATCTGGATGCCGACGAGATCGCCGCGCTCACCGGCACCCGCGCCTTCCTGGGTGGTTGGGTCCATCGCGAAGGGGGACATGTCAATCCGCTCGGCTATGCACGCGAACTGGCGCGGCTCGCACTATCGCTCGGGGTCGAAATCTTCACCGACAGCCCGATGACCGGATTCTCGCGCGACGGCGGCCGCTGGTGCATCCGCACGCCCGAGGGTGAAATCCGCGCCAGGGCCGTCGGCCTGACGACCGACGCCTATTCGACGGCGGCGATCCCCGGCGCGGTGACACAGGGCTTCTTCCCGCTGACGAGCTACGCCGTCGCGAGCCGCCCGCTGACGGCCGAGGAGCGCGCCGGCGTCATGCCCTCGGGCATGAATTTCGGCGACACCCATCATGATCCGATGTTCTTCCGGATCGATGCCTCCGGAAGGATCATCACCGGCGGCTTGCAGGAGCCCGGCCGCGGCAGCCGCTTCGACTACACGGCGGGCTTCATGACCCGCCGGCTGGCGCGGATCTGGCCGGTTCTCGCGGGGCTGGACTGGGACTTCATGTGGACAGGCGCCATCAGCATGGCGCTTGATCAGACACCCTCGATCCAGCGGCTCGACGACGGGCTCTGGGCGCTTTCGGGCTGGTCCGGTCGCGGGGTTCCGACCTCGGCAGCTTTGTCCGTCGCCTTCGCCCGGACCTTGGAGAACCCTGCCGCGGGGCTCGACTGGTGGCCCCAGCGGCAGCCGCCGCGGGTCGTCGCCGGCGCGTTGCTGGGGCGGATGGTGCAGCTCTGCCGCGGCCCGTTCAACCAGCTGCGGGACCGGATCGAGGGCTGAACGTCCTCTTTGTGGCCGCCTTGCTCAGCGGGTGCGTGCTCGCGGATCCATCGCGTCGCGCAGGCCGTCGCCGATATAGTTGACCGACAGCACCGTCAGCGAAATCGCGACGCCGGGCAGGATCACCCGCATCGGATAGAGCTGGATCTGGTCGACCGCATCGTAGAGCAGCCGCCCCCAGGTCGGGAAATCCGGTGGGAAGCCGAGCCCGAGGAAGGAGAGCGAGCTTTCGGTGATGATCGCGCTGGCGATCCCGAGCGTCGCCGAAACCAGGATCGGCGACAGCACGTTGGGCAGGATGTGGCGCAGGATCATCTTGCCGTCGCGCGTGCCCACCGACCGAGCGGCCAGGACGAATTCGCGTTCCTTCAGGGTGAGGACCTCGCCGCGGACGAGGCGCGCGGTATGCATCCAGCTCGTTCCCCCGATGGCGGCGACGATCAGCAGGAATATCCCGGTCTCGGCGCCGAGCGATTGCGACAGCGGCTCGCGGAACAACATCGACATGACGAGGAGCAGGGGCAGCAACGGAAGCGCGAGGAAGAGGTCGGTCAGCCGCATCAGGATACCGTCGAGCCCGCGCAGGAAGCCTGCACAAACGCCCACCAGCGTCCCCAGCACCAGCGAGAGCCCCATCGCGGTGAAGCCGACCGTCAGCGAGACCCGTCCGCCCGCGATCAGTCGCGCCAGCATATCGCGCCCGAGATGGTCGGTGCCGAGCGGATGATCCAGCGACGGCCCCCTGTTGCGCAGCCGCATGGAAATGGCGGTCGGGTCGAGATGCCAGAGCCAGGGGCCGGCGATGACAGCCAGCAGGATCGCGCCGAGGATCACCGCGCCAATCATCGCGCCGCGATGCTTGCGGAACCGGCGCCAGACATCGCGCGCATGGCTCGAGCGCTGGCGGGGCGCGATCGCAACAGCCTCAGTCATAGCGGATCCTCGGATCGAGAATGCCGTACAGGATGTCGGCCATCAGGTTGAACAGCACGATCAGCACCGCGAAGATGAAGGTCAGGGTCTGGACCATCGGCACGTCGTTGGCCTGGATCGACGAGATCAGCAGCTCGCCGATCCCGTTCACCTTGAAGACCTGCTCGGTGATGATGGCGCCGCCGAAGATGTGGGGCACGCCCATCGCGATCACGGTCACGACCGGAATCATCGAGTTGCGCAGCACATGGACCAGCACCACCACCCCCTCGCTCAGCCCGTTGGCGCGAGCGGTGCGGACATAGTCCTGCCGCAGGTTATCGAGCATCGAGGCTCGCATGAACCGGCTGATCTGGCTGGCATTGTAGAGGGCGAGCACCATCACTGGCAGAACCATCTGGCGGATCTGCGCCAGGAAGCTGTCCCAGCTCGTCACCCTCAGCGTCGTGTCGTAGAGCGAGGGAAACCAGCCGAGCCCGACCGAGAAGACCACGATCAACAGCACGCCGGTGAAGAAGGTCGGCACCGAGAAGCCGATCATCGAGAGGAAGGTGCCGATCTGGTCGAACCAGCTATGCTGGCGATAGGCCGACAGGATGCCGATCGGCAACGCGATGGCGGTGCCCACGACATAGGCGAGCCCGACGACCCAGAGCGTCTGCGGCAGCCTCTGCGCGATGATGTCGGCCACCGGCGCGCGTGACTGCCATGACATGACGCGCTGGCTCTCGCCTGCCAGGTTCAGCCCCAACAGCGTGTCGAGGACATGCAGCGGCTCGACCCAGAAGAACTGCTTGAGCCACAGGAGATAGCGGACCAGCAGGGGATCGCCGAGACCGAGCGAGGCGCGCATCTTCTCCTTCACCTCGGGCGGGATCGTCAGCGGCAGCTGCGCCATCGGGTCGCCGGGCGCGAGGCCGAGCAGCAGGAAGATGACAAGGCTGATCAGCAGCAGCGTGGGGATCGCCACCAAGAGTCGGCGCAGCGTGTAATGGAGCATCTGGAGGCCCTAGTCGCGCGCGACGGAATGCCGGCGCGGGCGCCCGCCGACAGCGCGGCCTATGAGGTCCTGATCCATCCTGATGGCACCTGTCTCGATCGCCGGATTATGTAAAATAGATTGCAAACATGCGATTAGACAGTCAATATGTAACAAACAATACTTTTTTGGAGAAAGCCCCGCCTCTCGCCGGACATTGGTTCTCGGCTGCGGGGCTGCCTCCAGGCCGATGGGATGGCCGGGCCCAGGCCCGGGAGGTTCGATGCTCGATACGCCCCATGCTCCGCAGGTTTCCGGCACGCGGCCGCTCGTTTCGATCGCCGGGCTGCGGGTCGAGTTCGAGACCCATTCCGGCCCCGTCACCGGCGTGCGCAACGTCAGCTTCGACATCGCCCCCGGCGAATGCGTCTGCGTCGTCGGCGAATCCGGCTCCGGCAAATCGGTCTCGGCGCTCTCGCTGATGCGGCTCGTCGAATTCGGCGGCGGCCGGATCGCGGAAGGGGAACTGCGTTTCCAGCAGACCGACGGGCGTGTCATCGATCTCGTTCAGGCCGATCGGGCCACGATGCGCGTGATCCGTGGCGGCCAGATTGGCATGGTCTTCCAGGAGCCGATGACGGCGCTGAACCCGGTCTTCACGATCGAGCGCCAGCTCACCGAGGTGATCCTGACCCATCGGCGCCTTCCCCCGGCTGCAGCGCGCGCCCGTGCGCTCGACCTGCTGACACAGATGCAGATCAGCGAACCCGAGCGCCGCCTGAAGCAATACCCGCATGAGCTGTCCGGCGGCATGCGCCAGCGCGTCGTCATCGCGATGGCGATGGCCTGCGAACCGCGCCTGCTGATCTGCGACGAGCCGACAACGGCGCTCGACGTCACGATCCAGGCCGAGATCCTCGCCCTGATCGACAAGCTGAAGCGCGAGACGGGAACGGCCGTGTTGTTCATCACTCACGACATGGCCGTGGTCGCGCAGATGGCCGACCGGGTCGTGGTGATGTATCGCGGCGACAAGGTCGATGAAGGCCCGGTGGAGGCGATCTTCTCCGCCCCTCGACACCCCTATACGCGTGCGCTGCTCGCCGCCGTGCCCAGGCTGGGCGAGATGCGCGGCACCACCCTCCCCGCCCCGATGCGTGGCATCGCGACCGGCGACGGGCTCACACCGGCGGCGGCAGCGCCGATCATGGTACCGCCGCGAACGGAGGCCGGGCCGCTGCTCGAGGTGCGCCATCTGTGCACCCGCTTCCCGGTCAGGAAAGGGCTGCTGCGCCGCACGATCGCCAATGTCCATGCGGTCGAGGATGTCAGCTTCACCATCAACTCCGGCGAGACGCTCGGCCTGGTCGGCGAATCCGGCTGCGGTAAGTCGACCTGCGGTCGCTCGATCCTACGGCTCACCGAGCCGCTGTCGGGTGAAGTGAAGCTGGACGGGCAGGACGTGCTGGCTCAATCAACGCAGGGAATGCATGCCCTGCGTCGCAAGATGCAGATGATCTTCCAGGACCCCTATGCCAGCCTCAATCCGCGGATGCGCCTGTTCGATCAAGTGGCCGAGCCGCTGCGCAATTACGGCCTGCTGTCGGGACAGGCCCTGCACCGGCGCGTGGCGGAGCTGTTCGACCGCGTCCGCCTGCCGGCCGGTTTCATCGATCTGTATCCGCACGAATTGTCGGGCGGCCAGCGCCAGCGCATCGCCATCGCCCGTGCGCTGGCGCTTGAGCCGAAGCTGATCGTCGCCGACGAGGCCGTATCCGCGCTCGACGTCTCGGTGCAGGCACAGGTGCTGAACCTGCTGATGGAGCTGCAGGCGGACTTAGGGATCGCGTGCCTGTTCATCAGCCATGACATGTCGGTCGTCGAACGGGTCAGCCATCGGGTCGCGGTGATGTATTTGGGCCGAATCGTCGAGATCGGTCCGCGCGCCGCAATCTTCGAGAACCCACAGCACCCTTATACGCGGGCGCTTCTCGCCGCGGTCCCGATCGCCGATCCGGCAAGGCGGTCGGCGCACGGCACGACTGGTCACCCGGCGCTACCCTCCCCGATCCACCCCACCGGCTATGTTCCCGCGCCGTCGCTCTACAAGGAAGTCGCGTGCGGTCACCTGGTGCTCAAAATGCTGACCGATGCATCCGAAGCTCATTCCGATCCGGTTGCGGCGTAGCCCGCGGTCGTGACGCCCCTGCTAGTCGAGACGGGGCGTGCGGCGACTACGGCCTGGCTCGTGCCCTTTCCCGCCGAAATGCCGTTCATAGGACGACGCGAGTACCGTCTTGCCCGGTCCCGGAATGCTGGCGACCCGTGCGGCCAAAGTGACATTGATCGATCCGAAGACCAGGATCGCCGGGCGCCGATCCTCTCATCAGCCTTCGGCATCCATCCGATGAAGCTTCTCGACCCTGCGGCGGAAATCCTCGTCGGTCGAGAATTCCGCAGCGAGATAGGAGGAGATCAGGTCGCTGGCGAGCCAGGGACCGACGATCTTCGCGCCGATGCACATCACGTTGACGTCGTCGTGCTCGACGCTCTGATGGGCGGAGTGAATGTCGTGGCAGACGGCGGCGCGGATGCCCTTCATCTTGTTGGCGGCGATCGAGGCCCCGACGCCGGTGCCGCAGACCATGATGCCGCGCTCGGCCTCGCCGGAGGTGACCTTGCGGGCAACTTCTCGGGCGATGTCGGGAAAGTCGACGGGCTGATCGTCATGGGAGCCGACATCGATGACCTCGTGCCCCAGTGATTTGATGTGGTCGATGACGTGCTGCTTGAGGGACCAGCCGGCATGGTCGGAGCCGATGACGAGGCGCATGGGTTTTCCTATGTGCAATTGGAACGAGGGGCCGGCGCCCTTGGCGAGCGCCGGCTTTGGATGGGATCAGCCGCGCATCTCCGCGGGCAGTTCGGTGCCGTGGAACTTCTTGTAGATCGCGTTGAGCTTGCCGTTCTTGAGGTTCTGCTCGACCCAGGCGTTGAGCTTCTCAAGCAGCTTCGGCTCACCCTTCTTCACGCCGATGGCGAGGTCGAAATTGGTGATCGTGACCTTCGGCTCGAACGGGCGCGACGGTGCCTTGACGCCGATCTGGGAGACGATGGTGGCCGAGGTGGCGACGCAGTCGGCCTGGCCGGAAACCGCGGCCGTGACCATGGTCGCATCATCCTCGTAGCGGGCGAGCTTGAGATCGCGCTCCTTCATGTTGGTCAGCGTCGTGTCCTGCGTGGTGCCGCGCGAGACGGCGATCGTCTTGCCCTTCAGATCGTCCCAGCTCTTCGCCTCGACCGATTTCAGGCAGCCCACGACCGATTGCAGCGCGGCGTAGGGCTTGGAAAAGTCGATGACCTTGGCGCGATCCGGCGTAACCGACAGCGTCGAGATGATGATGTCGGCCTTGTTGGTCTGGACGTTGGGGATGCGGGTCGCGCCAGTCGTCTGGATGAATTCGAGCTGCAGGCCCCAGTCCTTGGCGAGGAGTTCGGCGGTCTCGACGTCCGAGCCGGTCGGTTTCATGGCGCTGTCGATCATGCCCGATGGCGGGATCGCGAGATCGGTCGCGATGCGGATCTTGCCGGCCTTCGTGATGTCGTCGAGCATGTCGGCGCGAACTGCCTGGCTGGCGCAGGCAAGGGCTGTCGTGCCGAGCAGAGCGAGCGTGAACAAGCGTTTCATCCTTGGGTCTCCTTCCCGTTTTGGTTGTTAGAGCCCGGTTCCGACGAACTGGGCGAGTTCCGGCGTGGCCGGAGCTGACAGGATCGAGGCACTGCCGGCCTCGTGGACCCTGCCTGCATGCATGAACACCACCTGATCGGCGATGCCCCGAGCGAACCCCATCTCATGGGTGACCATGACCATGGTCATGCCGTCGGCGGCGAGTTGCTCGATGACCTTGAGGACTTCGCCGGTCAGCTCCGGATCGAGCGCCGAGGTGACCTCGTCGAACAGCATCACCTTGGGCTGCATGGCGAGCGAGCGGGCGATCGCCGCGCGCTGCTGCTGGCCGCCGGAGAGCTGCTCGGGATAGGCGTCGAGCTTCTCGGACAGGCCGACCCTGGCCAGCATCGCCTTCGCGAGCTCCCGCGCTTCGGCCTTGCGCATGCCCTTCACCGAGACCGGCGCCAGCGTGATGTTCTGCTCGATGGTGAGATGGGGAAACAGGTTGTAGCTCTGGAAGACGATGCCGACGTCCTGACGCAGGGCGCGCAGGTCGATATCGGCAGCGTCGACGCGGTGGTCGCAGACCAGGATCTCGCCGGAATCGATCTTCTCGAAGCGGTCG
The DNA here is from genome assembly GCF_002220095.1 of Bosea sp. AS-1. Lineage (GTDB taxonomy): Bacteria > Pseudomonadota > Alphaproteobacteria > Rhizobiales > Beijerinckiaceae > Allobosea. The sequence goes on from NZ_CP022372.1 coordinate 5,051,473, forward strand.
ATGCAGCGCAGCGCCGTGCTCTTGCCGGAGCCCGAGCGACCGATCAGCACCAGCACCTCGCCGCGCTCGACTGTGAAGCTGACGCCGTCCAGCACCTTGAGCGCGCCGAAGCTCTTATGGACCTTGTCGAGGACGACGATGGGGCGTTCGACGATGAGGCGTTCCTGGCTCATGGCTATGGGTCTCGTCAGGCCGGCATCAGCTTCGCGCGGCCGACGCCCATGCGGCGTTCGAGACGCCGGCTGAGGAGCGAGATCGGGAAGCAGAGCGCGAAGTAGATCAGGGCGATGATCGCGTAGATCAGGAAGGGTTCGAACAGCGAGTTGTTGATGATCTGGCCGGAGCGGGCGAGCTCGACGAAACCGACGACCGAGGCGAGCGAGGTGTTCTTGATGATCTGCACCATGAAACCGACGGTCGGGGGCGTAGCGATGCGCATGGCCTGGGGCAGGATGACCTTCAGCATGCGCTGGGTACGGCTCAGGCCCAGCCCTTCGGCCGCCTCCCATTGCGGGCGCGGCACGGCCTGGATGCAGCCGCGCCAGATCTCGCCGAAATAGGCGCCGACATAGATCGTCAGCGAGGCCCCGGCCGCCCAAAGCGGCGTGATCGCGAAGCCGAGCGCCGAGAGGCCGAAATAGCCGAGGAACATGATCACCAGAAGCGGCGTGCCTTGGACGAGCTGCACATAGGCGCCGCTGATCAGCCGCACGGCCTTGCTCGGCGAGACGCGGGCGAGCGCGATCAGGAAGCCGACGATCCCGCCACCGATGAGCGCGATCGCCGACAAGCCGATCGTCCAGAGCGCGCCCTGACCGAGGAAAAGGAGATGGTTCGCGTTGAGGGAGCCGCCCATGATCGACCTCTAGAGCGGCGTGCCGAGGCGCCGGCGGCGCGGGAAGAGGATCTGTCCCAGCCCCCAGAAGGCGGCTCGCAGGACGAGCGAGAGCGCGATATAGGCGAGCGCGACCAGGATATAGGTCTCGAAGGCGCGGTAGGTATCCGACTGGACGTAGTTGGCGACCGCGGTCAGCTCCTCGGCGGAGATCTGCGAGGTGACCGACGAAGCCAGCATCAGCAGCACGAACTGGCTGGTCAGCGACGGATAGACCTTCTCGATCGCCGGCAACAGGATGACGTGCCAGTAAATCTGGAAGCGCGAGAGAGCGAGACCCTCCGCCGCCTCGATCTGGCTGGGCGGAATCGACTCGAAACCCGCCCGCATGATCTCGGCGGTATAGGCGCCGACATTGATGGCGAGCGCCGCCGCAGCCACTGAGAAGGCCGAGAATTTGAAGCCGATGCTGGCGAGGCCGAAATAGACCAGGAAGATCTGAACGAGCAGCGGCGTGTTGCGGATCGTCTCGACATAACCGGCGCAAAGCCCGGCGGCGATGCGGTTACTGCTGCCGCGGCCGACGGCGCAGAGCGTACCGATCGCTCCCCCGACCACGATCGCCATGAAGGCGAGCTGCAGCGTCATCACCGCGCCGTCGAGGAAGAGCGGCCAGCGCTCCAGAACGACGGAGAAGTCGAGGTTGAGCCCCATCGCCGCCGTCAGGCCCGGTTCGTCATGCGATCATAGACGCGAAAGAGCGCCTGATTGCCGTTCCCGCCCTCGCCATGGGCGCGCGCCTCGATGTACTGGCTGGTGACCAGCGCCGTACCTGGAAGCGGCACCGAGAGCGCCTGCGCCTGCTCCTGCACGAGCCGAAGGTCCTTGAGCATCAGGTCGATGCGGAAGCCCGCCCCGGCATCGCCGGCGATCATCGCCGGGCCGAGCTTGTCGAGCATCCAGGAGGCGGCCGAGCCGCCGAGCAGCACGGCGCGCATCTGCTCCAGATCGACGCCGGAGGCGCGGCCGAGCGCAATCGCCTCGCAGACCGCCTGGATGTTGATGCCGCAGATCAGCTGGTTGCAGAGCTTGACCGCCTGGCCGGCGCCCGGCGCGCCGACATGGGTGATGGTCGTGCCCATGCCGCGGAAGAAGGGCTCCGCCCTGGCGAAGGCGCCGGCCTCGCCGCCGGCCATGATCGTCAACGTCGCGTTCCTGGCGCCGATCGGACCGCCCGAAACCGGCGCGTCGATGAAGTCACTACCAACGGCCTTGAGATCGGCATGCATCCGGCGGACCGCAACCGGCGAGATCGTGCTCATGTCGACGATCAGCCGCCCGCGCGGCGGTGCGGCCAGGAGCCCGCCGTCGCCGTAGATCACATCCTCGACTTGGGGCGTGTCCGGCAGCATCGTGATCGCGATATCGGCAGCCGCCGCGGCCTCGGCCGGGCTCGTCGCCGGCGTCGCTCCCTCCGCCGCCAGTGCTGCCACCGCGTCCTCGATGATGTCGAAGACGGTGACCTGATGCCCGGCCTTGAGGAGGTTGCGCACCATCTCGCGGCCCATCGTGCCGAGGCCGATGAAGCCGACGCTGCCCTTTTCGTTTCCTGCCATCTTCCGCTCTCTCGGCATTGTCTGGTGAAGCAGAGGCGTCAGGCGCCCTGTGCGTTGCGCATGTCGGGGCGGTCGCCTTCGCCGGTAACGGCGCGGCGCCGGTATTCGTCGCCGATCGCAAAATGGCGCCGAAGCGTCACCTCGGCGCGATCGGGATCGCGCGCGACGACGGTGTCGAAGACGCGCTTGTGGTCGTCGATCAGATAGCTCTTCATCGAGCTGAACTGCTGGACGAGCTCGCGGCGGCTGCGATGCGAGCGCGCGAGCAGCGTCGACATCGATTCATGCAGGACCGACAGCGTCGGCGAATGCGATGCAAGCACGATGGCGCGGTGAAAGTCGAAGTCGGCCGCACCGCCCGCATCGGCGTCGTCGATCGTCTCACCGATGCGGACAAGTGCCCGCTGCAGCCGCTCGAAATCGGCGATCGTGGCGCGCTCGCAGGCCAGGCGCACGGCTTGGCACTCGATCGCGATGCGCGCTTCCATCACATCGTCGATGAGGTCGGCCTGCTGGGCGAGCGCGAGCGTGAAGAAGTCTTTCAGCATCGAAGCGTCCGGCCGCTTCACGATGGTGCCGACGCGTTCGCGGATCTCGACGATGCCGAGCATGTGAAGCGCCCGCAGAGCCTCGCGCACGATCGGTCGGCTTACCCCGAGCTGAGCGGCCAGTTCGCGTTCGGCCATGAGCCGCTCGCCCTGCTTCAGCGTGCCGTCGAGCAGCCGCTCCCGCAGATAAGCGAAGACACGCTCGAACCCCGACGCACTGTCGGCATCTTGAGCTTCCATCCCTGAAACCATTCTTCTTCGTTCTGGTAAGACCAGTACGATGACCAGAAGAATGAGTCAACGCCATGACGTTGACGGCGAGGCTGCCCTGCGCCCGGGAGATGCGCGCCAGCTTCGGTTCAACAAAAAAGTCTGGTCCGCGCGATCCGTTTGCGCCTCCTGGGTCGTCCTTGGTGCGCCCATCCACAAGGGAGACACACCGATGACCATGGAACCCGTCGTTCTCATCAATCTGCTGAAGGTCGATCCCGGCAAACAGGCTGCCTTGATCGCCCTGCTGAAACGCAACATCGAAACCGTCGTCAGCACACTCGACGGCTGGCGGGCGAGCCGGCTGATCGCCGCCAGGGACGGTTCCGGCGTCGTGATCTATTCGGAATGGGATACGCCCGCCGCCGTGGAGGCGATGCGGGCCGACGCCCGGATGAGGGCCTATTTCCCGCAGATCCTCGAACTGGCGACATTCGACTCCACTCTGGGCGCAACCGTCTTCAGCGACGCGCGATGACGGCCAAGCCCCCGGCCAGAGGATCGCGGACAATCGTCCCGGCTCGCGCTACCGTTCCCGCGCGGCCGCGGACAAGCGACCGGGCGAACCGATAGGTCCCGAGAGATGGACGCGAAGGATTTCGAGGAGCGCCTGCGCGCGTTCAGGCCAAGGCTGCACCGCTATTGCGCGCGCATGGTGGGCTCGTCCGTGGATGGCGAGGACGTCCTTCAGGACGCTCTCGTCAAAGCGCTTCGCGCACAGGCGGAAGGCACCGTGGTGGAGGATCCAGAAGCCTGGCTGCTCCGTATCGCCCATCGCACCAGCCTGGATTTCCTGCGCCAGCGCTCCCGCAGCAGGGTCGTTCCGCTCACCGAGAACCTGGAAGAGGTGCCGATGCCGGAAGCCGACATCGTGACGGTCGGCTTCCAGACCTTCCTGCAGCTACCCGAATTGCAGCGCTGCGCCGTGATCCTCAAGGACGTGCTGGGACATTCGGTCGAGGAGATCGCCGCCATCGCGGAGTGCACGCCGGCGGCGGCCAAATCGGCGCTCCAGCGCGGGCGCGCTGCACTGCGACAGCTGGCCCGGCAGCCCGAGGACACGCGGCTGCCTCTGATGTCCGACGCCGATCGGCAGAAGATGACCAGCTATGTCCAGCTGTTCCAGAGCGGCGATTTCGATGCCATTCGCGCCATGCTCGCCGAGGAAGTGAAGCTCGATCTGGTGAACCGGCTCAAGCTGGAGGGGCGTGAAAACATCGGTCGCTACTTCACCCGCTATGCCGAGGAGACGCGGTGGCGCTTCTCCTTCGGCGCGGTGGAAGGACGCCCGGCTATGCTGGTCTTCGACACGGAAGGCTCGCCGGAGAGGCCCGCGCATTTCGTGCTTCTCGGTTGGCGCGACGACCGGATCACTACGATCCGCGATTTCCTGTTCTCGCCTTATGTGGTCGAGGCAGCCGACTGGGCGCGGCTGGGCTGAACCGTCACCACGAAAGCCCGATGCCCCCGAGGATGCGCCTCGCCACGGTACGCAGGGCACGTGGATCGGCATAACCGACCGCGCGGGCGATCTGATGAGGCGGATGGCCGTCCGAGGCCAGCGCCAGGGCCCGGACGACGCGCAGCCGCGCCCGCCAGTCGCCGAAGCTGAGGCCGGTTTCGCTGCGGAAGCCACGGGTCAACGTGCGCCGGCTCGCTCCGACGCGCTGCGCCCAGCCATCGAGGTCGATCGCTGAGCCGGGATCTTTCAACAGAGCGTCGCAGACGCGCCGCAAGCGCGGATCGCGCGGTAACGGCAAGGTCAGGGAGGTTTCCGGCGCCCGCGCGATCTCGTCGAGGATGAGCGCCGCGAGATGGCCGCCGCGACCGCCTTCGTCATAGAGCATCGGCTCGGCCGCCAGCGCCGCGAGCGTCGCGGCCAGGAGCGGCGTCACCTCGAGCACGCGGCAGCCCGTCGGCAGGACGCCGACCGCCTCCGGCGTGACATAGGCCGAGCACATCATCACCTTGCCATGCATCCTGACCTCATGGGACAGCCGCGGCGGGATCCAGAGCGCGTGTTGCGCCGGCAAAATCCAGGTGCCGTCCTCGGCTGTCACCAGCGTCAAACCGGAGGTGGCGTAAAGGAGCTGGGCCCGCGGGTGGCTGTGCCAGCCGGTGCTCATCCCGCCTTCATAGGATTTCGGCATCACCGCAACGGCGCGCGGAACCGTCTGATAGGCATCGCTCTCGCCGCGCATCACATGGTCCTTTGGCCCGATCACGCCACAGAACGGCCCGACGCGTGCATCGGGTCAAGATAGAAAATGCGCTCCTGACTGTGAGCACCACCATGTCCCCAGAGACCCTGTCCAAGCGAACCCTGCGCTTCGTCAACGCCGCCCATGCGCTCGATCACTTCGTGCTGCTGATCTATCCGACCGCCGTACTCGCCATCGCAGCGCAGACCGGCCTGAGCTATGCCGAGCTGATCGGGCTCGCGACCGGCGCCTTCGTCGCCTTCGGCCTGTGCTCCCTGCCGATGGGCTGGCTTTCGGACCGTTTCGGACGGCGCAACATGCTTGCGGTCTTCTTCATCGGCTATGGCCTGTCCTGCCTCGGCGTCGCCAGCGCGAGCCAGCCCGCAGCCTTCGCCGCCTGGCTCCTGGTGCTCGGCGTTGCCTCCGCGATCTATCATCCGGTCGGCTCGACGATGCTGGTCAACCATGCCAGCCAGCTCGGGCGCGATCTCGGCGTCAACGCGGTCTGGGGTAATCTCGGCGCGGCTTCGGCGGCCGGCGTCACCGCACTCATCGCCGCGACTCTCGGCTGGCGCGCCGCCTTCATACTGCCGGGGCTCGTCTGCCTCGCGCTCGGCGTCGCCTTCGTGATGCTGGTTCCCGGCGACGGTGAACCGCATGCGAACCGCGCGGGCAAGGCGGAGCTCATCCCGTTGAGCCGCCCCGTCGCCCTCCTGATCGTCTTCGCCGTCGCCATCATCGCCGGCGGCATGACCTTCAACCTGACGACCATCGCCTTGCCGAAGATCCTCGACGAGCGGCTGGGCCTCGACCTGCCGCTGGCGCTGACCGGCTCGCTGGCGACATTGGTCTTCATCTTCGGCGCCGGGGCGCAATGGCTGATGGGACGGCTCGTCGATCGCTATACGCTGCCAGCCCTGTTCGTCGGCCTCGCGCTGCTGCAGCCGATCGGCCTCGCCATCGCCGCCGTGACGCAGGGCATCCCGCTGCTGCTCGGCCTCACCCTGACGATGACCGCGATCTATGGCCAGGTCGTCGTCAACGATGCGATGGTCGCCCGCTACGTGCCGGCCCAGCACCGCGCCAAGGCGTTCAGCGTGCGCTATTTCCTCGGCTTCACGGTCAGCGGCTTCGTGGTGCCGATGCTGGCGGTCCTCTATGCGCAGGGCGGCTTCGGGCTGGTCCTGGGCGCAGCCGCCGTCTTCGGCCTGATCGTCTGGTGCGCTTCGGTCGCCTTCTACTATCTGGCGCAGGGCTCACGCACGGAGGTACCGACTCCAGCCGAATAGCGTCCGGCGAAACAAGCAGGGCGGGCTTTCCGTCGCCGCCCCTTCCCCCCTGCGCACCTTCTTCTAGGATCGCGGCGCGAGGTGGCTTTCCGCCTCGCGCCAGCCTCCAGCCGCAGAAGGTCCGTCATGACGCGCCACCATTTCCAGCCGACGCAATATTCGAACGTCATCGGCACCCTGCCCGCCGTGATCGAGATCGCCAGCGGTGACAGCGTCGTGACGACCACGCTCGACGCAGCCGGCACCGATCATGACGGCGCGCAGAAGGCACCGCGCGGCAATCCGATGACCGGTCCGTTCTTCGTGACCGGGGCGGAACCGGGCGATGCGCTTCTGGTGACGATCGAGCGGATGACGCCGAACCGCGACACCGGCTGGACCTATTCGCCGCTGGCGCCCGGCGTGCTCGACCCCGCGACCCTGGCCGATCTGCCGAAGCGCGAGCGCTATGAATGGACGATCGACGCCAAGGCCGGCACCGTGAAGCTGCTGGATCCCTCCCCGCGCATCCGCGACTGGAGCTTCCCGCTCAAGCCGATGCTCGGCTGCTTCGGCGTCGCGCCCGAGCGCGGCCAGTCGATCTCGACGGCGACAAGCGGCGCCCATGGCGGCAACATGGACTACCGGCTGTTCGGCCCCGGCGCGACCATCGCCTTCCCGGTCCATGCGCCGGGCGGCCTGTTCTTCCTCGGCGACGGCCATGCCTGCCAGGGCGATGGCGAGATCGCCGGCACCGGCGTCGAGACCTCGTTCGAGGTCGAGTTCCGGGTCGAGTTGCGCAAGCAGCAGAAGCTGCTCTGGCCGCGCTGCGAGACAGAGACCGACCTGCTCGTCATCGCCGCCGGACGCCCGCTCGACCAGCCCCTGCAATTCGCCACCACCGAGATGCTGCGCTGGATCGGCGAGGACCTCGGCGTCGATGCCGTCGAGGCCAGTCATCTGCTCGGGCAGGCCGTGCGCTACGACGTCGCCAACGTCTTCAACCCGGCCTATTGCGTCGCCTGCCGGCTGGAGAAGAACGAGATCACGCGCGGCATGTCGCTGCGCGGCAAGCTCTGATCTGAAGCAACCGCAACCGGGAGATCCGGCCCCGCTCCTGCCTTGATCGGGCGGAGTCCGCTATCGCTTGACAAGCCGTCATGCAACCGGTTGCATGACGTTATGACACGGGGCTCGATCACGATCGGGGATGTCGCGGCGAAGGCCGGCGTGTCGCGCGCGACCGTTTCGCGCGCCTTCACCCGGCCCAACCTCCTGACGCTAGCGGTCGTCGAGCAGGTCAGGCGGATCGCAGACGAACTGGGCTATGTCCCCAACCGCATCGCGCGAGCCCTCAGCACCGGCCGGTTCGGAACGCTCGCGCTGCTCGTTCCGGACATCGCCAACCCGTTCTTCCCGCCGCTCATCCGCGCCGCGCAGGCACGGGCCGACGCACTGGGCTATGCGGTATTCCTCGGCGATTCCGACGAGACCCCCGATCGCGAGGACCGCCTGCTGGCGAAACTGGCGCCGCAGGTCGATGGCTTCGTCGTCGCCTCGCCCCGCCTCGACGAGGAGCGCATCCGCTTCCACGCGGGCCAGAAGCCGACCGTGCTGATCAACCGCGACATCGCCGATGTTCCGCGCGTGCTCATCGACGTGCGCGGCGGCATCGAGATGGCGATGACGCATCTCTTTGCGCTCGGCCATCGCCGCATCGCTTATGTCGGCGGCCCGGCCGCGTCATGGGCAAACCAGCAGCGCGAGCAGGCCGCGATGGCGGCAGCGCAGCGCTTCGGCATCGAGGAGCTGGCCATCCCCGCCTATCGGCCGACCTACGAGGCCGGCCAGGCGGCGGTCGAGCGCCTGATCGCGGCCGGTGTCAGCGCCGCCATCGCCTTCGACGACATTGTCGCCCAGGGATTGGTCGCGGGCTTGAGCGCACGCGGCCTCGTCATCCCGCGCGACCTCAGCATCGTCGGCTTCGACGACGTGCTGGCCGCCACGACCTATCCGCCATTGACCACGATCGACGCGCACTGCGCCGATGCCGGTGCGGCCGCCGTCGAAATGCTGCTGGAGATCATCGAGGCCGGTGGAAGGCGCGACGCTTGTCTCACCATCCCGACCCGCCTCGTCGAGCGCGCGAGCACCGGCCCGTTCACGACCGAGGAAGCGACACCCGGGCGACCCGCATCCGCCCGGAACAAGCAGAGATCAATCGACCAAAGAGGGAGAACGTGATGTCACGATGGTCAATCCTCGCCGCCGCAGCGGCGTTGATCGGGCTCGGCCCGCTTGCGGCCCAGGCCCAGACGAAACCTGCCCTGCCCAAGCCCAAGGCACCGCTGACGATCAGCGTCATCGACGTCGCCGGCGACCTGCAGATCAGCCAGCCCGCGATCGAGAAATTCCAGAAGGAACACCCGGATCTCGTCGGGCGCTTCATCTTCACCAAAGCGACGGCGCCGGAGCTCGCCGGCAAGCTCAAGGCGCAGCAGCAGGCCGGGCGCGTCGACATCGACTTCGTCCTGACCGGCAACGATGCGCTCGCCGCCGGCATGGAGCAGAATCTCTGGCTCGAGATCTTCCCCAAATATGCCGACCGCTTTCCCGCGCTCGACAAGCTCTACATCCCCGGTGCCTATGCCATGCAGAAGATGGCGCGCGGCCAGGCGATGGTGCTCGACTGGTACCCGTCAGGGCCGCTGCTCGAATACGACCCGGCCAAGGTCAAGGACATGCCGAAGACGGCCGAGGAGCTGCTCGCCTGGTGCAAGGCGCATCCCAACCGCTTCATGTATGCGCGTCCGGCGAATTCGGGGCCGGGCCGCACCTTCGTGATGGGCCTGCCCTATCTGCTCGGCGACAAGGACCCGCTGGATCCGGTCAAGGGCTGGGACAAGACCTGGGCCTATCTCAAGGAGATGAACGACTGCATCGAGTACTACCCGTCCGGCACCACCGCGACGATGAAGGAGCTTGGCGACGGCTCGCGCGACATCATCGCCACCACCACCGGCTGGGACATCAATCCGCGCTATCTCGGCATCGTGCCGGAGAACTTCAAGGTGGCGACGCTGAAGGGCTTCCACTGGGTCGGTGATGCCAACTACATGGCGATTCCGAAGGGCGTCACGGGCGAGAAGCTCGACGTCGCGCTGGCGCTGATGGCCTATCTGCTGGAGCCGGCCCAGCAGGCCTACATGTACGACCATGGCTACATGTATCCCGGCCCCTCGATCCATGGCGTGACCGTCGAGATGGCGCCCAAGGAGAGCCAGGAAACGATCGCCAAGTTCGGCCGGCCGGAATATGCCGATATGATCGCCAACAACCCGACCGAACCGCCGCTCGACGCCAAACCGCTGGTGACGATGTTCGAGAAATGGGACCGCGAGATCGCCGGCAACAAGGCAAGGCAGTGAAGGCTGCCGGCGGTGCGACGCAAGCCGCATCGCCGGATCTCGCTCGCGCTCAGGCGCCGACCTTGGCGAGCACGTCGGCGCGCAGGAAGCGCTCGATGAACAGCATGAACAACACCGAGGGTACGAGCAGGATCAGCGCCGTGATCGAGGCGACCTGGTAATTGCCACCCATCGCCGCGTTGTAGAGCAGCAGCGGTAGCGTCGTGACCTGCGGCACGCCGACGAAGAAGGTGCCGGTGAACTCGTCGAGCGACTCCAGGAAGACGAAGATGCCGCTGGCGATGATGCCGGGAGCGGCTAGGGGCAGCGTCACCGAGAAGAAGGTCTTGAGCGGCGAGGCGCCGATGTTGCGGGCCGCGAGCTCCAGATCCCGGTCGACGGCGCCGAAGGCCGCCGCGGCGATCCAGACCGAATAGACCAGACCATGCGCAGCGTGGACGAGCACGACCGCGAAGACCGTGCCGTTGATGCCGAGCTGGTAAAAGATGCGCGCGACGTTGATGTAGATCGCGACCGAGGGAAAAGCCTGCGGCAGCAGGAACAGGATCATGAAGAAGGCGCGCGCCGGCAGCTTCAGCCGCGCCAGCGCATAGCCGGCAGGGATCGAAAGCGCGAGCGCAACGACGACGGTCAGCACCGCGATCCAGACCGAGGTGCCGAGCGAGGCCATGGCGTCGCCGGTTGGCCGGAAAACCTGCTCCCAATAGCGCGTGCCGTAGGTCACAGGCAGCTTGTAGGGCGTGTACCAGCGCTCGGCGACGGACCAGAGCGCCAGATTGGCGAGCGGGCCGATCAGCACGAAGGCGAAGGCGGCGAGCAGGAAGGCGGCGAGCGTCGCCCGCGCGGTGGAAGCGAGGCGCATCACGGCGCACCCTCCTTCGCCATGCCGCGCTTGAGATAGATGATCGCTGCGCCGGCGGAGATCAGATAGGTGATGACGCCGAGCGCATTGGCCGTGGAGTAGTCGCCATAGGCATTGATGCGGAAGGCCATGTCGACGGTCAGCATGGTCGGCTGCGAGCCCGCCACCATCATCGGCACCGACAGCACCGAGAGCATCGTCACGAAGGAGAGGACGAGCGCGACGAGCAGCGTCGGCATCACCTGCGGCAAGGCGAGCTCGATCAGCACGCGGATGCGGGAGGCACCGAGATTGCGTCCGGCTTCGAGCGTCGCACGGTCGATGGCGGCGAGCGCGCCGGCGAGGAGCAACGCGACGAAGGGCGTCTGCTTCCAGACGAAGGTGGCGATGATGCCGCGCCAGTCGAGGAAGCTCACCGCCTGCAGCGGCTCCATCAGGCCGAGCGAGACGAAGGTGTTGTTCATCAGCCCGTTCTTGGCGAGGAAAGTGCGCATGCACTGCGCCGCGACGATGAAGGGGATGAAGAGCGGCCAGCGATAGAGCGCCTTCAGCGTGCCGACGATGTACGGATTCTCGCCGAGCGTCAGGGTGCCGGCGATGACGATTGCGGCGAGCCCGGTGAAGAAGCAGGAGGCGAGCACGATGACGATGGTGAAGACGACGTCGCCGGAATAGAGCTCCCAGGCCTTGCCGAAGGACTGCAGCGAGAAGCCGCCATCTGGCCCGGTGAAGGCCGAGATCAGCGAGAAGCTGAGCGGATAGACGAACAGCGCCGCTACGAGTGCGAGACCGGGCGCGATCAGCAGCAAGGCGAGCTGGCGTTGAGAAAGGCTCATGGCGAGCGGCGCTTTCGGCAACGAAGGGGGGGCAGGAATCCAAAAGCGCGACGGTCATCCCGGACAAGCGGCGTCAACCGCGCCGATCCGGGATCCGTGCCTGAACCGTTCCGGCAGGGATCCCGGGTCTACGCTTCGCTCCGCCCGGGATGACCGTGTCTGTTCCACATGTCATCCCGCGCGGAAAAGGCTCAGTTCGCGACCTTCTTCTCGTAACCCTCGAGGATGTCGTTGAAGTAGGGCGCGATCGGGAAGGGCTTGGCATTCTTGGACAGGTCGGCCGGGGTGATGTCGGTGAAGAGCTTGTCCCAGGCGGCCTTGTCGAGCTTGCCTTCGAGGTTCTTGGCGTCGATGCCCGGATACCAGTTGAACTTCTTGACGATGCCGTCGGCCTGGACCTGCGGCGAGGTGGCGAGCGCGATGAACTCCTCAGCCAGCTTCTTCTGCGCCGACTTCTCCGGCACAGAATAGTACATGGGCTGGCCGGGCATGCCGGGCGCGGCGAGCTTGAGCTTCATGTTCGGTGGCAGCTTGCCGTCAGCCTGCCAGGAATAGAACATGTCGACCCAGACCGGCCCCATCGCGATCTCGCCGCGGTTGAGCATGTCGAGCGTGCCGGCATTGCCGGGGGTGATGACGACGTTCTTGTTGAAGTCCTTGAGCTCGGCGAAGGCGGCATCCCATTTGGCCTTCTCGGCTGCGTCATAGGGGCCCTGGATCAGCTTGTCGGCATCGCCGCCAAAGGCATAGACCCAGCCGGCGACGAAGGCGACGCCGGACATGCCGCCCTTGATGCCGTTATAGCCGAACTGCTTCGGGTTCTTCTTCACCCACTCCTTCAGCTCGGTGAAGTTGGCGGGCGGGTTCTTCAGCATGTCGGCGTTGTAGGCGAGCGCCGTCTGCGACTGGAACATCGGCATCACGTAGCCGGAGACGTCAGAGCCGAGCGAGTTCTTGGCGGTCTCGCTGGAGACGAGCTTCGAGGTATCGACATTGCCCGTGTACTTGGCGAGCAGGCCTTCCTTGACCATCTGGCCGGCGGCCTTCTGGTGGATGACGACCACGTCGAAATCGGTGGCGGCGGCGCCTTTCTGGGCGTCGAGCTTCTCGTAGATCTTCTGCGAGCCGGAATCGCCCGGACCGGTCCCGACCGAGACGACCTTCACGCCGGGGTGGGCCTTCTCGAACATCGGGGCGAGGTAGTCCTTCACGTAGTCGACCATGTTCTGGTCGCCGGCGGAGGCGACGTTCAAGGTCTGCGCCGATAGTGGCGATGCCACGATCAGCGCGGCGAGCGAGCAGGCAAGCGTGAGGATGCGCATGTGTCTGACTCCCTGTCAGGCGGCGATCCCGGCCTCGGTCGCCGGGAAGATGTGAAGGCGCTGCAACGGAATGCGCAGTCCGACCTTCGTTCCGAGTTCGTGACGGCCGACATCGTCGACCGTGATCTGGCGGCCGGCGGCCTCGACCTTGTAGCGATAGATGCCACCGGGATAGGCGCGCGCGGCAATCGTGCCGGGGACGAGAAGGTCGCCACCCGAGCCCGGTGCATCGAGCGCGCCAAGGCTGGCGACGTCGTCGCGGAAATAGGCGAGCACCTCGCCGGCCGGCAGCGCGGCGGCCGCCTCGGCCGCGAGCGTCGCACGAGCCCCGCCCGCGGCGACGGAGGCCTGCGCTCCACCGCGCTCGATGCTGAGCGGCAGAACATTCTCCGCGCCCATGAAATTGGCGACGAAAGCACTGGCCGGACGGTCATAGACCTCTTCGGGCGTACCGACCTGGGCGATCCGGCCCGCCTGCATGATGACCAGCCGGTCGGCCATGGTCATGGCCTCCTCGCGGTCATGGGTGACGTGGACGGCGGTCAGCCCGAGTCGTTGCTGGATGGCGCGGATCTCATGGCGCATGGTCATGCGGATCTTGGCGTCGAGGTTCGACAAAGGTTCGTCGAGCAGAAGGATGCCGGGGTCGATGGCGAGCGCGCGACCGAGCGCGACGCGCTGGCGCTGGCCGCCGGACAGCGCCGTGACCTTGCGGTCCTCGTAGCCGGCAAGACCGAGGAAGCTCAGCATCTCGCCGACCTTGGCAGCGATCTCGGCCTTGGACTTGCCACGCAGCTTGAGGCCGTAGCCGATGTTCTGCAGCACGGTCATATGCGGCCAGAGCGCATAGGACTGGAAGACCATCGCCATGCCGCGCTTTTCCGGCGGCAGCCCGGCGACATCTCGGCCACCGACGACAATAGAACCGGACTCGACCGGGACGAAACCGGAGAGCGAACGGAGCAGCGTGGTCTTGCCGCAGCCGGAGGAGCCGAGCAGCGCCGTGAAGCTGCCGGGCGCAAAATCCAGGTCGATGCCGTGCAGCACCCGTGTGCCGCCATAGGCGACCTTGAGGCCACGCACGGCGATGGCAGCACCGCTGCCCGCTCTGGCTTGCGTTTCCGGCTGCAAGGCCTACTCCCCACCTTTGCTTTTGTTGCCAGGTAATGGAATTTTTCTTCCATTACCTGGCATGATTGAAATAAACATTACGTACGGGGCGCAGTCTATGCAAGAGCTTTGTGAAACTCAGATGACAACGCGGATCCATTCTCTCTGGCTGATGGCATCGTCCACCGACGAGGCGATGCTGACGGATCTCGTCGACGAATTGTCGGGGCGCTTCCGCACCCCGCGCTTCGCCCCCCACCTGACATTGCAAGGTGACACGACGATGCCGCTGGCCGCCCTGGAGCACGCGGTTGCCGCGGCTGCGGAAACGGTCACGGCCTTTGCGGAACCCGTCACTCTGGTCGAAGGCAGCGACGCCTTCTTCCGTTCCTTCTATGCCCGCTTTGCCGTCTCACCGCCGCTGACTGCACTCAAGCGCGCGCTCGATCCCGAGGCGCTCGGCAGCTTCATGCCGCATGTCTCGTTGCTCTACGGCCCCGTCGAGCCGACGGCCAAGACGGCGGCCATCGCCGAAGTGAATGCACGGCTCGCCGGCCGCAGCATCCACTTCGATCGGATCGGCATCGTGACCTCTGGACAGGATATCCCGATCGCGGAATGGCGGGTCGTCGCCAGCGTGCCCCTGCAGGCGGCCTGACGCAGCCCGCGGCGCTACTCGCCGGTCAGCTCGCGGTTGCGGCGGCTGACCTCCTCGCTGTAGCGCTTGATCGCATGCGCCTCGCTGAGGATGCCAACGAGGCGGCGGCTCTCGCGGTCGGCGACCACCGGCAATGCCTCGCTCTCCGCCTCATCGAAGAGCTTGAGCGTGTCGCGCACCGACATGTTCGCCAGCAGCATCTTGTCCGGATTGCGCAGGAGATGGCGCACCGTGCGCGGCGCCGGCTCGGCGACGGCCTCCTCGTCGAGGGCCGGGTCCGGCTCATAGAGCGCACCCGGCGGCACCATGCCGGCATAGGCCTCGTTCGGGCCGACGGCGACGAGGTAGTTGGTCGAGCCCGGTGGGTATTTCAGCCGCGCCTCGGCGATCGGGGCGTCCGCCTCGATCTTCGGCACCTCGAGGCGCATCATGCTGCCCGCGGTGAGGTCACGGATCCAGCCGACGTCATAGGCGCCGCGGATGCTCTCGCCGCGCAGATGGAAGCGCCAGGTCGCGAAGGAGAAGCCGAAGAGCCGGCGGGTCACCAGCGAGGCGGCGCCGGCCGCCCCCATCACTGCCAAGGTGAGCTTCAGGTCGCCGGTCATCTCGAGCGCGAGCAGCGCCATCGTCATCGGGCCGCCGACGATCGAGACGGCGAGCGAGCTCATGCCGACCAGCGCGAACAGTGTCTCGTGGCCGATGAGATTGGGGAAGAAGGGGGTCAGCAGGCCGATGAAGAGCCGCCCGGTCACGACGCCGAGCAGCAGCGAAGCGAAGAACAGGCCGCCGCGGAAGCCCGAGCCGATCGAGACCGAAGAGGCGAGCGCCTTGGCGACCAGCACCAGCGTCAGCAGGCCGAGACTGGTCTCCATGCCGAGGTAGAGATTGATGGCGCCATGCCCGGCCGAGAAGACGGCAGGAATCCAGATGGCGAGCCCGCCGACGACGAGACCGCCGAAAGCCGGGCGCAGATAGGTCGGGATGCGCGAGCGCCGGAAGCCCGCCTCGACGAAGGCGGCTGCGCGCATCACCACGATGCCGACGAGGCCGCAGGCGGAACCGAGGAGCACGACCAGTGGCAGATCGGAGATCGTGATCGACCCGATCGCCGGCACCTCGACCGACAACAATGCCGGGGAGAGGATGTCGTGGGTGACGGTCGCCATGAAGGTCGCGGCCATGACCGGCACGAAGACAGCGATCGAATAGCTGCCGAGGATGAGCTCGAAGGCGTAGAAGGCGCCGGTCAGCGGCGCGTCGAAGGCGGCTCCGATCGCGCCGCCGGCCGCGCAGCCGACGATGAGCCGCATATCCGCCCGGCGCAGGCGCAGGCGCCGGCCGATATGGGAGGCGAAGCCGCTGGCAGCCTGCGTGTAGCCGGCTTCGAGGCCGACCGAGGCGCCGAAGCCGCTCGAGCCGATGGTCTGCAACGCCACGATAATGCTGTCGCGCATCGACATGCGCCCGCCATGCAGGGCGTTGGCCTCGATCGGATCGACCGGCTGGCTGCGCCGACGGAAGAAGAACCAGGAGGCGAAACCGACCACGAGGCCGCCCGCTACCGGCCCCGCAACGGCGCGCCAGGACGGGATGTCGGTCACGACCGACAGGCGCTGGCCGCTGGCGATGCCGAAGACCAGCTCATGCATGAGCTGCGTCGCCATCGACATGGCGACGACGACGAGGCCGGCCAGGATGCCGATCAGCGAGGCGAGGACGACGATGCCGATCTCGCTGGAGCGGATCAGCGCGCGCAGGCCCTGCTGCGGATCCGCAGGCGAGGCGTCGGGAGCGGGGGCTTTGACGGTGATCAAGGCGGAAGCCCGTCAGGCAGAGGGTTTGCGTCGGCCGGCGGTCGCATAGCGCGAGGGCAATGACAAGGGCAAAGCCAACGCGAACGCCGAAGCGCCATGCTCTCACGGCCCATATTTCGGAAAAGTTATTTGGTTCCATGTCTTGCAGGCATGCCGGCCACGCTCGACGCAGCGTTGATTGTCATGATTCCAAGGTGAAGCTTGGCAATATGGCCGCTGCGCCGGTCGCCGATGCAACGAGGTCCTCCATGCCGTCCCCCTCGCCCAGCCGGCGCCAGTTTCTCGCCTCCACCGGAATGATGCTGCTGATCGCCTCGATCCCCGAGGCGCGGGCGGCGGAGCATTCGGGCACCTTGCCCTGGAAGCCCTTCGCGGCCCTGCCCCCCACTCCCTTGCCGGGCGGGCGCTGGTACGTCTTCACGCCCGACGAGGTTCGCACCGTCGAGGCGATCGTCGACCGGCTGATTCCGGCAGACGAGCTGAGCATCGGCGGCAAGGAAGCCGGTTGCGCGAGCTTCATCGACCGCCAGCTCGCCGGCAGCTTCGGCTCGTCGGAACGCCTCTACACGCAAGGCCCTTTCGCCGCCGGGCTGCCGACCCAGGGCTACCAGGGCAGCGAAACGCCGACCGGCCGCTATCGCGAAGGGCTCGCCGCCCTGAACAAGCACACGCGCGCCACGCTCGGCGGCAAGGCCTTCTTCGAGCTGGCACCGGCGGATCAGGACAAGGCCCTGCAGGATTTCGAGGCCGGCAAGGTCGACTACAAACCGGCAGCAGGCTTCTTCAACCTCGTGCTGCAGAACACGATGGAAGGCTTCTTCGCCGACCCGATCTATGGCGGCAACAAGGACATGGCCGGCTGGAAATTCATCGGCTTCCCGGGCGCCCGCTACGATTACCGCGACTATGTCACGGCTCACAACAAACCCTTCCCCCTACCGCCTTTATCGATAGCCGGGCGGCCGGAATGGAAGACGGGCGACAAGTAAGGCCGGGAGCAGAGAGATGGCACGCAAACTGCCCCGCAAGGACGTCGTCATCGTCGGGCTCGGCTGGACCGGTTCGATCCTGGCGCATGAGCTGACCGATGCCGGCCTCGATGTCGTCGCGATCGAACGCGGCCCCTGGCGCGATACGGCGACAGATTTCAACGTCGCCTATGCGCCCGATGAGTTGCGCTACGCCGTGCGCAAGGACCTGTTCCTGCAGCCGGCTCAGGAAGCGATGACGATGCGCAACAACGTCTCGCAGACGGCGCTGCCGATGCGCGACTACGGCTCCTTCCTGCCCGGCACCGGCGTCGGCGGCGCGGGCACGCACTGGAACGGCCATACCTGGCGCTTCTTCCCGAGCGACTTCGTGCTCAAGACGCATCTGACCGAGCGCTACGGCGCCGACCGGATCGCCGACCTCCAGATCCAGGACTGGGGCGTCACCTATGACGAACTGGAAAGCGCCTTCGACCGCTTCGAATATCTCTGCGGCATTTCCGGCAAGGCCGGAAACCTGAACGGCGCGGTCCAGCAGGGCGGCAACCCCTTCGAGGGTCCGCGCAAGCGCGACTATCCGCTGCCGCCGATGCAGATGACCTATGCGCCGACGCTGTTCGCGGAAGCGGCGCGGTCCAAGGGCCTGCACCCCTTCCCCACGCCCTCCGCCAATCTCTCCGGGCCTTATGTCAATCCGCTCGGCATCGCGATGGGGCAGTGCACGGCCTGCGGCTTCTGCGAGCGCTTCGGCTGCGCCAACTACTCGAAATCGAGCGCGCACACGACCGTGCTGCCGGTCCTGATGCGCAAATCGAATTTCGAGGCGCGCACCGAATGCGAGGTGCTCAAGATCAACCTCGCGCCTGACGGCAAGACGGCGACCGGCGTCACTTATATCGACGTCAACGGCGAGACCTTCGAGCAGCCGGCCGACCTCGTCCTGCTGAATGCCTATGGGCTGTTCAACATCAGGCTGATGCTGCTCTCCGGCATCGGCAAGCCCTATGATCCCTCGACCGGCGAAGGCACGGTCGGGCGCAACTACTGCTATCAGACCAATGCCGGGGCGCAGGTCTTCTTCGAGGGCAAATACATCAATCCGTTCATCGCGGCCGGCGCGCTCGGCCAGACAGTGGACGACTACAATGGCGACGCCTTCGACCATGGCCCGCTGAATTTCGTCGGCGGCGCCGGCATCAACTGCATCCCGACGAACGGACGCCCGATCCAGTACCGGCCGGTGCCTCCGGGCACGCCGCGCTGGGGCTCCGCCTGGAAGAAGGCGACGAAGCAGTATTACAACAACACGCTGACCTTCTCGTCGCAGGGCTCCTCCTATGCGACGCGCGGCAACTATGTCGACCTCGATCCGACCTACAAGGACCGCTTCGGCCGGCCGCTGCTGCGCATCACCTTCGACTTCCCAGACAACGACATCCGCATGTCGAACTTCGTCAGCGACCGCATGAAGGAGATCGCCGACGCGCTCGGCGGCAAGCAGTCCGTCGTCGCCAAGCTGCAGAAGGGCTGGAACTCCGTACCCTACCAGAGCACGCACAACACCGGCGGCGCGATCATGGGCACCGACCCCAGGACCAGCGCCGTCAACCGGCACCTGCAGAGCTGGGACGTGCCGAACGTCTTCGTCATCGGCGCTTCCGCTTTCCCGCAGAACGCCGGCAAGAACCCGACCGGCCCGGTCGGCGCGCTCGCCTACTGGGCGGCCGACGCGATCCGCAACCACTACCTCAAGAACCCCGGCAAGCTGGTGGAAGCATGAAGAAGGCAGCGCTCCTCGCCGGCCTTGCGGCCGCAGCCATCGTCGGGACGCAAGGTCTTGCCTCCGACCTGTTCGACCGCATCAATGCCGGCCGCTACCAGGCCATCCTGGCCGATTGCGCGGCCTGCCACACCAAGCCCGGCGGCAAGCCCTTTGCCGGCGGCGCGCCGCTGCAGACGCCCTTCGGCGCCCTGGTGCCGTCCAATATCACGCCTGACGCCGAAACCGGCATCGGCTCATGGACCTATGCGGATTTCCGCAGCGCGCTGAAGACCGGCATCGGCAAGGACGGCAAGCGGCTCTATCCGGCGATGCCTTACCCGGCCTATGCCGCGATGAAGGATTCCGACATCGCCGATCTCTGGGCCTATTTCCAGAAGGTCGAGCCGGTCTCGAACCGCGTCGTCTCGAACCAGCTCCCCTTTCCGTTCAGCATCCGCACCGCGATGATCGGCTGGAACCTCCTCAACTTCTCGCCGAAGGAATTCCAGCCCGACCCGAACAAGACGGCGGAATGGAATCGCGGCGCCTATCTCGTCACGGGAGCCGGCCATTGCGGCACCTGCCACACGCCGAAGAACATGACCGGCGCCGACAAGGGCGACGAATTCCTGCGCGGCGGCAATCTGCAGAGCTGGTACGCGCCCAACATCACCAGCGACGCGCATAAGGGCATCGGCAGTTGGTCGGCCGAGGATATCGTTGCCTACCTCAAGACCGGCGCGAACCGCTTCGACATCGCGTCGGGGCCGATGGCGGAGGCCGTCAGCCACTCCACCAGCCTGTGGAACGACGCCGATCTCAAGGCTGTCGCGACCTATCTCAAGGACGTGAAGGGCGACAGCACTGCGGCTCCGCCGCCGATCCCGGCAACCGAAGCGGCGATGACCGCCGGCAAGGCGATCTATCTCGACCGCTGCTCGGCCTGCCATGTCTCGACCGGTCAGGGGCAGGCTTCGCTGTTCCCGACCCTGGCCAAGGCGCCGGTGGTCAACAATGGTGATCCGACCTCGCTGATCCGTGTCGTACTGCAAGGCAGCCAGGCGGCCGCGACGAGCGCCAAGCCGACGACGCCGGCGATGCCCTCCTTCGGCTGGAACCTCAGCGATGCCGACGTCGCCAACGTGCTGACCTATGTCCGCAACAGCTGGGGCAACGCCGCCCCGCCCGTGACCGCCGGGCAGGTCAAGGATCTGCGGGCCGCGCTGACACGGTAGGCTTCAGATCGGGACCGCGAGCCCGGTCTTGACCCGGTCCATGGCGACGAAGCTGCGAAACTTGCGGATGTTGGGATTGGCGAAGAAGAGCCGGCGGGTCAGCGCCTCATAGGCCGTCATGCTCGGCACCAGAACGACCAGCATGAAGTCGACCTCGCCGGTGACGTAGTAGCACTGCTGCACCTCCGGCGCCGCCAGGAAGGCGCTCTTGGCGGCATCGATGTCGGGTGCCGTCTCGCTGACCAGCTCGACCTCGACGAAGAGCGTGATCGGATGGCCGAGAGCCGCCGGGTCGACCACAGCGACATTGGCCCGGATGACGCCCTGCGCCTCCATGCGACGGATGCGGCGCTGCACCGCCGGGGCCGACAAGTTCACCTGCTCGCCGATCACCCGCTGCGGGGTCGTGTTGTCCTGCTGGAGGATGGCGAGGATCGCCCGATCGAAAGCGTCGAGTTGGACATCCGGCTCGGCCACGCCGCCCTCCGCGAAACAAACTTGCACAGTGCCAGCGCAGTTTCAGCGCAACTTTCATCGGTTTTGCAATATCCATTCATCAAACGACAGAATGGCGAGGCGACGATGCTGCTGCTCAACACGCACCATGACTACGGGCGCGATCTCGACCCGGTGGATCTCGCGACGCTCGGCCCGGAAGGTGCGGCAGCGATCACACGCCATCTCGCCCAGCGCCCGGGCCATGCGCGGACCCCTCTCCATTCGCTGCCGGGGCTGGCGGCGGCGCTCGGGATCGGCGGGCTCTATATCAAGGATGAGGGCCAACGCCTCGGCCTCGGCAGCTTCAAGGCGCTCGGCGGTGCCTATGCCGTAATCCGGCTGGTGCTGGAGGCTGCTGCCGCCAAGCTCGGCCGGACGCTCGACGATTCCGACATCAACGACCCGGCTGTGCGGGCCGTTGCGGCTGGCATGACCTTCGCCTGCGCAACCGACGGCAACCATGGCCGATCCGTCGCGCAGGGCGCTGAGCTCGTCGGCGCCCGCTCCGTGGTCTTCGTCCATGGCGGTGTCAGCGACGAGCGCGTCGCAGCCATCGCCCGCTTCGGCGCCGAGATGGTGCGCGTCGCCGGCACCTATGACGATTCGATCGTCGAGGCGGCGCGCGTCGCGGCGGAACAGGGTTGGACCGTCGTCTCCGACACCTCCTGGGACGGCTACGAACGCATTCCAGGCCTGGTGATGCAGGGCTATACCGCGATCGCCCAGGAGGCCTTCGATCAGCTTCCCGCGCGGCCGAGCCATGTCTTCGTCCAGGCGGGCGTCGGCGGCATCGCCGCGGCGCTGGCCGCGCAGATGTTGACGCAGTTCGGCGCCGACCGCCCCTTCTTCACCGTGGTCGAGCCCGAGCTTGCAGCCTGCATCTTCGAAGCCGCGCGGCAGGGTCATCCGGTCAAGATCGCGCATGGCGCGCCGACCGTGATGGCGATGCTCGAGTGCTACGATCCCTCGCCCTTGGCACTGCGCGTGCTCTACCGCGCTGCCGACGCTTTCCTCACGGCTGCCGATTCCGACGCGGTCGAGGCGATGAACCGCTTGGCACGACCGGCTTCGAACGATCCCGCGATCGTCGCCGGCGAGAGCGGCTCAGCCGGCCTCGCAGGACTGCTGGCGGCCCTGCACCATCCGCAGACGCGCGCGGCTTTGAAGCTCGACCGCGCGTCCAAGGTCTTCCTCGTCAACACCGAAGGCGCGACCGATCCGGCGCGCTATGCCGAGCTGGTCGGATTGTCACCTGAAGAGGTGGCACGGTGAATCGGCCTCTGGAGAAGGGCGTGGCGCCGCTGCCGCTCTACTCCCAGAGCCATTCGCCCTATGCCCGCAAGGTCGTGGTCTTTGCCCACGAAGCCGGGCTCGCAGAGCGACTCGCGGTGCTGCATCACGAAACCAGCCCGACCAACCGCAACGATGCCGTCTTCGCCGTCAACCCGCTCGGCAAGGTGCCGGTGCTGATCACGCCGGAGGCTGGGACGATCTTCGATTCCCTGGTGATCTGCGACTATCTCGACGGCCTCCACGCGGGGCCACGCCTGATCCCGACCGACGGCCCGGCGCGCTGGGACGCGCTGCGCCTACATGCCATCGCGCAAGGTCTCTGCGACGCCGGCATCGCGTTGCGCTGGGAGACCGAGCGCCGCCCCGCTCATCTGCGCCATCCGCCGCTGGCCGAGGGGCAGGCCGCCAAGCTGGCCGAATCCTACGACGTCATCGAGCGGCAGAACGGGCTCGACGGCCCTATCCATCTCGGCCACATCGCGCTGGCGACGGCGCTTGCCTGGTTGGAATTCCGGGTGCTGCCGGATTTCCGTGCCGGCCGGCCCAAGCTCGCGCTCTGGTACGAAGCCTTCTCCGCGCGCCCGTCGATGAAGGCGACGGATTATTCCGGGGAGACGCAGGATGCTCCGTCGGCCGCTGCCATTGCCGGATGACCGGCTGACGTCGTAGCAGGGACGCGCGGCCCGCCATCCGGCCGCCTGCCGGAGGCCCCCGATGAAGCTTCGTCCCGATACGCTGGCGATGACGGCCGTCCTCGCCATGCTGACGGCGCTGGGCCCGCTCTCGACCGATTTCTACCTGCCTTCGCTGCCCGAAATCGTCCAGGTCATGAGAACGGATGTCGCCGGCGCGCAGGCGACGCTCTCTTCCTTCCTCTTCGGCTTTGCCGCCGGGCAGATCGTCTGGGGGCCGCTGTCGGACCGGCTCGGCCGCCGGCCGATCCTGCTCGCGGGGCTGGGCCTGTTCGCGCTGGCGACACTCGCCTGCGCCTTTGCGCCCTCGATCGAGGCCTTGACCGCGGCCCGCGCGCTGCAGGCGCTTGGCGCCTCGGGGCCGATCGTACTCGGGCGCGCCATGGTCCGCGACCTCTATGAAGGCGCGCGCGCCGGGCGCGAACTGGCCCGGATGGGCACGATCATGGGGCTCGTTCCGGCCATAGCCCCCGTCATGGGCGGCGTGCTGCAGGTCGCCTTCGGCTGGCGCTCGACCTTCATCGCCTCGCTCGCCTTCGCGCTCGGCCTCGCCGCGCTCATTGCCACCGCGATGCCCGAGACGCTGCGGCAACGCTCGCCGCAGCCGCTGTCGTTGCCGGCAATCTTCCGTGGCTACGGTACGCTGCTGCAGAACCGCGCCTTCCGGGTCTATGTAGGCCTGACGGCGCTGGCCTATGCCGGGCTCTTCGCCTTCATCTCGGGCTCGTCCTTCGTGCTGACGGCCGTCTACGGGCTGACGCCGGTGCAGTACGGCTTCTCCTTCGCCTTCGGCGTCTTCGGCTATATCGGGGGCACGATCCTGGCCCAGCGCCTTGTCGGCCGGCGCGGCATGGACGGCGTCATCGCGCTCGGCGTGCTGCTGCTCGCCTTGGGCGGGCTGCTGATGCTCGGCAGCGTCGCCACCGGCGCCGGCGGAGCTTTCGGAGTCGTCTTGTCCTGGGCGGTCTATGCCTGCGGCGTCGGCCTCGTCATGCCGCAGGCCCAAGCTTCCGTCATGATGCCCTTCCCCGAGCGCGCCGGGGCGGCCTCCTCCTTCAGCGGGCTTTGCCAGATGCTGCTTTCGGCCTGCGTCGGGCTCGTCGTCGGCCAGCTGCTGAAGAGCGCCGCGCTGCCCCTGCCGCTGGTAATGTCGACGCTCGGCATCGCGGCCTTCCTGCTGTTCAACCTGACCGGCCGCATCCGCGCGGCCAAGAGCTGACGATCAGCCGCCGAACAGACGCTCGAAGAAGTTCTTCTCCTGTGGCTGTGGCGGCACCCAGGCGCGATCGCCGCCGAGCGGCATCGGGCCGCCCTGCTGCTGCGGCGCGGCCTGCGCGACTGGCGCCTCGATCGGCGTCGGCGCGCCCTGCCAGAAGCCGCCGGGCAGCGGGATCGGCTGCGCCCCGGCATGGGCGAGCTTCATGTACTTGCCCCAGATCTCGCCGGGCAGGCCGCTGCCGGTGACGCGGCGCATCTGCGAATTGTCGTCATTGCCGACCCAGACCGAAGTGACGAGCCGGGCGGTGAAGCCGACGAACCAGGCGTCGCGGTAATCCTGCGTCGTGCCCGACTTGCCGCCGACCTCCCAGCCGGGGATGTTGAACTTGCTGCCGGTGCCACCGTTCATGACGCCGTAGAACATCGTATCCATCATCGCCAGCGGCTGCTTCTGGATGACCGGGCCGAAGCTGTTGGCCTTGCGGGCATAGACGACCTTGCCGTTGGTGGCCTTCACCTCGCGGATGACATAGGGCAGCACCGACTGGCCGCCATTGGCGAAGGTGGCGTAGGCCGCCGTCATCTCGAGCGGCGTCACCTCGGAGGTGCCGAGCGCCAGCGACGGATTGGGCTGAAGCGCCGAGCTGATGCCGAGGCGCTGCGCGGTGCGGACGACCTCACGCGGCGTGACCTCCTGGATCAGCCGGGCCGCGACGGTGTTGAGCGAATGCTGCATCGCGGTGCGCAGCGTCACCGGGCCGCGATAGGAGCGCGAGTAGTTCTCCGGCTCCCAGCCCTTGATCGAGATCGGCGCGTCGTCGCGGATCGTGTCAGGGGTCAGTCCCTTCTCCATCGCCGTCAGATAGACGAAGGGCTTGAAGGAGGAGCCCGGCTGGCGGCGCGCGGCTGTGGCGCGATTGAACTGACTCTTGGTGTAGTCGCGACCGCCGATGAGCGCGCGGATGGCACCGTCCGGCGCCAGCGAGACGACCGCCCCTTGGGAGGCGTGCAGCTTGGCGCCCTGCGCCGCCAGCGCGTCGACGAGGATGGTCTCGGCCGAGCTCTGCAATTTGGTGTCGATCGTCGTCAGCACGGTGACGTCGCCGTCGACCGCACCGATGAAGTCGTCGAGCACGTCCATGACGTAGTCGGCCGCGTAATTGACCGAGCCGGCACCGGTACGCTCCGGCACCTCGGCAGGCGCCGTCATCGCGGTCTTGGCCGCGTCCTGCGAGATGAAGCCCTGGTCGGCCATCGCGGCGATCACGAGCTTTGCCCGCTTCTCGGCCAGATCCGGGTTGCGGTTCGGCGCCAGCCGCGACGGCGCCTGGACGAGGCCCGCCAACATCGCCGCCTCGGCGATCGTCACCGAGCGCGCCGATTTGTTGAAGTAGCGCTGCGCCGCCGCCTCGACGCCATAGGCGCCCGAGCCGAAATAGACGCGATTGAGATAGAGTTCGAGGATCTGGTCCTTGGTGTAGGTGCGCTCCAGCCACAGCGCCAGGATCGCCTCCTGGATCTTGCGGGCGGCGGTGCGCTCCTGCGTCAGAAAGAGGTTCTTGGCGAGCTGCTGGGTCAGGGTCGAGCCACCCTGCACGCCGCTGCGACCGCGCAGATTGTTGACCACGGCACGGGTGATGCCGACCGGATCGACGCCGAAATGGTCGTAGAAGCGCTTGTCCTCGATGGCGACGAAAGCCTTGGGCAGATAGGGGGGCACCTCGCCCAGCGTGATCGTCCGACCGCCTGTCTCGCCGCGATTGGCGAGCAGCGAGCCGTCGGCCGCGAGGATCGCGATGTTCGGCGGCCGGCGCGGCACGGTGAGCTGGTCGATCGGCGGCAGTTGCGAGGCGTAATAGGCCACGACCCCGCCAACGCCGATCACGCACCAGAGGCCGAGCACCATCGTCCAGTAGAACAGGCCGCCGAAGAGCGAGCGCCGCCGACGCCGTCCACGCTTCTTGCCGCCACCACCGCCGCCGCCCGCGCGCTTGTCGCGGCGCGGGGGATTGCGCAGCTGCCGCTCAGGCTCGGTACGGGCCGGAGCCTTCTGAAAGCGGACCGGACGGTCGTCGGGAGAAAGACGCATGTCACCATCATCGCGGCTCTCGCCACGCTCATCGCCAAAGGAGGGCTCGCGCCGCTCGCCTCGTGAAAACCGGTCGTTCATCCTGTCCCGTTCGGCCGAAATCCCGCCCCTGCAAACGATCAGGTCTACAGGATTCAAACATGGCGCTTTCCCGGCTGTTCCGGTAAACCAGTAAACCGGACTCTAGCAATATCAGTTACTTAGCCAATAATTGCATAAGGGTTCGTTAAACGAAATTTGGCGCCAGGTCCGAATTTTACGGGCTGGCGGCCTATTGGTTTTCGTAAAAAACTGGAAAGTTTACTGTTCACGTTCCGTTTGCGTTCAGCCGCGGCGCCGGATTCTTTAGGGCTCAACCAACCACCTAACCCGTGGCCAGGGTCGTCCTGCTTGCGGTCAAGGTGAGTCGGCGGCCCGACTGGTCGGGCCTAGCAACTCTGATTTCCGATAGCTGCCGATATCCTGCCTGCGGGGTCCGCCTCGTCCTGCGCATCGATATCCATCCTCACGGCAGCCCGCCAGGGCGCGCGGGCTGGCCTCTTGTTCGTAGGGTGCGCGGGATGCAGGCCTATAGGCGCCGCACCGGCGCGAACTGCGTCGTAGGCTTCCGCTCTAGCCGATCCTGTTTTCAGGCGCAGCGCCCTAACCCACTCATCGATTTCTGCCGGTGTCGACGCATCAGCCAGCGACTTGGCGTCTCGGAACTTAGCAGCCACGGCGTCAAGCTCGTCTTGTGTCGGTTCGCGGCGGTAGGAAGCGTACACGCCCTCCCAGTCGTATGCCATGATATCGAGCTTTGCAGTCGCGCGCGCCTCCGGAGGAACAGCGTCTAGAGCAGACTGCAGGCAGGCGATCCATTCAATGAGAAGGTCGCCGTCGGGTGTAGCCAATTCCACACTGACGTCGACCATGCCTTCGCTGTTGATGTTCGTCACTTCCCCATCTCCTTCGCTAGATCCACGCCGTAACGTTCTATGTAAGCCAGCAGGCGGGCCATGTACTCCGGCGCCCCGTCGGCGGCATAGCGCTGGCTTGTTCGCTGTGTGACGCCCAGCAGCGGCGCAATCGTCGTCTGATTGTAGCCGAGCCGCTGCAAGGCGGCCCGGTAGGCTTCTGGGGTCATGAGCGCACCACCCGCCAATCAATGCAATTGTCGTTGAAGGCCGCGCCGAAGGCTGAGAACCCTTCGATGCGCGCTGCCGCAAGAGCGGCGCGCACATCGCTCGTCTTGACGACGAGGCGGCGGGTGTAGTTGTCGCCCTGCGCCTTGGTCGACGTGAACTCATATTCAATGATGTAATCGCGCGTCGTGCGGCTCATGTCCGTCTCCTTCAATAAGCCCTTGATACGACAATTTGTCGTATCAAGCAAGCGGAAAACTTGGGCGCCCTACCACTTCTTTTTCGGATCGTCGGAGAGTTCGAAAGCTTGCGAGCGAGCGCGCCCAGCCAGCAGGCCAAGCGACTGCCCGAAGGCGCGCAGACGCTCAGCGTCGCCCTCTTCCTGTATCGCCTCTGCAATCTCGCGGAGCAGGCCCTGAATCCGGTTGTCGGCCATCCGCTCAACAGGGAAGCGGTAAAGCTTGGCCTCCGCCATCACACCTCCTCCGTGTTGCCGACCAGCCAGTAGGCGTCCTTCAACTGCGACACCGGACGAACCTGAACCATCAGATTTTTGGTCTTGGTGTTGATGTAGCGGCTGATGACGCGACCAACCGTGCCGGTTTTTGTGTTGCGGATGAATTCGGCTGCGTTGGTCATGTCCGTCTCCCTTGCTGATGAATCGTTTATACGACAATCCGTCGTACACGTCAATATGTCGTAGCAAAGAAAAAGGCGCCCGAAGGCGCCTTCATTTGAACTTTGCCAGGTGCTCGTTGATCTCCTTGGCGAACCTGCTCTTAGCGCGATTCTCAGCCTTCCATTGGCGAGTGGAAAGGAAGGCGTCAACCTCGCTTCCATCTTCGAGCTTGCGGATGCTGCGCACCCACACGATCGCGCGTTCTTTGCCCTCGGCGTCCGGCATGCTGGTGAGGATCACCTTGTAGTCCTTGCCGTCAATGGTGGTGCGATGCGTCGTGCCCATGTCGTCCTCCGTTCTTGAAATGAACATAGACGACATATTGTCGTACGTCAACATGTCATACGAAAAAATGTCGCAATAAAAAACCCCGCACTAGGCGGGGTTATGCGCGAGTCCGTATATCGCCAGTTTATGCGCATACGCGCATAAACTTGGCGGCAAGCCACTGCATGAACGTTGGCGGCGGCAGAACCGGCCCGCTCTTGCGTTCGGCCAGCAGCGTGCCGGTGTTGTCGAATATTCGCACCTCGCCTGGCCCGAACTCCGCCTGCAGCCGGCGCGCCTGCTCCTGCGGATCCGTGACGACCTCGCCGGCCTCGTTGTAGATGGTGATGGTCATAGGCTGGTCTCCGGTCGCTTGTTGTCGACCTTCGACCAGCAGTCGTCATAAAACGCCTGAGCCGCTGCAAGGTCGCAGCCTTCGTGAAGCACAACCTCGTCAGGGTGCAACTCCATGGCGCGCATCCGATACCCCGCCAGCGGGGACGGAACTAACACCTCGCGATTGCCGATCGTGTGGGCAACAACGAGATAGTATGGTGCTCCGTCACGCGACACTGTGCGCAGTTCGTAGAAGCCCATCTTATAGACGCTCATCACCCCTACTCCGTCGTCACATACGAAGGGTACTGGTACTGCCAGCCTTCGGAATGCGGGATGGGCGCCATCATCAACCCGTCTGGCTGCTCGCCTTCGGGCCACCACGATAGATAGAGCCCCAGAGAGTTGAGCGCGGCGACATAGCGGCGATTCCAATTTCCATCCGCCTCGCCAGCAATCTCGCCAGCTCGGTTCATCTTGTCGATGATGTCGGTCATTCCCGCTCTAGCTCCAATTTCCGCTGCACTTCCTCTAGAACGGCTCGATACGGCTTGATTTCACGCATCATCACAGGCGGCGGAATATCCAGCGGTCGGTCGCCAAATCTGACGCGGCACTCTCCCTCTTTGTAGATGTGCACCCACTCTGACCCGGCCTCCATGCTAAGAAACCCACAGTCGTCATATGTGCAGACGATATTGCCCATCACCCTCACCCCTTCGGAGCCGCGGTCGGCGGCAGCACATAGAAGACAAGCTCGCCGTCGTTGTTGTCGGATCCGCCCCTACCGCGAACCGGCAAGCCCTTCTCCAGATTGGCCTGCGCCTCGCCGGCGGCTTTACGGGCTTTCTCTGTGGCTGGAATAGTGTGCAGCCGTGTCCCGGTTGGTGTCCGCACCAACAAGAGCACGTTGTCTTGATCGACGCTGGCGTGGACCACATCGAACTCACCCGCCGGTGCTGTCTGCACAGCATAACCCAACAGGCTCGAGCCGTAGGCGTAGAAGGCAAGCGGCAAGGCGACCAGCACCGGCACGGCAACAAAGAGCCACCTACGCCGCGACGTCTCCACCAACAACCACGCCAGCGGCGCCAGAACGGCCAGCGTGGCGGCTACGGTTAGGGCTAGCATGGGCGGGGCTCCTGATTGCGGCGTGCCACAAGCCAGGTGTGCAGAGCGACGGCCGCAATTGCGCTTGCCCACATTTTCCCGACGAACTGCCCACCCATGTAATCTAGCGAGCCAAACGCGATCAGAAGAAAGACGGCGCTATCAACTAAGGCCCCGACGACGCCGCTAGCCATCACCGCGAGGGCTAGGCCCCGCTTGCGGAGAGGCTGATACACGCCATAGTCCGCCAACTCGGCCAACACGAACGCGGCGACGGACGCCAGCAAAAGAGTGGGTGGCGCAAACAGCGCCGAAAGGACAGCGCCGACGCCCAAGGCCGCGAACACCCCCGTCGCGCCGTGCCTCTCGTTGATCCAGTCCCGAAGAACAAGAGCAAGCCCGACGAGCAACACGCCGCTTGGCGCCATGAGGCCGAAGCCAACAGGGATCAGGCATGGCCCGCTAGGCACACACACCGAACCGACGTTGCCAATGAGCCAGTTGGCAGCGGGTATCGTGGCGGCGAACAGCAGGAACGGAAGCATCCGACGCAACATCACGCGGTCCTCTCGTTCAGAAACGAGACCGCAGCATCCAACGAAGAGAACACTGCCGAACTATGATACACGAGCCACGGGCTCAGCGGCTTACCGCTTTTGTCGACCACAATGGCGGGGATGCCATTGTCATATGCAAACAGCACCTCCATCGACGTGCCGACTGACGGCTTTTCATAGTAGACGAGCAACGAATCGCACTGCAGGATGTCTGATTTGTCGTTCTCAACGATTTCAGATGCAATGCCAGGCTCAAGTTCGCGCCCACGATAGTCGCGCACCATAGGGTCGAAGCAAATTCCGTCCAGCTTTTTGGCGCAATAGTCCCGCCAGTCTTTTGCTTCTTCGTCTGTGCAGCCATTGATGGGGCCGCAAAGGTAGACTTTCTTACCCAGCGATTGCATTGAACAGGTCTCCCTCGTTGTCATTTGAGGCGCGCAGGCTCCATTTCACTGGGCACTGCACGGCATCTATTCGGCGCGCCATGCGCTCTGGACAGGATGAGGTGTCTTTGAAGTTTCGCGCGACGTTTACGCTGTCGGCACTGGCAAACGGCCATCGATCGCCGCACATCGCCAGTCCGCGCAGCATGTGAACCCAAGGACGCAAGCCACGCCGCTCGAGATGATTGAACGCCTCGTCAGCGCGCCGTTCCCACGCCGGCGAGCCAACCTGCCAATAGGCTCCGGACGAGCCGAAGCAGATGCGCGGCCAAGCATCGGCAAGTTCAAGCAGGTAGTCGAACTCAAGCCCCATATGCCAAACAGGCGCGCCGAGGTGCTTGGGGAACGGCCACTGCTTGACCAGATCGCGCTGCTGCTCAGCCGTGCCGTCGATAACGTCCGGAACGACCGCCCAGTGGGGGTGTCCGAGCCGGCTTTCAAGCCACGAGAAGAAGCGCGCCCAATCCGGCTCCTTGCCACCGCGAAAGAACGTAAAGGCGCCATTGTCCCACATAACAGACTGGCCATGCTGCAAGCACCACTCAGCATCGCCCGGATTGGCGAACGACACGCAGAAGTGCTTGCCGGCCATCTTCATAAGGTCGATGCGCGGCGTAAGCGGTGTGCCGTGGTAGTGAATTGTCACTTCCCCACCATCCTAGTTTGCTGTTCAAACACTTCCGCACTACCATCGGCCCGCACATTCATCGCCGCCAGCGTCCGCTCCTGGCCCTGCGTGTCGAAGGTGACGGCGGACTCTTTGATGACGGAATAGGGGTTCAGCTTCAGCACGCGCATGCGGACGGTTACCGGGGACGCGAGCCGATAGGCGTGCACGTTGAACGTGTAGGTGCCGGGCGCTACCGCCCGCACCGTCACGACCTCGCGTCGGTCGTTTATCGCCCCGTTGCCCGTGCCCGTATTGTCGGTGTCGAGGAACATGACTTCCGTCTTGCGACTGCCGAAGAACACGATCTTTCCGTCCGGCCCCTTGGCGTACAGGTCGACGTCGCTGGCGCTCCCGTCGTCCCACGTCATCTCCACCAAGAACTCGGCCTTCGGCGTCAGGACGCCGGCCGCTGGTTTGGGGTCGCCGAAGACGGAAATCAGCATCATGGCCAGCAGGACACAAACGACCGTCATCGCCATATCGAGAAAGGCCGGCGACAGACCCTCACGCGCTCGCCTCATCACCCACCTCCAAAATCTTGATCTGCGTCTTGAGCGCGATTGCGCACGCCAACCCGACGAGGGAGCAGTGAAGCTTGGTGAGAACGCCGTGAAGGATGGCGGTTTTGAATGCAGGCGATGACGGATCCAGGCCGCTCAAGGAATTGAACGCCACGGCGAGGCCGATAAATGTCCCGAGGAGTCCAATGCGCTCCATGGTGTCAGCCATGTACCAAGTGAACTCGTAATCGCTATCGCCGGCGCGAACCTTCCAGCCCAGCCACGCCGTACAGGCTGCGTAGAGGGCGACAACGGCCAGAGCCAACCCAGTCGCGTCTTGCCGCCACAGCACCGCGCCGTAGCCCAACATAAGCGCCACAGAAGCGCCGACGGCGGTAAGGCAGGTCCACAGCCACCAGCGGGCAATGTGGGCAGGCATGGGCGCCTCCTATTGAATGAGAGTGTTTTCCGCCAGCTGCTCAGCCACCTCGCGAAGCAGGTAGACCAGCCGTTGTGGCGGCATGTAGAAGTCTTGGGTTTTGCCGTCTGCGGTGATGGACATCACGACCCGGCCGCCGCGCTTCCATAGCGTGACTAGCTCGGCTTCGGCGGGCGGCGGGTAGCGGTCCGGCGTTACTGCGCTAGTCGCAGTAACCAGCGACGGGTGGTTGATGATCTCAATCCAACCCGCCATCACTTCGCCCCCACAACAGCAATGAGGGTGTCGAGCTTTTGGCAGACCGCGACACCGACCCAGATAAGCGTCAGCCAAATCACCGCCCGCATCACGCCGCCACCCCGTACTTCAGCTCCAGCAGCAACTGCGCCTCGTGGATGATCTTCTCCACGTCCTCCCTGCCTTTGCCCGTCGGCTTGTCGTGCCGGAAGGCGCGCTTGACGATGTTGGATTCCAGCGACTCCATCTTGTTCTTGACGCAGAATTCGACGGGCTGAATCGCGGCGCCCTTGTAGTGATTGCCGCCGACCTGCTGAGAGAGGGCGCTGCCCGTTGATGCGCCCGGCGCATCAACTAGGCGGTAGGCGACGATGTCTCCGCCGCCGTAGTGGTGCTCCCAGTCCCACGTACCCGCCGCAGCTGTCCAAGTTTCAGCCGGGTCATCATGGTCGTCACGAAACCGCACCGACACCCGCCTGTAGTTGTCCTCCACCGGGCACTCGCCGCCGTTCCATTCAATCCAGTCGGTCATTCCACGCTCCTGAAAGTCATAAGGCGCCACGCGGCTCGGCGTTCGGGATGGCAGCGCCGCCATTCA
Organism: Bosea sp. AS-1; assembly: GCF_002220095.1. Lineage (GTDB taxonomy): Bacteria > Pseudomonadota > Alphaproteobacteria > Rhizobiales > Beijerinckiaceae > Allobosea. Next base: position 5,084,974 of record NZ_CP022372.1, read on the forward strand.
AAGGCGACGTTGTTCCAGGCATCGACGATGCCGCCGGCGAGGACGATGAAGGGGAAGGCTAGGACCGCAAGGACCACCAAACCCCACACTGCCAGCCCGCGCAGATAGCGGTTGCGGATGGAGAAGATCATGGGGCGCGCTCCATGGAAACGACCCAGCGGCGCCAAGAATTGAGGCCGCTAGAGCAGGCAAGCGCTTGCTTGGCGGCGTCGTCCCAGCCTGTCGCGGGTACGGTCAGCGTCACGTCGCGCGACGGATAGTCGAGGTCGTGACTTTCAAGGTACGGATGTCGTCCATCCAGATGAACGACGACGCGATACGGATACTTCTGCTTGCGCCACCACATCACGCCGCCTTCCTTTCCTGCTTGTGGTTGTCGTTGGCGGCGTCTGGCATCACGACGCGCACGCGACCGACTTCGCCCATGCCCTTGTGGTAGGTGATCGTCTGGAGAGACCGGCCGGACGTGAAACCTGCGCCGAAGTGCCACTCGTCCTGAACAATAGGCGCCTGATGAGACTCGCACACCACGCCGCCGCCTTCAGTCACAAACCCCGACTTATGGTGGACGTGGAAGCCATGCGCGTATCGGTATCGCGTCGCGCCCCACATTACTGGCTGGCGGGCCGCCATGACCTGCGGCATGTCCTTGAGCTTGGTTTCGTCGCCGTGCGTCGCGGCAAGCATCACCGAGCCGTGCTGGTGGTAGAAGAATTTGGACTGGTCCAAGTCGACGGTCACGCGCGGGTCGTCGCGATACCAAGCTGACAGATACCAAGCGATAACCGGCGCCGTCTCGCGGTCGTGATTGCCCTTCAGATTGCGGACAATGACCCGGCCGTTGTGGCGCAGGGCGGCGTCAACCGTGCGCGCCATGAGGCGCCCGGCAACTTCCATGCCCTTCTGGTGGCGACCGTCTACGTCCAGCTTATTGTGCGAACGCTCCGTCTCGTTGCGGTTGTTGTCAGCATGAAGCAGGTCGCCGCCGCCAAGAACCACAGCCACGCCGGCGCGCGGCGAGCGGGCGATAGCGTCCTCAATGCCGTCGCCGATTTCGCGCTCGGCGATTTTCAGATCCCAATCCCGGCCCGTCTCGCGATGCCAGGAGAACATGCGCACATGCCAATCGTTGCACGGCACAAGGTTGAGCAGGTCATCGTCTACGTGCGCAGGAGGCGGCGAGATCGGCGACCGGGGCTCGTAGCCTACGAACGCGGCCTTCAACGTCTCGACAAGGTCAACCGGGTCGCGCTCTTCACCCGTCTTCTGCCACTGCTGGATAATGCGCCCTTCGGCGTCGACCAGCGCAGACACGGCCTTGACCCGGTGGCCCGCGGGAACCTCCCACGCCGCACCGTGCTCCTTAACTTGCTTGATCCAGGCTTCGCCGTCCCTGCTGGCGATGCTCTTAATCGCGAACCCAGGCAGTACAGGCTCAGTGCCCATCAGACCGCGCTCAGCCGCTCGCCGCAGGCGGTTCTGCAATGTGCTGCGCGCGATATCGAGTTGCTGCGCCGTCGCGCGCTGATTGCGCTCGTTGACTTCGTAAGCAGCGACAGTTCGCACAAGTTCTTCGTCGGTAAAGGTCAAATGTCGTTTCCTCGAGTGATTTTGCCGAACACGTCGCAGACATCGCCCCGCTCAAGCGCCGCTGCGATTTCTTGGCGATTGGCGACTGCCCCTGCGCGCCGCATGACGTAATCAACACAGCGCCGACGCTCTGCGAGGACGGCGCTGGCGATGGCGTCGATCAGGGGAATTGGCACGGAGGCTGGATTCTGCCAATCATCGATCGCCCGCTGCGCCGCCATCCAAACGTCAGCCGGTATTTCGGAAGCGGTCACGGCACGCGCTTCCAGATGACCTTGCTGTCATCAAGTGCGGTGAGGAGAAAAGTCAAAAGCGCAACCAAGATTGCAATCGGCCCCATCAATGACAGTAAGCCTAAGATCGCGGCATCTTGCGCAGTAACGTCAAACTCGCGACGCCAGCCGCGTACAAATAACCAGAATGCGAGCGCGCCGGCCGCAGCCCAAATTCCCATAACAGCCGCTAGTTCCATCCCACCCTCCAAAAACAAAAACAGCCCCGCAGCCTCACGGCCACGGGGCTAATCAACACGAGCCAGCAGCATGCAAACGGTGCTGCCCGGCACGATGAAAGAAACCGGAAGGTAGCTGACGCCACCCATCGCGGTCGGAAGCTGCATAAGCGCAGACACAAGGCCGACGACGCGACCATCGGCGTCAAACACCGGGCCGCCGCTCATCCCAGGCGCAACTGTGGCGTCAACCACCATGACGCTTTCCAGACCGCCGACCTTTCGGGCCTTGCCTGCGATTCGTCCGTATGTCGTGATGAATTCAAGGCTGGCTGGGTTCCCAGCCAGCGACACATTCTCGCCGACTGCGGGCTCGCGGCAGCCAAGGCTTGCAACGGAAATGCCCATCTCGTCTTTGATGCGCAGAAGAGCGACGTCGAAGTCAGCGTTAATCCAAAGCACGCGCGCCGCGCGCTCCTTGTCGTCATCCGACTTGACGGTTACGGCCGCGCCGCCAGCAACCACATGCGCCGCCGTGACGATATAGCCGTCTCCGATATATGCCCCGCTTCCGTGCCCTCCGCCTGTGCGGAGCAGCACCGTCGCGCCCGCCAGCTTTACCGCGGGAACGTCGGCAAGGGCAGCATATTCAATGGCGGGCGGCTGGTCGGCGGCTACCAGAGCCGGGGACCCCGCAGCGCAGGAAGCCAGGACAGCACACAAGGCCGTAGACATCAGAAGCTTGCGCATGGGAGTCGCCCTTGGTTAAGACGACTCCGTTATAGCGATGTTTGACGTCAAAAGTCAAGTACTCGTGCGCCGTGGCGCCCGCCCCTCGATCACCCGATCCAGCCGTTCGGTCACGTGCGCGAGCGTGTCGGAAATTCCCTTGATAGCCGCCATAATCTGCTCAGTCTGCTCTCGCAGCCCAGCCTTTGACACGTAAACTTCCGCAACATGGAGTTTGTGGGCGGCCAAGGAGTCCGCAAGGACGTCAACCTTTGTCGATGCCAGTACGGCCGCCTGCATGGCGTCCTGCTTCGCGCGTTGAATTGCCCCGTCTATCTTCCACCAAACGCCCCACAAGGCGCCAAGCACTGTCAAGGCAAAGCCGACTACGGCCATAAGCTCCGGACCGCTCATCGAGGCACCGGAAGGCCAATGACGCCAACAACTGCTTTATGCCGCGCCCGGCATGAGACGAGTTCGCGTCTATCCGAGCCCCAAAGGTTGACGACGTCCTTCTCTGTCAAGCGACGCTTTGGAATCGAAACTGGGCCGCTGCACTCCTTGCGCATCTCATCCGACAACTTCGGCACGACTAATTCAGTCCTAATCACCGGCTTATCGGATCTCGTCGAGCAGCCCGCCGCGCTCAGCGCTAACGCCGCAACCATCGCCATCAGGCAACGCTTCATTCTTGTTCCTCAGTTTTTCATATGCGTCAGCTGCGGCTGCGTCTGCGGCGCCCCGTGCCGCTTCGGCGTCAATGACTCGCTCTGCGATTGTGGCGCGCTCTTTTTCTGCAGCAGCGTTGCTTGTGGCGATTTGCTCGCGCCAATAGGAATCGCGGGTTTCGATTGCAGATGCGACGGCGGCCTCTCGCGCATTGTCGATCGCTGCCATCCCGCGCCAGAAGCCTAGTCCTGCAAGCGCTAGGACGGCGGCGACGACTAGCGCATAGAACGCCGGCTTGCTCAGTGTCAGTCCGAACATCAAAGCCCAGCCTCACACAGTTCCTGCTCGCCGATACGGGTCGCGTCGCCGTTCGTGCGGCGCTTGACGAGGCCTCCGACAACCTCACCACCGGCTCGGTTAAACCGTGTCATGGCCTGGCAGCTCTCTTTGTAACGGCCCTCTCGAGCCAGGCGCGCCGCAGTGGAATTGCAAACCTCACCGACACCGACATTGTAGGACAGCGACACTGCGGCGGCCTGCCAACTTAAGGGCTTGTCTTCGAACCTAGCGATGCATCTAGTCAGCGGAATGTAGAAATCCTGCATGACGCGCTTATCAAGCATCGCGTCACACTCCGCTTTCGTTTTGACCATGCCCGCCGTGACGCCCTTGGTCTCGCCGTAGCAAATGTCCCAGATTTTCGCGTACCGATCCCAGTGGCTCTTTAGGACAAGCCCCTCCCATGGCTGGATCAACGCCGTCGTCGCGAGCGCGACCGCTCCGACCGCGCCAGCTAGCGCGGCCTTCGCTCTCTTACTCATCCAATTTTCCTGAAAGTTCGGGCTGGGCCAGCAACCTGGCGATGGTCGCACCAAGCGACACAAGGGCCGCCAGCGCAGCAAAAAGCCCGCGGTGGAATGGCGGGCTGTCGAAAAACATCGGCAATATGAATTCAATGGCGCCGAGGACTGCAGCCGCCACGTTGAGCTTTATGCTCCACGCATAGCGCAGCACCTCGCGCCAGTTATGGACGCGGGTCATGTGTTCCTAGAAAAAAGTGAGCCGTTGGTGCGCGCGGTGGCTCTGATTTGCTGAAGGACCAGGCAAAAAAGTGGACGAATGGGCGTTGACTTAGCCAATTCGGGATGTAGATTTTCGCCAATCAAACTTGATTAGACGGGGCGGCGGATGAGCGAGACCTCCTTCAGCGAGGACGTCGGTGCGTTATTAGACGATTTAATCGATCGCCTGAAATCCAGGGCCGTGAAAGTGGCCCGCAGCGCCCTTCTATCCCTCTCGGCAGTGGTTGTCGCGACCAGCCAGACCTTCTTCGACTACTCGGCTTGGCGGGTCGGACTTATTGTTTTTCTTCTCAGTTCATTTCGCCACACAAGCTGGCTTGCAGTCGCAATCCTGGCGTGGCTGGTTGTCCTTTACTTTGCTCCGCCCGACATCGCATCCCGGATCGCAATCGTCGCCGCGGCGACGAAGTGATATGCGCAAGGGGCGTCTCGACAGTGTAGTTAAGATTGAATAACAACGTTGCGCGCCGTTTGGTTGACCCGGCGGCGCGCCTAGGTCAGGGTGGGAAGCGACATGAGCGCCTATGATGAGCGCCTGATTGAATGGGCGATGCGAGAAGCCGAGCGCGTCTTGGAGGGACTGTCCATCACGAGCGCCTTGAATGGAACAGATGCCCGCGCTTTCGTACAGCATAAGCTGAAATTCTCCCTCATCGCCTCCGTTCAAAACGCCGACAAGATTGAGAAACAGGTACGAGCACAGATCCGTGCGAGCCAACCGGTCTAGCCCTCACGCCCACTCACGAAGTGGTGGCCGGGGACACAGAGGCGCTTCAGGAACTGCATGGCTCGAATCGTCATGTCGCGACTGACGCCGTCGCGAGCGATGGCGAAATTGATGTCGTCGGCGCGCGGCAAGGTGCGCATTTCCGCTTCTATCTCGCGAGCGAAACCCTTGATCTCGTCAAGGGCGCCCTTCTTCACGATCCAGACCTCATCTGGTGTGTAAGGGCTGCGGACGTTCCCGCCCCTGACCTCAACCTTACCGCTGGCGCGCCGCACGATCTGCGCCTCGAACAGGTCGATCCTGTCCGCTGAAGCGCAACGTAAAGCCCATACTGCCATCGTTAACCCCTCTCAAAGAAATTGCGACCTGCCGTTAGCGCCAAGCGCGCCGATAAACCCGCCGGACATGTTCAGGAACAGGTCGTAGAAGTCAAAAGATGTAGCGGCGACGAGGTTGACGCACTTGCCCTGGATCGTGACATCGACGGCATTCGTCAAATTCAGTTCATTGCCCACCGTCAGAGCCCGGATATCGAGCTGTGTCGTGTTGGTGTTAGCGGCGCCGCCGCCCCCGACATATACGTTGTTGCCGAGCGAGCCTGTGCCTGAATAGATGCCGAGATTGCTGATGTCGCCCTGAACAACATTGAAGAAACCGACCGCGTAACCGCCTGCCGCACCGCACTTGAAGATCTGGATATTGCGGCCGGAAACGACGCGCAGACCCTGTGGGCTGGTGCGGGACTGCCCGTTGCAGACCAGGCCGGATCCCCAAAACCCAGAGCCGATCGCCGTGCAGTAAATGTCCTCGACCTCGAACTGATCGGGCTGCCCGGTCGCATCCCCCTGCAGGTTCATTGCGGAGACGTTTGTCGAGAAGCCGTCCTCGCGCATAAGGGTCAGATGGCGCCATGCGCCTCCGGTAAAATCCCCCGCCCCGTTGCAGTAGAGCAGATTACCGGCCGCCGACGAGATGATTTTACCCGCCTGCGAATGGATGCCCTCGATCGTCATGCCGGAGAGCTTGGCCGGATCGATGACGGTCTTGGCCAGCCACGACCCAGGCGGGATCAGTACGCGACCGCGCCCATAGGCCGCGCGCAGCCGATCAAGGCCGATCGTCAGAGCCGGAACGATGTCTGAGCCAATATTGACCCCAGTCCGCTGCGTCCACGCTCCAGCGCCGTATTGCTCATCCATCAGGTCGCGCAGGTCGATCGTGCAGTCTTTCGGCGCAGCCCAGGCATGGATGTACGTGCTCGACGCGGCGTCCCAGAACAGCCCCTTACCATCGGCCCGTAGCGAGGTGTTGACGTCTGATGCCAAACCGACGGTTATCGCCCTCCACGAGCCACCGCCAGATAGAAACTTGGCGGCATCCCCCGCGGCCGGCGCCGGAACAAGCCCCTTCGTGCCGCCCGATCCGCTGTCGCCCACCACGGCGCTAAGGAGCGCCGTTGCCTGAGATCCAGTCAGGTCTTCAGGATCGCCCGTTCCTGCGGTCGCGCGGCCCTTGAACGTACCATCAGCCATATTGGCGAGCTTGGCATTGCTGACGGCGTCATTATCGATCGTCCACGCCGCGCCGGCCCCCGACACGACGACATCGCCCTTGTCGCCGTCGGTAACCGAACCCGAGGGGCCTTGCGGGCCTCGGATATCGACTGCGCTGGCGATGCTTGAAACAAGCCCCGTCGGCCCGACATAGTCACCCGACGCGGGCTTTGTGCCTGCTCCCCCGACCCAGTCCGAAACCTGAAGGACACGCCGAGCGCTATCCGTGACTACGGCAAGCACGGGCGACCAGCCTTTGTCGCCTTGTGCGCCAGTATTGCCGGTGTTTCCAATCGTTCCTTGCGGGCCGCGGATGTCGACGGCGTCAACGATGTTGGACACCAGTCCAGTGGCACCGACATATGCTCCGACAACCGGCTTGGTTCCCGCACCGCCGACCCAGTCTGCAACTTGCAGAACGCGACGAGCGCCGTCTGAAATCGCAGCGAAGGCTGGCGACCAACCCTTGTCGCCCTGAACGCCTTTTGGTCCGACGGGTCCGATGGCACCGGTAGCAGTGACAACGGCGGTGTTATTGCCCCACGTAACAAAAGCCTTACGGTCCTTGACGCCGCCGACCAGCCGCCCAGGCAGGTCCAGAACAAACCGCACAGCCATAATGCGAGCATGCGTGCCCCCGGTGATATCGACCACGTCCGCCGTGTACTCCCCCCGCGGCCAACCGGTCATGCCGTCCTTGGCATAGGCCACCTCGAGCACATTCGTGCCGGTGATGGTAATGCCGCTGCCGTTGGTAAGTGTGGCCCTAATGGTGCCGGAGGCCCTGTCTTTAATCAGAACCTGAAAGTTGCGACCCGATAGATCGAGGCCGGAAAATTCAAGAACGTAACTAAGGTCTTCGTCAGTCGAAATCGGAAAGAAGAAAATGTCTTTGATCATTAACTTAAGATAGTCCAGTTACGTCTATAGCGGCGTAAAGCCCGAGATTTGTGTAAGCGCCGGCAGTAGCGAAAGCGCCTCCAAGCATTGTGTAAGACGGAGTTATCACGTTGCCACTGGTTCTCAGGCAATACATGAGATTTCTGTATCCAACCCCGCCAATGAAATCACTGCAGAGAGGATTTGAAAGAATAACTGGGACGTAGGATTTGCCGGAAGCACCCGTGAATCCAACAGAACAATTATTCACGGCGCCAAGCTTCATAACTGGAGCATCGGAGTGAAACGTTCTAATCCCAGACGCGTTAAAGACCTCAAGCCCTACGTTGGAATAGGACGCGTCCATAGTGTCGAAAATATAGAATTGGACTGTCTCAGTTACGGCTGTTGCCCCGGGGACAATAAAAATCCAGTTGAACGTCCAATTCGTACCGTCATAGTATTGATGTGTCTTGGCTGGAATTAGCTGCTCCGCCTTGCACCCGATAAGAAGTGCAGCAGACCCGGGAACAGTCATGGAATACGTCATCCCGGCATAGCCAGGCGGGTTTGGTGGGGATGTATAGTAAGCAGTAATCGTTGCCGGAATAACCTGCCTAAACCCGTAGTTCCTCCAGTTTTCGTCAACCTGGACGGTATTATCTGTATTGAAAACAGTTAGACCAGCCGGCACTCAATAAACACCATATTGGATCACCTGCGTACCAACAAACGAAGGAATCGAGTAAGATAAAACGTTACCGGATATAATTACCGATGGCGGATATAGGGTTTCGCCAGGGAAATAAGAACTACCGCCAGAGTTGAACGCATTGCCCATCCAGAACGGAGTTCCGGTTAGTAAGCCGTCGTTCGTAATAGAGCCTGAAGTCCCGGCTCCTGCAATAATAGGATCACCCAAAAACCGCAGGAGCCGTTCGCTAATATCAACCTTCAGATTTCCGAACTGATCGAAAATCTGTAACCCTTGAGGCATTTACCAGATACCCAATCTCACTCGCAGAACGTTGCTAGCGTCGTATACCTGTAATAGAGTGTTGGTGATAACCAGCCTAGCTCCTGTTGCTGCATTTTTAATGGTGACTGTTCCATCAGCGGCGACGGAAAATCTGCCGTTGATGTCCATTGCGCCAGCCGTTACATAGCCCATATTGGCGGTAATCGCCGACAACTCGTCGACATTCATAGCCGTTGCGGTGATCGCTCCGGCCTGCACTGCGGCTGCAGTAATGCTGTTGGCCACATAATCTGCAGCCGCCGCCGGTTCCCACGCCGTTCCGGCTGCGTTCAGATTGTAGAGAACAAGCTTATTGCCTGTGGTCGCGTTCTTGAGCGCAACAACCTTAGGCCCCTGATACCCGAACAAGTCAGGAAGATCAGTAACCAGTCCGACCGGCTCCAAGCCCTCAAAGAAGGCTTGATATTGCAGCGAGCCAGGGGTTGCGTTGCCCAGGTCCAGAACGGCCGGCGCGACGCTGAAGGCGTTTTCTACTTCCGGCCCGAGATATCCCGTCCCGGAAATGCCGCGCGCGCGAATTCGGATAGTTCCGCTGGTCTCGCGTAGGGGGTGCGTGCCGCTGCTGTTGGGGCCGCGATATACGTCCTCGCTGGTTGCCCAGTCGTCGTAGCTGATGCGAACAGCATACTGCGTCGCGCCCGTGCTGCGACCAACGGCCCAGTCCATGAACATCGCGCCGTTGCGCTGCACTGCCTTGGCGCGCACATAGCTAACAGTGACGGATGCGTCGTTCTCGAGCCCACTACTGGGCGGGGGAGGCGGAACAACAATCGGCTCGTCAAGGGCGGACCACACTTGCGGAGCGTCGTAGACCGCCTCGACACCGACCTGCGTATCACCGCTAAAGCTCACCGCACGGATAAGCCAGGCGTCCTGAACCTCTGTCAGCGTGCCGACAACAACAGTCGTCAGAGCCTGTGTCTGGGTGCCCAAAACCTCGTCGAGCGATAGCCCACTAAGTGCTTCAGCCTGCGCGACGTCAGTGGCGTCCAGCGTTAACTGGTCTCCAACCAGCGTTACAGCAACCGGCCCCCATTCCCTGCCGTCGCGGGCTCGGAGGATGGCGTACGGCGATGCTGGCAACTCCATTTCGGAATCGACCGCGAGCACCAGCCCGTCGCGATCCTGCACGCCTGCCGCATAGGTTGCGTCAAAATACCAGTTGTCGATAGCCGCCGAGTCGTTCGGTAGGAACAACCGGCCCGCAAGCTCTGTGGTCAGGCTGCGGCGCTCGCGGCGGTAATAAGCTGTCGCCGCCGCCCACGTCGCAATGTGGATGGCGTGCGCGCCATCTGTAACGCCCGTTGCCGACATCCGTTTGGGGGTCAGCGTTTGCGTGCCGAAAGTGACACGCTTTTCGCGCCTGCGCTTCGGATCACCATCCGCATACCACTCGACAATGACGTCAGCAGAGCCGTCGTTAATGTCGAGGTTGAATGTCTGGCCGCTGGAATCCGTCAGGATTTGTCGTCGGCTGATGACGTGCTTTCGAACCGCTTTCGGCTCATCGCGGACAAGGGTCCAGATGCTGCCCAGTCGAAGCGGCGATGCCCGCATAACGCCGAGGACAGTCGTTGCGGCTTCATAGACCGAAACTGGGCCACGGATAATCGCGCTAAACCGGTCATATTCTGACAGGTTGTCAGAATAGAATTTGAACCGGTCCAGATCCAAAAGGCCGTCATCGATAGCGGCGCCATAATCAGTGTTTCGAAGCACATCGACCGCGGCCCAGACGGCCTTGTCGGTTTCCTCTTCGACCCAGCCAGTAGTGCCACCATACCAGACGGGGAGGACGCGGCTCGTCAGAACCTCAACGTCACCATAAGTTGTGACGCCAAGCTGCTTGCCGGAGCGAATCCGCATGGCAAGCTCGGTCACGCCCGGGCGCGTGATGGTTTCAGCGTTATGGGACCGAAGCCCCTCCCAGACGATTGCATTGGTGACTTCTGCGTCGAAGCCAGACGGATGCGAAACCGTATCCGCTGCCCCGATGTTTCGTGCGCGGACCGTGTAGCGCCCTGATGGCACGTCAACGAGTCGCGTGAACCGCATCGGGCGCGTTGACAGCGTGTTTCCGCCGTCCGCGTAAAGCGTCGTAAATGCACCGGTAGGTGTGCCGTCCTCGTCGCACGGGGCGTACTCGAAAATGACGCCCCAGTCAGTCGGGTACTGCTTACCCTCAAACTTGCCGCTCTGCGGGATAGCGTAGCAGCCAGACGCCAGCGAATAGTCCAGCTGAATGCGTGTCTGCAGCGGCGCGTCGGCTCCAAAATCAAACGGACCCGCATAGTTCGGAAAATCAGCAGCCTTCGGGATTTGGTTGTTGCTGACCGCCTGAACACTGACGACAGAGCCGGGGACAAGCGAAGAAACGCCCCCCGGCGAGATGACTTCAACAGCAGCACCAGTGAACGGCGGCGTAAGTCCGCCGGTAGCAGTCCACATGGTGACGCCGGAAACGCGGATGGCCTTAACGGCATACTTGCCGCAGCCAAGCGTCATGCGCTTGTAAAGAACCTGATCGTCGCCGTCGTATGTGGTGTAGTCCGGCTGACTAAGGTCCGGCGCGTTCCAGCACTTGCCATAGATGACCGGAATTCGGTCTCCGCTGCGCGGCTGGTTGCCGCCGCCCGCAACGCCATAAACTGGCCGGTTGTCAGTGTCGTCAGCCTTGGCCTTCGTCGCCTTCGACAGTAGGTATGATGCGCCCGCCAGCAAGGCCGTCGTGCCGGCTGCCCAGATGACCCCGCCTACCGACGATGTCGCCGCCAGCCCGAGCGCGCCGTTCAGCGCGGCAATGCCCCAGAACTGTCCGACCGCGACAAGGGCGATAGCCGCTACGACGAGCCCGATTGACGCACCCTTGGATCCGCCGCCCCCGCCCCCAGAAGCGCCGCCGCCGCCCATAGGTAGATAAACAATAACGACCGTGTCGTGTTTGCGAACACTGGTGCGCGACCACGTCTTTCGCAGGCAGATAGAGACATCCGCGGCGCTGTCCGCGCGCTTGCGCCTGCACAGCGACACGATGAACGGTCGGCTTTTGTCAGCATGTGCTTTGACGACGGCAGAAAGCAGCCGCCGCCCTTTAGACAGCACGATGCGCTCGCCGGCCTCAAGGCCGTCACAGCGACGAAACAGAATGTCAGCCATTTAATCCGGAATGTAGAATCCGCTAACGACCCAGTTCCGGGCGCGTAGCTCCATCAAAGACTCGAACACGACGCCGTGCGGGTCGTCGGTATGAAGAATGCCGCCTACATCGACGGCAAGATAAACACCGCTGTGAATGGCGGCTCGCTCAGGGCCGTGCCCTTGGCGCGTCATGAAGACCACCGCGCCGTGCTTTGGCGCCTCTACGCGATGCCAGCCCTTGTGCCTGTCACGCCGCTGCATAAGCTTCGCGATTCCTACCTTGCTGCGGGGGTGCTCAATGACCGCAGGCAGAGTGCGCCCGAATATGTCGGCTTGGGCACGGCGCACCAGTTCCCAACAGTGAAGGCCGGTGTAGCTGTATGGCTTGCCGATGTTGGCTGTGATGAATGCGGCGGGGGTCACTGATTGTACAATGCAGGATATGTGTCCAAATCATAAGTCCGCTTCGGAAACGCCTGCATTTCGACCTGTTCGTAATACAGATCGCCCTCGGCACTCAGAGCATTCACGGTAACGGATCCCATCTTCAGACCGTTATATTCGTCGGGATGGTTGAGATCGTTCGTCGAATAGCACCGATACGTCACACTAAACGGCTGGTCCGACGAGATTGCATCGCGAAGTGCTTGCTGCAGAATGCGCGAGACGTTGTCGACTCGAATGCGGGCCTTTGACGATCCGCCCTCATCGAACCCCGGGCGCTGGAAACTGAAATCGACGACCGTAAAAGTGGCTGTTGGATTTCCGGGGACGGGTAAATCAAGAGTTTCGTACTCACCCGGAATACGGACTCCCTTAACAAAGCGAAGTGGCGCTTCTAGCGTTGGATGATTTATCTCGATCGTATCGTAAAGATCGCCGGAGACGTCGACAGCCGCGTACGCCTCCTCGAGCGCTTGGCTGAGGGCCATAAACTACCAATTCCAAACAATAAGCGTGAAACTAACGCGCACTAAAGGCGCTTTACTGAAATCGCAGGTCCACGAGCCATCCTTAATCAGGCACGTGCGCTCGAGATAACAGCCATTGGGGCGCCAGACCGGCATAATAAACGGCAGCGTGCCCTGCTTCAGATCGTAGCGGGCAAACTGCTCGAATGCCTCCCACTGGCCCTGCTTGAGCCACCCAGACTGCCACGGCATTTCTGTAGACCGCGGCCCGGGGCGAGGCCGCATAATCGGCGGCCCGCCCTCCGTGTCGCTCTTAACCGGGGCGCTATATGTCTGAACCGGAGCAAGGTTCGCCGACAGCGGCGCATAAGGCACCTCTGTCGGCCAAGTAACAATTGCCATATTATCCCTTAGCCGCGCAGTTGGCGGTTAGCCTGCTTGGCGCCAATCGCCGCATTAAGCGGGCCGCGGCCCCGCAGCATGTTGTCCGCCATACGCGCCTCGACCGCGCTGATAAGCACCGTGATGTCCCCGTTGGACTCCTGCTTCGGAGTTGCCTGGACGCTCTGAGACTGTGTGTTGTTCACGATGATCTTCGGAGCCGAGCCGCCGGATAGGCCAGAAGGGATCGACGGCACCGACATGCCCACCGGGCCGCCTGTCGCATAACCGCGCGACAAAGCCTCTAGGTTGCCCAGACCGAGCTTCTTAACTTGGGCCTTTGTGAAGACGTACTCGCCCTTGTGGACGACGCCCGCCGGGGTGTTCTTGCCGCCGGAACCTGTATAGCCGCCGGAGTCGAAGCCTTTGAGCAGTCCGCCCAGTAACCCGAATAGGCCACCTGCGGCGCCGTTCGTGCCGGTTGTCCCGAAGATGCCCGCCAGCGGGCCGGAGCCCATCAGCGCGGCCTGAAGGGCTGCCTTCGCGAGCTGTTTCACAAGGTTCTTGAGGACGTCTTCGGCCTTAGACCCATTTAGAATAAGGTCTTCAAGACTGTCAGTGATGGCGTCGCCGAAGAACTTGCTGGCGTCGTTGTATGCTTTCTTCTGATCCTCAAGGGACTTTAGCTTAGTTCGAAGCTCTTCAGATTTCTGCGTCTGCTCTGTGAGGCGCTTAATCATATCGGCGCGCGTTTCAGCGTCGAGCCGATTTAGGTCTACGCCCGCCTTTGCCAATTCGATAGCCGCACGCTTTTCGGCGTTTGATTTCGAGAAATTGTCGATCTCGGCCTGCAGGACCAAGTTCTGTCGCGCCAGGCTATCGATGTATCGGTTGAGCCGATCTTCTGCCTTGTCCTCTTCGGACTTACCGCCTCCCCCACCCTTCTCTTCCTTGGGTTTCCCAGGCTTTAATTTCTGGTCGAGTTTGCCAAGGTCCGTTTGACTGGCTGCCTCGCTGGCCCTGAAGTTGCGTCGGGCGCGATCCATCGCGCGCTTGTTGGCCTCGTCAGCCCACTTGTTCAGTGCCCCAGACGCGGCTCCTAAAGCATCACCGACATAGTCCTTTGAAAGGAGCTTAAAGTTCTCGCCGAACGCCTTTGCGCTTGCAGCGCCGGCGCCAGCGTAAGCATTTTCAATGCGTCCGAAATCCGGCGTGGGCAGCGCCGTGACGCCAATTCCGCTAAAAGCAGAATTGATCGCGCCGATAATCTTCTTAAGCGCGTTCTCGACCGTTGCAATGACGCCGTTCATGGCATTCACGGTGACCTCGGCCAGACCAGGCCCGATCGCCGTCCACGCCGTAACAATCTGCGCAGCGCAAAAGCTAAAAGCGCCAATAATCGAGTTTACGGTCTGTTTGACCACTTCGACAATCTTGCCGAGTGTGTCGCCGCCGCCCATGGCTTCAAAAGCCTGAGTCACCAAGTCCGCAGCGGCTGCGTATTTCTCCGCAAGGAACTGTGCGGCGTCGGCGCTGACTTCCTTGACAACGTTGAATGCTACCGCCGCGTAATCCGCGATAGTCGCAATCTCGCCCGCGATTGGATGAATCTGATCGCTAAACAGGACTACCGCCGCGCCCGCCGCGGCTATAGATGCAGGGATGGCGCTAAAGCCCAGAATGGCTCCGCCCACCCCCGCCAACGCTATGCCGAGAACGACAAGCGCCTTGGAGGTAGTCTCAGCGTTATCGGCCGCAAACTGAATTCCAGACGCCAGCGCCCGTGACGCGCCCGTGGCCTTATCGGTCTGGCCGATGTAGCGAGTCAGCGCAGTCTGGAGGTTGGTGAAGCTCTGGCTAACCGTCGCGTTTGTTTTGGCAAACCGAGCGTCAATGTCTTTGGAAGAATCCAAAAGAGCCTTGAACACGCGGCCTGCAACAAGTTCTCCATCCTCGCCAAGCTTTTTCAGCTCACCGATGGTGACGCCAAACTCTTTCGCGATAGCAGCCGCAATAGTGGGCGCATTCTCGCGAAGTGAGCGAAGTTCATCGCCCTGCAGAACACCAGAGCCCAGCGCCTGATTCAGCTGCAAGATTGCCGACGCCGCCTCTGACGACGACGCGCCACCGGCAACAAGAGCCTTATTTACGGTCTCAACGACGCGCAAAACCTGTGCTTGGCTAGCACCTAGCTCTTCCGAGGAGCGCGTTAGTCCAGCGTACAGACTGGCCGTAGCGCCGAGATCGGAGCGGGACGACAGAGCAATATCCGTAACCCGACTCTGCGCGCCCGCGATGTCTGTAATCTTATCGCTGGACGCGGCAATCTTGTTCGCCATGTCCGTCCAAGCGTCCGCATACTCGCGGATCTTGTTAACCGACAGAACCGATGCAACCGAAGCGGCTGCTGCCGCAGCAGCCGGCCCCAGTTTACCAAGAGCAGCAGAAACACTGCTCTCCATATTGTCGGCGCGCTTGACAATAGCGTTGAAATTCTTTTCAGTTACGCTATTGAGTTTGCGCATCTGATTTTCGTACTGCTTACTCTGGACTTCCAGCAGCAGCGAAAGGCGCTCAAGCTCTGTGGCCAAATCAATCTCGGGCGGTTAAAATGTCAAAAACAGTCATGACCGAGACTCGCAAGCGCGGAGTGTTCGGAAAATTGTTCAAGGGCCTATTTGTGGCCTTCAATGTTGTGATGCTCGTAGGAGTCGGATTTTATTGGTGGGCAATGCTCAACCACATATCCGAAACACCCGAAATCGCTGGTCAGGCGGGCGCCTTTATTGGAACATCCGCCGTCACAACGATTATTCTTGTGTTTTGGCTTCTAGGCGCCGGCATTCTTGGAGCACTCACCGCGGCAACCCGCGGCAAGCGCATCCTTGTCGAGGCTAATTCCTAATCGATAGGAATCGCTAACAGTGCGTCAATGTTCTGCTCGTCTACCGCGCTAAGACCGTCGTCCTTATCACCGGTTTTCGACCTGACATAGCCGTCAACAGTTTCGTTGAACTGCCACCATGACATGGCTCGCATATCCCCAATCGGAATGCGCGCCGCGCCCGCAGCGGCGTAAAAATCGCCGAAGACAAGGCGACCATTCGGAAGGGTCAGACCTCCGTCTCGGCCTCCGGCGCGGACTCTTTTCCCGGCACCTCCTCCGGGGCGCCAATCAGCGCGGACTGAACAACGACGCGCGCGATAAGGGCGTTTTTAAGCCAGTCGGGGCGGTCATCGACATAGCGCCGAACTAGCTTAAGAGCGTCGGCAGCAGGCATTCCGCCGCCGACCAGGCCGAGACGTAGGGTCTCGCGGACATCCGTCGTGCGCCATTCATTGGACGCCAGCCGTTGCATGACGACAAATGGCCCGCAGTCAGTCTTTTCCTGCAGCTCTTCCAACTCGCCTAGTGCGAGCCTGAAGGTGTAGGTACCGTCGCCGAAGTCCTGGCTGATCGATCCGTTACGGTTTTCGCCGGACATTAGGTAGCCGCGGTATAGGTCACCGCGCCGTCGCTCTGCATAGTGACGTTCACAGTCACGCGCTCGCCACGGGTTCCCGAAGTCTCGAAGGTTTCAAGTGCGAAGGCGCCCTCCCAAGTTCCGACTTTAGAGCCAGACCGCCAGAGTTCGACGCGGGCATTGAAAGATTCGGTTGTCTCGAGCTTTCCAATCCAGATAGGAAGAGCGGTAGTTTCAAGAACGCCCTGACCGCTGATAGTTGCTGACTGGCTCGTTACATCGCGCTCCATCCAGGCGGGCGCGTCTTCGTCCGCGCAGTCGGGTGTCAGAGTCTCTGCAAGCTCGCGGTTAATCGAAAAACTTCTTTCGGTGAAACCACATGGGCTCGAAAAAACTTCTGGAGACGCACCGTCTCCAATCAGGACTCGATATCCGCTCCAGCGGAAGGTCTGGGCCTGTGCCACTAAATATAATCCTCGATTTTAAGCCGCGAGACCATGCTCTGCGGGGAAATTCAAAGGGCTATTACCGAGCCCCCACGCGGTTATTACTGCCGAGTCATAGGCGCGGGCCGCGTCTTCGGCACTGACAAAGCACCCAAGATGGCCACGCTTGCCGTCGGGACGCGGCCCCAATACAACCCATTTTTTGTTTGACTTTTTGAACTGAACCCCGCGGTATCCTGATGTATTGTGCGGGTTCATTGGCTTATTCCGAGCCTTAAATTTAAGTGTTTCTTTGGTTTCCTCGGAATGCCTGTGCCCTAATGGGTTCTTGTTTCCAATCTTTCCGGCAGACAATTTTGCTATCGTCTCTGGTGAGTGTTTCTTGCCCCACATTGACGCCCTATCACCGCAATATTGAGCTAGCTTTATGCGAGCCTCCAAGGACATGATTTTGCCCTTATTTCCATCGCTGATTTTGCGCTTTGTCTCTTCGGACAATACGCGCCCCGAAACACCCTCTCCGCCGTCGGTCAGATTGGCGAGTTCGCCGGCTCCGAGGTTCTTTCGCCCGTGAGCCTGAATAAGCATCACCTCTAAGTCGAGTGCGTGCTTTTCGTCTAGGCCATCGCAAACAATCTCAACCGTGTATCCGTGCTTGGCGCAGCCTTTCCAGATTCTATTCTGGTATCGGCTCCAGTGCTCGTCCCACGCCCTATTCCCAGAGCCCTTTCCGATGTAGAAAATCGCCCCAGTATCATTTCGGCGATGCTGGTAGACGTAAAATTGGCGAACGTTATCGTTCGCCGCGGCAGGCGCCGTCGTCGTCATGCAAGTATCCCTCTCGCAAATCCAAAGAAACACTCGGCAGGCGGTTGGATGGCCGCTCTTCGGGAGCTACCCTAGCCGAGTGATTAGGTCGCGCTGTCAGTCAGCGCTTGAAAGTTGACAACGGCGCGCGTGGTTACGTTGTCCGTCTCGATGAAGTATTGAGTGCCGCGGTAGGAGATTTCAGTATTGTCCCAGCCTGCGGTTGCTGGCGCCAGACGATGCAACGCAGCCTTAACCGCGCCGGCTGTTTGTGCGGCTTGCGGCCTACCGACCGCAGTAGAGAAACACTGGACGTCAAAGAAGACCTCTGATGCATCAGAGCA
This sequence comes from Bosea sp. AS-1, assembly GCF_002220095.1. Taxonomy (GTDB): domain Bacteria; phylum Pseudomonadota; class Alphaproteobacteria; order Rhizobiales; family Beijerinckiaceae; genus Allobosea. The sequence continues at coordinate 5,103,184 of NZ_CP022372.1, forward strand.
ATCCGTGCCGTCTTCGATTTCCTGCCAACCGCTTATGCAAATATACGGCGGAACGGTATTCGGCGGAACCCGGTCGAAAACCTTGGCGCCGACGAGCGCCGCCAGCGGCGCGTACGCCTTCAGCGCCGCCACCACAGCCGCCTGGAGCGGCAGCGTTGCTTCTGACATCAGAGTTGCTTGATTGCCTTAGTGACGGCGCGGCTAATGCGTGAGCGGGCGCGCCTGCGCAGTTTGCGATAGGTCGGATAGAAGAACGGCTGTGCTGTCGTGCCAGGGTGCTCGGTGCCGGCGAAAAGGCCGCCGTTTATGTGCGGAGCCGTGCCGAATTCCACGAGGTGCGCGTACCTCACCTCCGAATTGCCTGCGCTAATCCGAACGCTCAAGTCGGGGTCGCCGGCCTCGCCAACATTTCCAGCCAGGCTCGAGTAACGAACCTTGCCGCCGCCCCATGTCTGCGCGACCGACTTCTTAAGCTTGCCGGTTTTGCCTTGCGGAGCCGCGTTTCGGATGGCCTCGGTTAGTTCGTCAGCGCTTTGAGCGAGCGCCTGCTTTGCCGCGCTGCGCACCGCTGGCGGTATCGCCGCCAGTTTCCGCAGTGCGGCTTCCCTGTTCTGAAGTCTTGCCAATAGCTTTCCCGGCGGCAATGGCCGCAGTTGCGCAAGGCGTCGTCACCAGCCCCGCCCAGCCTGCCTTGTAAGCGACAAGCCACCGCCCGTTGAATTCCGGGGGCGCCCAGTCGAAATCTTGCGTGAATGCGACGCGCGGCATCAGGTTGCCTCGCCTTCCACCGCCATCATGTCGAGGTACGCACCTCGCTCATCGATATTGGAGATGGTCTTAATGTTGTAGATCGCGCCGGTTCTGGTGTTCACGGCGCGCCAGTCGACTCCGACGCGGCGCGTGCGCGCCGAACTGCGAACACGCAGCACATACGGCTGCACTTTCGTCAGTCGGGCGGCCAGAACCGGCTCGCCACCCTTCAAGGGCTGCAGCCGGCACGGCTCAAAAAATTGGGTGGCGTATTCGCCCGTAATCGGGTTTCCGTAGCCGTCGTCGGCCTCAGACCTAACTTGGAAGGCGACAACCTGGTTGAGCGCGCCAGCGCCCTCACGCTTTGCCGCCACCATGTTAGAGGCTCACGCCCGGGAACTGGATTCCGATCGACATCACCGTGGTCGACTTGGCTAGGCCCAAAAGGCAGACGTACTCACCGGCGGCCAGGTCCGCCGCCGGCTGGATACCGCCTGGCGTCTCCGAGAGGTAATAGGCAGATCCCGCGACAAGCGTTCCGCCGATGGTGATGTCGCCGCTCGTCTGCGCTGAAACCGGCTGGTTCAGCGATGCGCCGTTGAGCGCAATACCCTTGGCCTGCCGCGCTTCGGACGTGGCGCTATTGGAGTCAGCCAGCATCCACTTCTTACTGGTGCTGGATAGGTATACGGCCTGACCGGCGGTGATGGTTTCGCCAGCAGTGCCGCTAGCAATGGAGGCGTTGGAGCCGGAGACGACATTCGCCGGCGTAATCGTGATATCGGCCATTTAATTCCTTGATGAATACGTTCAATAACACGTGTTCTGTTGAGATCAGTAGATTAACCCCGCGAAGGCCGGATCTGGCGCATAGCCGAGGCAGCGGTCGAACAGCGCGCCCTTCGGGCCGTCCATCTCCTGGTTGCCTGCGGTCATGAGGTGGACGGTGTCGTTCTGAAAGATCGTCGGGTTGAGTACATTGGCGGGTATCGTGGGCGACAACGCCGCAATCTGCGTCGTGTCGATGCCGAACTTGATGCCGACCCCCGCCTTGTTCGCCTTGAGATAGTTCATCACTTCGACGTTCTTGGCGCAGAGGACCGGATCGGTGGTTCCCACGCCAGCGCCGCGCGCATACATGCCGCAGTGGACGAAGACGAGATCCGCCACGGCGGCATAGCGCGTCTTCAGGGCCGCGATGAACGGCTTCAGGCAGCTATCAATATAGTTGATCGCGCCGGTATAGGTCGCACCAGGCGTGCCGATCGGTACGGCGGCGAGGCCGGGATTTCCGTTCGTGCTGCCGTAGGGGATATCATTCGTGTCGTGGATCGCGATGACGAGCTGCTGGCGCGGCCCGACGACCATGTCAACCATCTGCTCGATGTTGTCGAGCCAGTTGAAGCCGATCGTGTAGGTCCAGCCGGAGATGTTGACGAGGCGCCCGCTGTCCCGACCAAAATTCCAGATCAGGCGGGATTTTCCGTGCGACCAGCGGTAGTTATAGGCGAATTTCTCGGTCGTGGTTGTCGGCGAGAAGAACGTCGCCAGTCCGTTCCTTGTGATCCCCTGCGCCCACATCTGGTCCTGCGCGTTCGGAGAGACGCTGCCGATTGCAGAGTTGCAGCGGCTGTCCCCGACGCAAATGATCACCTGCCGGCGCAGGCCATCATTGCGCAAATAGGGGATAACGGAGGTATTCCCGTAGCTTCCCCGCGCCGTCGACGAATTGTAGCGGAAATCCGAGACATCCAGCCCGAGCGCAGTCGCGGCGGTATAGACCGCATCTGGCACGGCCAGGTCGTATTCGGTGCTGTTGAGGAGCCGCATCGTGCCGTACTGCGTCGTTCCCGGCATCGGGCCGAACAGGGCGGAGAGCCGCCGGTGAAGGCTGCGCTGATCCTTGTCCTCGGTTCCCTGCGACTGTGCGACAGCAGCAGCGACGGCCGGAACAGCGATGGCGGGGCGAATGTATTGCGTCATGCCGCACCATCCATCTCGGCCTTCATCTGGCCGCGCTCAGTGGCGTCAATGTTGGATTTGAAGACCCAGCCGGCGATCTCGCAGAGGCTGGGGCTGTTGTTGGCGCCGTTGTCGCCAATCGAGATGACCGCACTGTCGGCCGTATTGAAGGCCCACGGAGCAGTCTCTGCCGGCGTCCAACTCTCGCTGTAGGGGCCTGATGTGCTGTTCAGGTAGAGCGAGATCGTGGCTTGCGCTCCGGTCCAATCCAATTCGACCCCGACCGTGCTGAACAGGTCGTTCGCGAGCTGCGGGCCGGAGGTGATCGTTGTGGACTTCTGAGCGCCATCGGCCGCCGACATCACGGCATAGAGCCGCCGCCCGGTCGTGCCGCCTTGCAGATAGAGCGCGAACCGCTCCACGCCAGTTCCGTTCCCTGGCGGTGTTGCCGTGGATGGCGCTTCCGAAACGCAGATCAGGCAGCGCTTCGACCCGGTAACAGCGAGATCACTGCGGGGCTTGACCCGCATCCAGCCAGAGAGCTTGCCGAGGCCGTTGGCAAGCGAGAGCCGTTCCATCAGAAGCGAATGGCCGGCAATGTCCGTCACAAGGCCGCCGGAAGCCCCCTTGAGGGGTTGCAGCGCCTTGTCGCCGCGGCGCACGCCATAGCCGCTACCGCTCAGATCCTCCACGGCCGACACGGTGTCGAAGGCGACAGTGTCGTAATAGACGGAGGCCTGATCGACGCCGTTCCAGTCCTTCCATGTTTTGGCGATATTGCTCCAGGCGAGCAGATTGGTTGAACCGAAGGCCGGTGTGGGTAGAACCGCGTCGCGCGGACCCGACGGCGTGCCACGACCATTCCCAGAAATCGACAAACTTAAAGAAAACAACCGCGCTGCCTAATAATATCGATAGTTGCTCAACAGGCTATCGAACGAAGACCATTTGCTGTCTTCCTCCGAGCCGCGATGCTCGTAAAAATCTTCAATGCGCAATAGGATTGCGTGCTTAACCGCAGGCGGCGCCGAGTCTGTTCCGACCGTCGCCGTGAGCGCAATACGCGATCCAGATTGCTTTGTAGGCCAGTGCTGTCCGATCTTTAGAACGACTGCGCGAGCATCGGCGCGGAACTCGTAAACAGCGGCGTCAACTACCGCGGGCGCGCCGTCAGCATCGGTGTAGGCAATGGACGAAACGGCTGTAACCGGCGCGAATGGCAAGAAGCCTAGATCACACCAGTCATCACAGTTGGCAACCAGTCCGGCCTCAACCCAATGAGCACCGCAGTATTTCTCAACATGGTCGCGCGCCGTAGAAATCAAGGCGCCGATATAGTCGTCGTCGTCGTCGTGCATAACGCGAAGATGGCGCTTGGCGTCATCTAGGCTAACAGGCTCATTCGCCGGCGCCACTGTCTCCGTCGGCGGATACCACATCTTCTTGCTTCCTCTGGCGTCCGCGGCGCTTTTCATTGCCGGAAGTGTCTACCGTCGCCGTTTCGATCACAGGAGTAACGGCAACTGCGAATCCCGCTTCGACGAGGCGCGCGGCCTCGTCGTCCGGAAAGTGGAACTCATCACCCGGATCCAGCGTGTAGAACGGGCCGGAGATGCCCACTGACATCTTAACAAGCATTAGGTATCGACGGTCAGAACGCCGGCATTGTTCCAAAGCGCGCCGGAGATGTTTGGCTTCGCCGTGGGAAGCCCAGTCACAACAACCTGCCCCGCTGCGTTCGCGGTGAAAATAGCGTTTCCGATCTTAATGGAGCCGCCGGCGACAACCGTCTCACGGTCGCCACCCTGCTCCTTGTAAACCTTGGGTTGATAGCTCAAAAGCCACCTCCAGTTAGGAGGGGTGCCCTTGCGAGCACCCCGTTAAATCAGGCCTGGATGAGGTGCTTGACCGCAGCGGTGTCGCCGAGTTCGCCGTCCAGATAGATCAGGCCAGCGATACCGAGATCCGGCCAATACGACTCGCGCTTGACGCCAATCATCGGAGAGCCGACCTTGCGGACATAGTACTTGCCGAAGTCACCGAACAGCATGGTCTTGTTGCCGGTTGCAAGGTTCGCCATGGCCTGGTTGACGCTGTAGCGATAGCCAAGCAGCGTGCCCGGGACGCCGCCCTGAACATCGCCAGCGGTCCAGATGTACTTACCGTCGCCGTCCTTGAGCTTGCGGATGGCCGCCAGCGTCAGGTCGTTGAACATAAAGCGGGCCTTCGGGGACTGGCGATAAGCCGGGTCAACCGAGTGGATCAGGTCAACGATCTCGTCGTAGGTGACAGCAGCAACAGCCGCGGCAGTCTTGCCGAGCGAGGACGCCGTAACGATGCCGTTCGGGTCGCCTGTGCCGTCGCCAGTGGTGAGCTGCAGGTTGGCGATGCGACCAAGACGCTCACCGAGGAGCGAGCCAAGCAGCGACTCCATATTGAAGATGGAGTCGCGCGCCAGTTCGAGCGAGAACTTAACCCACTCGGTGTCGTAGCCGTAGGACTCGAGCGACTTCTGGCCGAACGTGACGTCCTTCGCGCCCGTATCGCCCATCGCGGCACCCTCAGAGTGCTGGCCGGCAGTAACAGCGGTGTCGTCCACGGTCGGGATCTTGATGGTGACGCCGTTGCTGGTCGCGATGACGGAGCAGATGTCCTCGTCATACATTGGACCCCAAGCCTTCATGGACTTGACGATCTGATTCGACAGCTCGACCGGAACAGTATAGCCGCCGGCCGTGGTGGACGTGCCCTGCGTGGAGACCTGAACGCGCTTTTCGGCGTCCGCAACGACGCCGGCCTTCAGGACGGCGCGCTCCTCACCGGAAAGCTCGTCAAGCGACGCGCCGGAGGCAAGGTACTTGTAGAACACGGAACGATACTCGGGCTTGTTGCCCTCGTCAGACCCGCGAGCCTCGCCGTCGTCGCCGTTCGGGCGCTTGCGGGCGCGGGCCTCGTCCTCGGCGGCCTTGATCGCGGCCTCGGCGGCGGCAACCTTCTGCTCGCGGGCAATCAGCGCCTCGACCTTGTCGAAGTCAGCCATGATCGTATCGTGGCGGGCCTCAAGCTCTGCGGCGCGCGCCTCGTCGGTGTTCTTCTTGATCTCGTCGAGGGCCGAGCGAGCGTCAACGACAAGCTTCTGGCGCTTGTCGTTCAGTTCTTTAATGGTGGACAATGTTTTGCCTATGAAAAAGCCCGCAATGGCGGGGGATTGCGAAATATGTGTGCGGGTATTACTGGCAGGACTCGCCGTCCGTGCCCTCCGGCGCTGCCGGGTGACTATGCAGCCGTAGCTGCATTCACGGAGCGTCCTGCCGGATGCCCCGAATTCTTTGATTGGTGATGGCTTCGCGTTCGGCAATCCGGCGGGCGGCAGCAGCCGCGTTCTGGCGCCTGCGCTCCTCGTCGGCCTTGGCCTTGCCAGCCTCGGCGCGCGCGGCTTCTAGATCGCGTTTGCCGATCGACGTGTCGTCGTAGGCAGGGAAGGCAACCGCGGACACTTCGTAAAGGTCTACCGCCTCAATCGTGCGGATTGGCGTGTCGCCGGTCTCGTCCCATGACTGCTTTGTGACGCGGAAGCCAAACGACATTCCGCTGATATCGCCACGCTCAACCAGCTCCCATAGGTCGTTGCCGTCCGTGGTGTTCGGAACGTCCACCTCAACCTTCAGCCCGCGCTCGTCTTCGACAAGACGTAGCGTGCCGCTTTTTGTGCGCCCGATCACGCGCCCCCAGTCATGGTCGACAAGGGCGCGAATATCGCCGCCTAGCGTGCCGCTAAATGCGCCCGGGGCAATCCGCTCCACAAAGTAGTCGCCGATTGCTGTATCGCTCTGGAATACAGCAGCGTATCCCGTCAGTGTGCGCTTGTCGCCACCGGCGCGCGTTTCAACGCCTAGGTTGCCGCCGCGCTTTTCTAGTTCAGTCATGCGGCTTGCGCCCCGTCACCGTTATTTGTGTTGTCGTTAGCGGGCGGGGGCTGATTGCCCCCGCTATTTGTCTGCTGCGTTCCAAGCACCACCGTTGCGCCCTGCACCAGCAGGTTGTCTGCGTCTGGGTTGTCGTGCTTCGGTCTGTTCTCGAGCGCCCGCGCCTCGTTTGGCGTCAGCTGGGACGTTTGAATTGCCCTTGCCAAACCTTCCATGCGTGTCTTGAAGTCGCCGCGAAGCAACCCGTCGAGATTATGCTCCACATACCGTCCGGTTGCGCCGCGCCCGAACAGTTTCAGGTTCATCTCGCCCTCAAGTGCCTCGGCCCATTGACCGATCAGGTGCTTGACTAGGTGCAAGTCCTGCTGCTCGGCATTCGAGAACGTCGCGCGCGACAAGTCCTGCAGAAACACTGGCGGCAACTGGTAAGCGCGGGCAATTTCCTCAACCTGAAACCGTCGCGCCTCGAGCATCTGGCTTTTGGCCGGGTCTATGCCGACAGCGTTCAGTTTGTATCCCGGCGGAACTGGGAAGATTGCCTCCCCACCGCCCTTGGCCGCATCGATCGACCGCTTAATGTCGGCCTGAGCGCGCTTCATTGCATCCGCACCGGCTGGAAGCGGCCCCTCAAGCACCAACGGAGGGACGCCGCCACCGGCAAAGAAGCTCGATCCATACTCATTCATGGCCAACGCAAGTTGGATAGCCTTACTGGCCAGGTTAATCGGGCCGTAGTGACCGAGGCCGTCCGAACGCAGCATAAACGGCACGTCGATGACGTCCGTGGCGGGGTATTCCTTGCCGTCGAAGTCGTAGAACAGCCGCCCGCCAACGCGCTTGATCGTCGTCTTGTTCGGGTCCATCGGCCAAAGCGCCTCAACGCTCTGCGCCGACCGCTCAATCCACGCTAGACCACGCCCGCCGGTGAAGACCTGCTGCCAGAAATACTGCCGGAACTTGAAACTGTCCTGCCCGTCGTTCGGGGCGTCGTGGACAATCGTCTCAACCTTGCCTGTGAGGCGCTGCGCGCCCTCCTTCGTGTTCTTGTACGCATGGAACGGCAGCGCCGCCATGGTCCGCGAAAGAAATGCTACCGCCGCAGCCACGGCGGGAACTGTAAGAGCTGTATCTGTCGTTACAGCAGGCAAATTTGCCTGCGTCAGCCCAAAAAAACCGAGGAATTCGTTATATCCGGCTGAAACATGGATAGTTTCACTGGATTTTTGCTCGGTTTTGGGCGGTCTTGATAGCTCAAAACCGAAGATTTTCATTATGCCGCCAGAGAAAATTGTGGATCGTCCCACGGTGATGTCGGGTTGATGTGCCCTTCAGGATTTCGGCTCATCAGCATGGCGGCATTGAACGTTGCCACCAGAGGATCGATCTTCGCGCGCCCAGCTGTCTGCTTTGTAATCAGAACAGCCCCGCCCCGGACTTCCGTCTTCGCGTTGCCTACGCACCACGCCATAAGACGCGATGCACCGTGCTTGAACGTGCCGTCCTTAAGCTTGCGCTCGAGCCCCCACGTCGCCGGCGACAATGCTGCGCCCTGTCGGACAGCCACCAGAGCGGAGCCAACCACGCCTCGCGTCGCAAGTTCGTCGACAAGAGTGGCGACGCCGTATGGATCAAGCCCGACCGCATTCGCCTCAGGCAGTAACCCGGCGAGAAAAAGCTTCTCTACAATGTCAGCAGCCTCGCAAATATCCTGCGTGGCATCCTCACAAATAACCAAGTCCTGATCGCGCTCAAAGTCACGCAATACGGAAACGATGTCCTTTCGCCGCGAGATTACGTCGTCATGCGCCCATGCCTTATTCCAGCATAGCCAGTCGCGTGTCTCGCGACAGCGACCAATAACTGCTAGGCCGAATAGATCATCGAGGCCGCCGCCATCAATGCCGATTGTGGCAACGTCTGAGCGCCTGATAATCTCGTCAAGCGTAAGCGTCTTGTCGCCCGCTGCTTCCCAATGGTCCGCGCCGGGCCATCGGTCGGAGCGTAGGTTTAATCCGATCTCAACGTTGAGATGCTTTGACAGGAACGTCCGGCGCGTGTCACCGTCGCCAGCCATCTCTTTGCGAAGCTCGTCCTCAATCCACTCCTGACTAACAGACCGCCCCATATTTGGGTTGGTGATATAGGCATTGGCAGGATTTAGGTACGCCTCGGCATCAAGCATATGCCGCGGAAACTCGTACAGCGCTCCAAGACTCTTGTTATCTGCGATCGTGCCGTCGCGGACGCCGCGAAAATAATCAAGCTTCGCCTTAAACACGCCGGCAGGCGGAGCGTCGGATTGCGTCGAAAGATAGATAACGAAACCTTCCGGCCGTGAAACGAGGCCGCCTGTGGCCTCGCGAAGCATGGCGTCGGCGTTCTCCTTCTTGCCGAACAGCCAAAGTTCGTCGACCAGCACGAACGACGCCTTCTTACCGCCCACCGTTTCATTGTCCGCCGCAACCACCTTAAGCGTCGCTCCAGTCGTGCGATGCTTAATCGTCTTGTAGTGGTCCTGAACGTGCATCATATCCCTGAGCACTGGGTCAGCTCGGATCATATCCGAGGCTGGCTTATAGGCGTTGTCAGCAACTTCCTTGGTGGGCGCCAGGATCAGAAGTTCGGCCGACTTTCGCCAGTTGCGAACCAGAGCCGTCACCATGATGCCGGCCGCCAGCGTGCTCTTTGAGTTCTTTTTGCTGATGAGCAGAAAGAAATCTCGGATCAACCGCTTACCAGTCTCGGCATCGTACGCGCCAAAGATGGCCGCGACGAAATCAAAAACCCACTGCTCACAAGCCTCGCCAAACGTAGGTTGCCCGGGGGCATCAACGATCCTAAGCGCCTTGAAAACCCTGAGGGCCTCTTCGGCTTCGCCAGCGAACAGCGGCTTTGGTATCAGCGACTCACGCCTGACGATGCGGTCCTCCCAGTCAGGGCAGGCCGTAGTCCAATCCATAATTACCCTTTAGGCGCCTCCGGCGTGGCAAACGGGCTGGCCTCCGCCAACCTCTCAGCCTCGGCCTGCTGCTGCTCTTTTTTACCGCCTGCTGCAGACTCGGCTCGTGCATGGCAGAACGGCGCAGCAGCCACAGCCATACGGTCGCGGCGGTCATTATCCGCCTCGCCGTCGTTCATCACAGTGAGCATGTAGTCGAGCGGCGTCATCCCCGATTGACGCGCCGCCTTCTTGATATCCGGAGCAACCTTGATAGGCTTTGCCTTTGGGGCTTTCGCGCCTTTAGGGCGTCCGGCCCCCGCGCGAAATCCGCCGCTGGCCATGGTCTTGTTTTCGGCTCTCGCCGACTCCTAAAAAATCAAAGATTCGGATTTTAGTTGCGAATGAGTTCACCGCGGGTGCGGCGAATCGGCGTGTCTTTCAGGACACACCCACCCCCTCCGCCCCAAAACGGCACATGCTGCATTGCATCATGATGCATTTTCGCAACACTCGATCAATCCCACACTCCGACTGGCTCGGCTTTCTCTTCCCGCTGCTTGACCGTGTCGTGGCACTCCTTGCAGAGGCACTGAATGTTGTTTCGGTCCCAGAACAACGCTGCCCTGCCGCGGTGAGGCTTGATGTGGTCGGCAACCAGCAAGGATGTATCGCCCTCGATGCGACCGCACCGCTGACAGGAGTACAGCGCATCGAGCAACACCTCGGCGCGCATGTCCTTCCATCGCTTGAGGCCGTACCACTTGCGCCACGCCTGTGTGGCATAGCGCTGCGCACTGCGCGTGCGCTCTTGTGATGCGTTAGCAGTCAGCGTGTGTGGTAGTCTGTTCAGCGTTGGGCCTAGCGTGGTGAGCTTAGTCATACCTCAACCAGCTAGTTGTCATCCCGTCGCTTGAACTGGACGACGGTCGATTGCTCTTCGAAAACGCAATCTTTCAAAGGGATATGCACCACCGCAACAAGCTCCTCGCCGTTGCTAGCAATGCTGATGACCCGCGAGCCCAGCGCATAATGCCCGGCGACGGCCAGGTTCATGTGGCCTTCGTTGTTTCTGACTATGGCTACGTTGGGCAATGGCGTCTCCTTACGCTTGCGGTGATGGTGCCGGCGGAGAGGATCAAACTCCCGACCCGCGAATTACAAAAACGCCGCTCTACCACTGAGCTACGCCGGCATTGGCGCCCGTCCGCCATCCGGCGGCAATCTGCGCACATGGCCCGAACCACGGGCCGAATATCGAAGGCGGGTAGGGAATGCGCTGGCAAGCCAGCATGCAGCAGCCCTTCACCACGCCGCTACTCGGCGATCAACCCGAGTGCCCGGTTTGTACCCGGTGACAAGTTTGGGGTGGCTGACAGCGTTGCCTACTCGCTTCAGCGGTATACTTGCCTGGAACCGTAGACACATCCAAGCGCAGAAAGGACACCGTTACCGGGCCTCGCGCACCCCAAGAAAGAAGGCAATGGAACGGTCCTGCCAAAGCCAACCAGAAGACCACACACCTTACGGCGCATCGGGACTCTCCGAACCCTTTTGCCCTTGCGGGTGGGTGGCCATAATCACGTTGCCCATTCGGGCGAATAAGTGTGCGTGGCCACCCCTACGGCCGCAGCCGGCAATCCTTGTGCCCGCGCCACGCTAAGAATGCTCGCCTGTCCGGCGTGCGAGCTTTAAAGGTGCGCCGGCACCATAAGAGCCGGGGAGACCGTCACGGTACTGCCGCTATATGCGGGCTCGCGCGCTGCCGTCTTTGTCCCCGGCTGACACCGCGAGGGGGCCTTTTCGGCGCGTGTCTCGCAGCTAGAATAAGAAAGGCAAGGCCGAAGCCTCGCCAGTTTTAGCGCGATGCGTCCAGAGGGGACAACCCGCACCGCAATCTCGAAAGCCCCGGGGAGCTAGGCCAATCGGCCAACGCCGCACCAGCAGCGCGCTCTACCCGGGGCGAACCGGCAAACGCGGGAAGGAGAGGCCCGCAAGCCGGTTGGTTAGGAAGGCGACCGGGTAACAATAGGGTCCGGCTCCAGCCTTCCAATCTTCATTCGTCTTCTTCGTCGTCGCCAACACGATAACGAACGCGCTTGCCTTCAAGCGCATCAACGTCGTAACCAAGGTCAAGGAGTCGCATGGCCAGATCTACCGGCAGAGGTTGACCGCGCGCCAACAGGCGCCGCGCCATTTCGATAAAAGACATTCACGAAATCTTGTCGCTTCGTTCTTGCGACCCCTTCACCCTACACCGGACAACTCGGCGAAATCCCTACCCTAAGCAGAATATTTTCTTAGGGCGGCGGAAAGATTATCGTTCGCAGCCTGCAGGCGCTTTCGCCCACCGCTCTTTTTGTCCGCATAGGATGGAGATTGCCCAGCAGCGATACCAACTTCGGTATACGTTCCGGCCTCCATCGCAACGTCCAGCGTCGCAACGTCCTCCGCCTTCATTTCCGCCATGGCAGCATCCCAAATCTCGCGCTGCACGATCGCTCCGACCATGTCCTGCCATGGCGCAGGAACTTCGGATCCACCACCAACGGCAGTCTGCATTCCGTTGAAATTCTCCGCCACGCGCTCAGCGACGGCCGGCAGTCCAGCCGGATAGCGCTTCACTGGAGGCATGTTGGTCGTATTGGCAATCGCCTCGTCCAGCATCGCTTGCGCTTCGTCGCGACTGAAACCGCGCCCATTCCTGCGCTTGTTGCGTTTGGTTCGCGTCGGCACATCCACATCAAAAGACTCGGCGAAATACTCGTTGCTGCGGCGGAGGTAATCGCCCCCGTAGCCGCGCCCGCCGAGTGCTGTTTCCGCCTTCTCGCGGCAACCAAGCATTGCGCCGACAGGCATGACGCGGTCGTACTCGATGACGGATCGATCAGCGCCGCGCTTGAAGTCCTTCTCCGTCTGCGTGCCGTCTGAGAAGCGCAGCCTGCCTATGCGGATCGTCTGGCCCTCGGCGTTGCGCTCGATATCGCCCGTCGCAACCTGCCGCATAATCTCGTCAACAGACGGCGTCATGCGGATGTCGCGCTCCTGGCTGAATGCCAAAACGTCTTCGTCGTTGCTATTGGCAGGCGTCGTCGCCCAGTTGCTGCCGAGAGGTTCATGCGGCCCTTCGGGCCGATTGCGGTACGCCATAAGGGCGGCGAGCTGTTCAGCGAGTGAGCCGTGCCGTGCCATGCTTGTGTCCTGTGAATATGGGCGGATGGCGCTGCGCAGCGTTGACTCACGGCCAGGACATCCCCAACCCCTCGGAACCATCCGACTCCCTTCACTATGGCTATGTTTGACGTCAAAAGTCAAGAGTGCTAAACAGGACGGTTGTCATTCGCCGGCGGCTCCCAGTGCGGGATCGGCAAGCCGAGCCGGGAGGAGACGAGTGCCGTGGTTAGTTCGATAGCTTCGTCCTCGGATGATGGCGCCAGCACGACTACGTCGTGCCCGAGATTAGTTAGCTCCAAGTGCGCCTCGTCCTGCTCGTCGCTGGTCGTGCCGTCGCTGCGCTTGAACTCGATCAGCAGCAGCTTGCCTTGTGGGAGGTAGACACGAACGTCCGGCTCGCCGGCGTTTATGCCCGTCGCCGACGCGTGCCCTTGCTCGCGGAGAGTGCGCCGGGCCGAGTTCATGTCCCCCGCCACACGAATGGGCCAGCCGACCTGCCGGTAGCGGCGCAGCCATTTCACTGCCGCAGCCTGCAGGTGCCACTCCTTGAGCGGCGCGCCGGATTTTGCTGTGGGTTTGGGTTTTCGGGCCATTGTTGTCCTTGTACGTGTATAATCCAACCACTTAAAAACCATAGGGTATGAGATACTAACTACAATACGTCTTATATATATGTGTGTTATTATATAAGAGTATTGATTTTATTGATGATTTTTAATTTATTCCCGTTGTAAATGGGGTTACAACGGTTGTGTTGTAGCCCCCAAAAGCCCGGACATTTCTCACGGTGCTGCATGGGCCGCGATGAACTCGCGGGGTGAACGATATCCGAGCGACCTGTGCGGGTGAAGCTCGTTGTAGTGGTCGAACCATTCCGGCAGGGCGAGCATGACGGTTTTGGCATCGGGGATGGGATTCACCGAGACGTAGTCGCGCTTGAAGGTTCGCACGAAGGCTTCGGCCATGCCGTTGCTCTGCGGGCTCTGGACCGGAGTTGTGAGCGGCTCCAGGCCGATATCGCGGGCAAAGCGGCGGGTCGGACCTGCGATGTAGCAGGAGCCGTTATCGGTCAGCCATTCGATGGTCTGCGGCAGGCGGTTGACCTTGCCGAAGCGGTGCTCGACGGCGGTGACCATCAGGTCGCAGACATCTTCGCCCTTGATGCCCTCGGTGGTGGCGACATGGCCAATGGCTTCCCGGTCGCAGCAATCGAGCGCGAAGGCGACGCGGACCTTTTCGCCGTTGTCGCAGCCGATCTCGAAGCCGTCCGAGCACCAGCGCAGGTTGGAGCGTTCGACGGCGATGCGGCCGTCGTGACGGCGCTCGACCCCGCCAGCATGGCGTTCGAGCAGAAGGCCATGGACCTTCATCACCCGATAGACGCGCTTGCGATTGGCGGGCGCACGGCCCTCGGTCAGGGCTTTGCGGCGCAATCTGGCCCAGACGCGAGCATAGCCGTAGGTTGGCATGTCCTCGATGACCGTCTCGATCTCGGACAGGAGCGCCTCTTCCGGCAGGGGCGGACGGCCTCTGCGCTGGGGAGAGCGCCCGGCCGTCCGCTGCGCCAGCCGGGCGGCGAGATGCGAACGGGCCACGTCCAGCGTCGCGGCGACGGTGTTCATGGCAAACCGTCCTTGGGCAGCGACAGCGACCGCAATCTCCGTTTTTTTATATCCTCCGCCAGTTCGAGGGCGTCCTTCAGGATTTCCACCTCCAGGGTCTTCTTGCCCAGGAGCCGCTGCAATTCGCGGATTTGCTCCTGCTGCGCCCGGAAGGCGGAGGCCGGGACCACTTCCTCCTCGGCCGCCGTCGCGGTCAGCGCCCCTTGCTCGGCAAGCCGCCGCCACGTGAAAAGCTGGTTCGGCGACACGCCGCACCGGCGTGCCACAAGGCTGACCGTGACACCCGCCTCGCGCGTCTGCGCGACGATCTCCAACTTCTCCGCAACCGACCACCGGCGACGCCGCTCAGGCCCGGTCAGGACCTCAACCTTCGGATAAGAACCAGTCATAGACACGACATTACTCCCAACCCTTATTTTAAGGGTGAGACCTGTCCGGGGAATTCGGGGGCCGTTTCAGGTTGTACAACGAGTGCCCTGTAGAGAGGCGCCCGTTGCAGTTCTTACAAGGATCCCTCAATGAGTGGTGCTGTTTTTCTCCATGTGGAGTCGCAGGCTTTCGCCGAGGCCGCCTGGCCTAGGTCGACTAAGTATCTCATTGACTTCCTTGTTGCTGAGTTTTGGCCGCAATGTCTTGGCGCTTATTGACTTAGCCTCGGCCTCAGCCTTGGGTCTCTCGATTTTAATGTTACCCTCGGCCATCCTATAGATAACCTCCGGAAAATCGGAGAACCATTCTCCCTTGCGCCATTTGCGCTTCGCCGCGTCAAGTGCGACTGTTTCGATTGCTGCAGCGGCAGCCCTCGAGTGGCATTTTACAGTCTTGAAAACGTAACAATCATACGGATTATTCGCGTTGATCTGCGACAATCGCGAAGTGACGTTCTCCGACAAGCCGATCTTACAGAACGGCATGGGACGCCCTTGGCTTCTCATCCCAATAAAGTAGACATAACACGGCTTAGTCACGCGCGGTTCCTCTTCTGTTTCACCTCGCTAAGCGGCACGCTGATCCCAAGAGCCGCCTTCCTGCAGTCCAGCGTATTTCCTTGCGATTTAACCCTCTTTCCGGGTGCAGGCTTCACGAACATCCTGCGCATGTAGAGCGTCTCACCTTTGACGCTGGTAACGGCATAAACGTTCTTGCCTGCTACCATGGCGGACCAAGGGTACGATGCGATTGCCGGCACATCCTCCGCGTCGATGATCGCCTCGTACCCCTTCGTCAGGGGCACATAAGCCACCTTCCCTTCAATGCGAATTGGCCTGTCTGGCGTTTTCCGACCCATATTCCCTCCAAACAAAAAAGCGCCGGCTGATGCCGACGCTCGTTAATATAGTAATGTTTGACGTCAAAAGTCAAGTTTAGTAAATTCCCACCCTCCCCTAAGCCGCCAGCGCGCGGCGTGTGTCGGCGTCCCACAGCGCATCGGCATTGCCTGCCGCCCTAGTCAAAGCCGCCCGAGCCGTCTCAACGCGCTGCCTGGCGCGCTCGACGCTTATGCCGCGCTCTGCTGCTGTCTCCCGGTAAAACGCACCCATACCGATCGCCACGATGTCGTCGACCCTATTCCACGGCACGCGGGACAGGACGAGCGACACATCCGTTGCGTGCTCCTGATTGGGCGGCGTCCTCCTAACGGCGCGGTGCATCAGTTCGGGACGATGCTTGGCTGCAGTCTTGGCCTTGCTGATGGCGTCCTGATTGATGCCGCGCATCAGGAACTGCAGCCACGTGTAGGGGCTCTTGCCGGGGCGATATGACTGCCAGCGCTCAAGAGCGCGCAATAGCGTGGCCTGCAGTAGGTCTTCGCGTTCGTGCTGCGGCTTCGTGGGCAGGAGCTTGGCGGCGAGTTTTTTCAAGGCTGGGGTGTAGGCCAGCAACTGTGCGTCAAACTCGGCGGGGCGGTTGTCGTTGGAGCGGGCGGGGATGTAGGGCGCGTGGTTACGCTGGGCGTAACTGGGCGCCGGGAGATAGGACGTCATGCTGCAGTACTCACGAAAACAGGAACTGGACGCCGGCGGCTACGGTGATGAGCACGAAAACTGCTGCCGCCACCACGACTGCCCCGATAAAAGAGCCTATTGCAGCCATGATTGGCCCGTCGTCGCGCCAGCCCAGCCACCCGCCTATTGCGGCCCCAATGAACGCCAGCACGATCATGCCCTTGATCAGGAGCGCGGCGCTGGCACTCATCGGCTCTCCCGTGCCGTGGAGCGTGAACACGCAGTTCGCGTATTCCCGCATGTCAGCAACTGTCGCGGTAGCTGGCGCGTAGTTTTTGGTGATGCTGATACACACGGATCGCTCCGCAGCCGCTTGTGCAGCAGCGGCTTGAGCTTGTGCGGCGGCGCTAATCGCAATGCTGGCGCTATCCATGACTTGCAGCCCTCACCATGTCGGCCCTAACCCAGTTCATGACGCGCATGACCATGCGGCGGGCTTTTTGGGAAATGTGGTTGGCGAGCCCCAAGGCTCGGCGAAGAGCGCGAAGGGCTTGCGGCAACGCGCCGCCCATCAGCCAGATTTGTGCCGCGCGGATTGCGCTGTTGAATTGCGCGGTCATGGCTTGGCGCCTTTCACGCTAGCGCCGGCGACGAACGCCGCGATCATGTTCCCGGTGGCGCGTTCGGTATCAATGACGCGCTGATTGACCGATTCCGCGTAGGCGCCGGCGGCACGCTCTGTCGCCGTGTCGATTGCAGTCGTAGCGTCGCAGAGCCTGCTGGCGGCATCGCGGAGGCCGAGAATGCCCATGGCCTTGGCGATGCGCTCAATATCGTCGATCGCGTCCATGCAGACGCGGCGCATATCAAAGATGGCGTCGACTGCCTGAAGGTGTGCGTCCGCCATCACCGCATCTCCTCGATGGCGGCGAACGCGGCTTCCCGCAGTTCGCGGATGCGGCGAATGCCTTCTGAATGCGAAAGCGTCGGGATGCTGATCGTGTTTCCGATGAAGCATAGGTCCCGCTCAACAAGGTCCAGTGCAGCTTTCACCAGCCGTTCGGTGGCTGTCTCCGGAACGTGGTTATGCCCAGCGTAACAGGGTGCCGTGTGTGCTTGCGCTCCCATCACACAACCTCCCCGGTGGCGGCTGCGATGGCGGCGCGGGCAGCGAAGCAGTCGGCCAGGGTCAGGAGGCGCCTTCCACCACGTCCGGCGTAAAGCTCGATCTGGTCGGGCGGCGTCTCGTTGCGGTGTTCAAGGTGAATACCCCAGAACTTGCGCGCCTCGTCGTCAAGCTGGTTGGCGTCGTAGGCGTCAGCGATACGGGCCAGCGGGCGCAGTGCGTTTATCAGCGCCCCGTTCTGCCCCGCAGAACCCGGCGCGGTGTTGGTGGTGGCGGTCATGAGCGCGCTCCCGCAAGGAAGCGCTCAGCAGCGGCGCGGCAGGCATCCTTGCCAGCCTTGCGGCGAATGTATGCCCCGGCCTGCGAGGGCGAGGTGAAGAGCTGCGAGTACTCGCCGGTGGCTTCGTTGACTGCGCGGAAGAAGTAGCCGTCGCGGATGATCTGGAACATTTCCGTCTCTCCCCTGCGGCCATGAAAAAGGCCGCGTCGTTTCCGATGCGGCCTTTATGGTACTTTTGACGTCAGACGTCAATAGTGATTTTCAGACGACCCGATAAATTATCGTCGGGGTGTCGTCGTCGGGGCTGCCTAGCCCAATGCGCGTCATTGTGCGCGTCTTCAAATCCTCCACGACAGCCTCGTTGCGCGCCTCGTCAATGCGAACCAGGCGCCGAACCAAGCAATCCACCTCCGCCCCGCGAATCGCGACGATATCCCCGGCCCGTGCAGGCTCGAGCGTCTCGGCCCAAACCTCGTCGCCCTTCATATAGGCGGGCTCCATCGAATCGTCAGGCATCTTGCAGATGAGCTTGCGCTTGTTGGCGACAGCGGTTGGATCTTTCAGGAACCCCACCGGCCCGAGATCTTCGGACGGCTTGGGGTTACGCCGGCCGCGCCTTGTTTCGTTCAACGCTTTTTCCCGCTGCTCCGTCGTCATGTCGGCGAGATAGTCGTCTTCACTCAACCCCAACACGGCCAGAACCGCGCGCCATCGGTCGGGGGTGGGAATCGCCCCGCCCTCCATGGAAACGTACTGCGTTCGGGATATCCCGGCCGCGGTAGCGACCTGTTCCTGCGTGAGGCCGAGATTGTTGCGTGCCTGCGTAAGCCTATGATGATACGTCACTTTTGAACCCCTGCCACTAACTGAGTGTCTGTTTCACATTCATACATTGACTTTTGACGTCAAACATCGCTATAAACGAATCGTGCTTAACGAGGTTCCAAGCAATGCGTGAAAAATCCTTCGGTGGTCGATATCCGCAATCGAGCCTTCCTGTTCAGACAATCGAACGTTGTGTGTCGTCGTTCCGGAACGGCGCCTCGCTGCGCGCCACCGCAGCCCTGGTCGGCTACCCGATTGACGCAACGGCACGCGCGGTCCGGCGATATATACCAAATGCGTGGAGACGTCAAACGTCCAACGTCAGAAGTGTCGCCGCGAATGACAGCACCGTTCAGCGCGTCATGCCGCATCAAATCGGATGGAGCACAGATCCAGTAAGCCACCATGCGGTTAGCTTGCCGCGGCTTCGGTGCCTGGAGGCTACTGCCGCGCAGTGACGCGCAATAGGATTACATTCACATAAAGGATCGAAGAATGCGAGATTTCATGATCGGCGACACCGTTGCGACGTTCATCGCCGGGCCGATTGTTGGCACGCGGCGTGACGAAAACGGCGTCGCCTACAAAGTCGAGTACGAGGACGGCGAAGGGGTTATCCGCCGCCGCTGGCTCTACGAATCCGAGATCTACCACGACGACGAAGACGAAGATGACGGTGGGTGTGAGATTACCCGTGCTGCTGCTGCTTTGAATTGAGGGAGGAAGAGATGGCTAAGTTTAAGGTTGGCGATCGGGTGCGCGCCGTAGGTGAAACGGCTATTATAGAGCGTGGCCGCGAATACACGGTTGCGGAAGCAACTTTTTACGCCCCGCTGCACCATGTTTTTGTTCATACGGGAACGTCGCATGGCGTTCTGAATTACACTGACGACATGTTCGAACTCGTCGAACCCGTTGCCGTTGCCCACGCAACCGCAACGCTGCAGATCGAAGCCGGCAAGTACTACAAGACGCGCGATGGCCGGAAGGTCGGGCCGATGGAGCATTGGAACTTCTACAACGAACAGTTCTTTCATGCTCCATCTAGCGAATTGAACGGCGAGTACTGGCAGAAAAACGGCGTAAACAGCGAGCCGCATATTGGCCAGGACCGTGACCTAGATCTCATCGCCGAATGGGTAGACGAGCCCGCCATCACCACCCCGCCACACGTCACACTCGGCATCGACCTGAGCCCGCCGACGGCGCCTCAGGTTGGCGACGCGGTTCTGATCAAGGGCACGCTTGCCGGTATCACCACCAGCCACCGCGGCACGAACTACAACATCGTGTTTGAGACGCAGAACCGGCGCGTCAGCCTGCACTTCCTCGAGGAAGATTTCATTCTCGACGATCGCGACTGCGGCCCCGATTGCGCCTTCGCCACCAACGACAACGGCCCGGTGCCTAGCACCGACACGGCCAAGGCATTTGACGCTCTTGGTTCGTGGATGAACAGCCTGGCCGTCAGCCGCGCCGCATAAATTTCCAAGACGACAGCCTCGCACAAGCTACGGCGCGTAGACACGGGGCCGTAGCAAATCCCAAACAGAGGACGATTGATGGCTATTGCGCTTAACACGCTGAACAAACGGACGGGCCGAGATCACCCGCCGGTTATCAGCATCTACGGCACGGGCGGCGTCGGTAAGACCACGCTGGCGCTCGAATTTCCCGATCCGCTGTATCTCTCCACGGACGGCGAGGCGCCGCCGGACGGCATCGGCTACACCCCGGCGCCCATCGAGTCCTATGCCGACCTGATGGACCCGGAAGAGGGTTATTTCGCGCAGCTGCTTGCCGGCGACCATCAGTTCAAGACGGTTGTGGTAGACAGCGCCGACGCTTTCGAGCCCATGCTTTGGGCCGCTACCTGCGCCAGGAACGGCTGGGACTCGATCGATAGCAACGACAAGGGCTCCCCTACCGCCTTCGGCAAGGGATACTTGGCCGCGGACGACGAGTGGCGGGACGTTATGGCTGCTGCCAGCGCTGTTGCTCGCAGCGGCCTGTACGTCATCTTCATCCTGCACAGCGAGGCCAAGTCTTTCAACGACCCGCTTGTTGACGCCTATGACCGCTACAAGCCTAAGCTTCAGAAGCGGGCCGTGGACATCGTCACCGAAAAGTCCGACGCGCTGCTGTTCCTGAACCGCCGACATACGCTCAAGACGGTCGACGGCAAGGGCTTCGGCGCGAAGAAGGAAACCAAGCCGGACGGCCGGTCTGGCGAGGAACGGCAGATCCACACCGACGAACGGGCTGGCTTTCTGGCCAAAAACCGCATGAACCTGCCTGCGACCATTACCTATAAGGCTGGCCAGGGGTTCACGGAGTTGGCGAAGCACTTCAAGCACGCCAACGACAATTCGACGCTGCGCGCGGCGGCCTAACGAAAGCAGCTAAGAGGTCTGCTGCAATAAAAAGCGGATATCATCAACCGAAATCCATAGTTAAGGATGACAGTTGATTAACGTCGCATAAGAAAGACCCACATTTCAAACTTTAGATTGCGGCTTATTTGTGTTGCGCCGCAGCATTCATCATCGAAGGAGTGAAGTTAAATTGGCTAGCATTGCAGGTTCTTACGACGAGAATGCCGAACCGTCATCGGGCTATACCCCGCTTCCGGTCGGTGAATATCAGCTTGAGATTGTGGAATCCGACTACGTTGCGACGCAGTCCGGCAATGGCATGATCCTCAAGTGCAAGGCGCAGGTTGTGGGCGGAGACTTTGACGGTCGTCCGTTCTACATCAACTACAACCTCGAAAACGCCAACGAACAGGCGCAGGAGATCGGGCAGCGTGACTTCGCTGGCTTGCGACGCGCGACCGGTGTGCTCGCTCCGCAGGACACGGAAGAACTGCACTTCAAGGCGTTCGGCGTGAAAATCGGCCAGCGGAAGCGCAAGGACACGGGCGAGCTGGAAAACAACATCGTCAAATACCTGTTTGACGGCGAGCAGAGCGCGCCGCCAGCGGCCAACAACAACCGGCCCGCTGCTCAGCAGCAGCGACCGGCGGCTGCATCAGGTGGTTCTAAGCCCTGGCGTAAATAGCGCCGCCGGGAGAGGGCACCAGTCCTGGCAGATAGCTGCCCTCTCCCATCCCCCCCCTACATAAGTAGAAGGAGAGCGCTATATGGCGCAGGTCGGCAACGCGGACAACCCCCGCGCGGTTCCGGGGAATAATGGGCCGCCCGATATTATCGACGACGCTTGGTCAGTCTACCGGTCAGTAGCGGAATGGATGGAAGGCGCGCCGGTTATTTCGGACGAGGCGACGGCCAGAGAAGCTAAGCTGTTCTGGGACCGGGCAAAGGCTGCACTGGACGACTTGGAGCAGGCGCGCGACGGGCGCGTGCGGCCCTTGAACACGCAGGTCAAGGAGATCAACGCGGAATTCAAGAAGGTCTCCGAGCCGCTGGGCAAGCTGCGGCAGGAACTGCAGGCCCGCATGTCGGCCTTTGCGCTGGCGGAAGAGCGGCGGAAGGCTGCGGAAGCTGCGGAGGCGCGCCGCATTCTCGAGGAAAAGGAAGCCGCCGCACGGGCCGCTGATGCCGCTGAGCGGGCCGCTAAGGAAGATGCCGCGGTCGGTGTTGTGGTCGACGTAGGCGCGGCGATTGGTGACGCGGACGAGGCTTTCGCGGAGTACCAGGCGGCACAAAGGGAAGCGGCTCGAGCCGAGCGCGACGTCAAGGGTCGCATCGCTGGCGGGTTCGGTCGTGCGTTTTCGGTGAAGACGACGGAATTGCTAACCGTAGTGGACCCGCCAGCAGTTATTCGTTCGTGGCTAGACCGGACTGAGGGTGTGCCCGACGATCTCCGCGAAGCAATCGTTAAGTCGGCCAGACTGTTCCGCAAGACCTTCGGCGTGCTGCCTGCGGGTGTGAACGTAGAGCACGTCCGCGGTTAACTCCCACTACTGCGCAGCGTACCGCGCGCAGTAGTCCCTCTCAAATTTCAGGAGCTTTTATGCGCGCGTCTTTCGAGCGCAGCGAACTGCTGCGCCTATTGGGACCGGTGGCGAAGGCCATTGAGTCTCGCAATACCCTGCCAATTCTTGGCAACGTCCTCCTATCCGTCAAGGACAACGCCGTGAGCGTCGCCGGAACGGATATGGACATCCGCGTCACTGCTTCCGGCACGGCAACCGTCGATGAGCCCGGTACGGTCACGGTCGACGCCAGGCGGTTTGAGGACATCGTTCGCAAGCTCCCGGCCGGCGCTACGGTTTCCGTTGCCGCAGAGCCCAATACGCTTATCGTCAAGTCTGGACGCAGCCGGTTCAAGCTGCCGACGCTGCCCGTTTCGGAATTCCCGAACATCGTGGTTGGCGACTTCGACGCTACTTTCACCACGGACCTTGCTGCCCTGCTCAAGCCGGTTCAGTACGCGATGTCGGACGAATCGACCCGCTATTATCTCTGCGGCGTCTACCTGCACGTCGCCGGAGATAAGCTGCGGGCCGTGGCCACAACCGGGCATGTCCTGGCTCAGCATGACGCAGCCCTTCCAGCCGGCGCCGAGACCATGCCGGGCATCATCGTTCCGCGCAAAGTCGTGCCGATGGTGCCGGCTGGCGAGGTCACGGTTTCGGTGTCGGCTACCAAAATCCGCTTTGCCGCCGACGGAATCGAAATCGTGTCCAAAGTCGTCGAGGGCACTTACCCCGACTATCAGCGGGTTATTCCCACGGCCAACGACAACGTGGCTCGAGTTGAGCGCGCCGCCTTGTCTGCCGCTAATGACCGCGTTGCCACCGTCGTGTCCGAGCGCGGTCGAGCCGTGAAGCTGTCATTTACGGCGGGCGCTGTTGAGCTTTCGACGCGCAACGAAGGAAGCGAGGCGCAGGACGAGCTTGTCGCCGAGTACGCAAGCGAGCCGATCGATATCGGCTTTCAGACTGGGTACGTGTCCAGCACGCTCGCTGCGTTCTCCGGCGACACTATCGAGATCGCCATGAACGATCCAGGTAGCCCGGCGATCTTCCGAGATGGCGGGCCGCTGCTCACCCTAATCATGCCGATGAGGGTCTGAGCGATGGGGCGGTGGATAGACATCGAGGTCAGCGTCTTAGCTGACGACATCCTTGAGAAGTTCCGCGACGACGAAATTCTAGAAGAGGCCCGGAGCCGTCAAATCGGCCTTGTGCCGGACCTCCTTGAAGAGCTTCGCCGCGCCGACCTCGCCGACTTCATGACTATTGCAGAACGAATGCTGAGTCCGAAGTGGACCAGCACCAAAGCCTGCAAAGATCAATACAATCTGGAGATGGGACGATGAGAGACGCCAACCTTCGCGCTTTTCACAACACTGTCCGCAAACTTTACAACATCGAGTGGGAGCAGCTTGGCTTTCTGACGGATGTGCAGAAAGACAACTTCTTCGAAAACCCGCCGATGTTCTTCATTCGGGCCGATGACGAAACGGCGACGAAGCTTTGGGACGTCATGCACCCGAAAGCGCCGGAGCCCGTCGCGGGTGAGTTGCGCGGTAATGTCATCTATCCGCGCGAGTGGGCGGCAAAGCAGACGGACTTCGAATACGACACCGGCAAGCCATTTCCGGATATGGGCGGCACCGCTCCCAACCCAGCCTTCACCTACATCGTCAACGGCGTGACTGGCGATGTCACGGCGCGCGCCGGTTAGCCGTTGCTACGCCGCGCGTAGCAACCTGTAACGGCAGGAGGACATATGCCCAAGTATCAGTATAGCGCCGGCGACCATCCCGATTACCACCAGCCACATAGCTGGTGCGACGCCCACGAAATCAAGCACTTTGCAGACGACCTCGAATTCGTCGCGGAGCAGTGCGCCGAAAACTACCACGATAACGGTGGGTATGAGGATCGCTGGCCGGTTGAGTTCCGTATTTATACGAACGGCACCGAAGTAGCGCGCTTCAACATCGAGCGTGAATACGAGCCGAGCTTTTGTGCTTGGCCGGTCGAAATCCCGGTGGTGGCGTGATCGCGCCCGACGACGATCGCCTTGTCTACCTGCCGGAAGACAAGGTCACGTCCGCGAACGGCATGTGCCAGGTTCTTCGTGATCGCTGGTTCAGCGTTCACCCGGAACGAGGCTTGCTGTTCTGGCAAGTCAACAAGCGGCGCAAGGGCGTGCTTCGCGGAGCAAGCCCGCAGTGCAACGGCTCTGATGTCATAGCGCGCAAGCTTGCAGAGCAAATGTACCCGTGGGCTGAGACGCGCTTTTACCCGCTTGTCCTTCTGCCCATCCACCTGAACGACTACGTCAACTAGGTATCTGCCTTGGCACCCCTCCCCCAAACCACCACCATCAGCCCGACCGTCCTGGCGATCTATGCCGCCTACGAAGCCGCCGCGACGGACTGGGATTCGTGGGGCATCTCGGTCGGTGACATCGGCCTTGAGTGCGACCGAGCACTCTGGCTGGCCATGCGGTGGGTCAGTGAGCGCGAATTCATCGACGGCCGTAAGCGGTCGATCTTTGAAACCGGCAACATCTGGGAGGAGCGGCTCGTCGCGAACCTTGAAGCGGCGGGCTGCGAGGTCACCGGCACGCAGGACAAGATGCGGTTTGCCCACGGTCATTTGCGCGGAAAGCGCGACGGCGCGGTGTCTGGGCTGGCGGAAGCGCCAGTCACTGAACATCTGCTCGAGGTGAAGTCGCACAAGGACGACAAATTCAGGGAAGTCGTCAAAAAAGGCGTCAAGGTCGCGCAGCCAACCCACTATGGGCAGCTTCAGCTGGGATGCCACGCGTTCGGGCACAGCCGCTGGTGCTATGCGATCGTCAACAAGAACACGGACGAGCGGCACATTGAACGCGGCGAGTACGATCACGACTATTGCATCCGTCAGATCGCCCGGGCCGAGCGTATCGCGCTGAGTCCGGAGCCGCCCGGCCGTGTGTGCAAGGATCAAACCGACTTCCGCGGGATGTTCTGCCGGCAGAAAGACGTTTGCTGGGGCGAGGCGATGCCACGGGTGCATTGCCGGTCGTGTTTGCACAGCTCCGCCGAGCCGCATGGTGACGCCGCCTGGTCGTGCGGGCGCTGGATGAAGCCGCTCAGCATCGACGAGCAGCGCGAAGGATGCCCGAACCATTTGCATATTCCGGCGCTCGTGCCGGCTGAACAGATCGACGTGGACGAAGAAAACGAGACGATTTCGTACCGCCTAGCAGACGGCAGCATTTGGATTGATGGGGCGAGCGCGTGAAAGTTCTGGATCTCTTCAGCGCTGCCGCCGGCGGCTGGTCGCTCGGAATGCACCGCGCCGGATACCGCACCGTTGCCGCATGCGAAGTCATTGACTGGCGCCGCGCCCTCTATTTGCAGAACAACCCCGGAGTTCCGGTTTATGACGACGTCACAACCCTTACAGCAGACCGACTTGTTCGGGACGGTATTGGGCTTCCCGACATCATCGTCGGCTCGCCGCCCTGCCAGGACATCAGCAGCGCAAACACCAAGGGCAAAGGCGTCGACGGAGAGCGCAGCGGACTTTACTTCGAGGCCATCCGGCTCATT
This sequence comes from Bosea sp. AS-1, assembly GCF_002220095.1. Taxonomy (GTDB): domain Bacteria; phylum Pseudomonadota; class Alphaproteobacteria; order Rhizobiales; family Beijerinckiaceae; genus Allobosea. Next base: position 5,129,251 of record NZ_CP022372.1, read on the forward strand.
GGCGAATGCCGACCTCGTTGGTTCGCTCTTGAGAATAGCGCTAATCTCCGAACTCGAGGCGCAGACCGGGTCATCGATGCGCTGGCGGCAATCGGCTACACCTGCTGGCCATTCGTGGTCAGTGCTGGAGACATCGGCGCCAATCACGAGCGCAAGCGAAGCTGGCTTGTCGGGTTCTGTATTGCCGACGCCGATGGCCTCGGACGGGATGGCGGGCGGCAAGGGTGGTGGAGCGGGCTCGACATTCCCCTTTCGATCGATCCTAGGCACGCCAACGAAGTCGTCCAAGGTCCGGTCAGAGTCCTTCATGGAAGGTCGTGCGCCATCGATCAAGGAGGCGTTGTTCCATACACCGACGACGAAAGCGAACTTCGCGGCGCCGAGCATGCAGAAATGGGAAAGCTGCAAGCCGTGGCAGGAGATGTTGGAAACACTGCCAACGCCGACGAAGCGGGACAAAAGGCTGGACTCCTGGAGTCCAGCCTACGATCGACGCAAGAGCCCGACGATGGATGCTGTGATGGACGGCGCCATGACGGGTCGGGCGTCGGACAAATGGGCGGGTGCGAGGGCGCTGGCCGCGCTCCTGCAGAGCCATGGGCTGAGTGGAACGGCGGCCTTGCCCATCACCTACGGGTGGATGATGGGCTATCCAGCTGGGTGGCTCAGTCGCGCATTGCAGTCGGCGGTCCACGCGGGACAGTTGCAGCTAGCCTCATCGTCGAAGCGTTCGGCGACGCAGTCCTACCGCAAATCCCAGAGGCCATCGGCCGCGCCATCTGGCGCGTAGAGGCTGCGCTGGCTGCCCTCCACATGCCCGCCGCCAACGATAACGACAAGACTAAGGAGACTGCTGCGTGACCATTCAGCTTCGCCCGTATCAACGAGAGGCGGTCGACGCCGTCAAGGCGGAGCTTGAGACTGTCGATTCCACGCTGCTTGTCGCATCGGTTGGCGCCGGCAAGACGATTATGCAGGCCGCGTTTATTCAGGACGTGCTGGCCGACTACCCAGGTGCTCGCTTCATCTGCGCCGTTCATACGCGCGAGCTTGTGCAGCAGAACGCACAAGCGATGTATGACCTGATGCCTTGGGCAGATGTTGGCGTGAACAGCGCCGCGCTAGGGTCGCGCAAGACAAACTCGCAAATTCTGTTCTGCTCGGTCCAGTCTGTTTTTCGCGACGTAGCTAAACTTGGCTATGCCGATGCGCTCATTATCGATGAGTGCCATCTAATCTCGAAAAACTCCGACGCGATGTATCACGCGCTCATCAATGGGCTGCGTGAGCTTAATCCTGATCTGCGTATTCTTGGGATGTCCGGCACGCCGTACCGCATGGATAGCGGCTATCTGACGTCCGGCGATGACCCGCTGTTCAAGACGATCGCTTATGAATTCGGTCTTGGCCAGGCGATCGAGGCAGGCTTTCTCGTTCCGCCGTCCGGCAAGCAGACTGCCGTTACGTTTGACACGACAGGCGTTCACACCCGCGCTGGCGATTTCATCACATCGGAACTTTCGCGCGCCGTCAATCAGGAGGCCATCACCCGCGAGGCTGTGACGGAGATCGTGCGGTATGGCGCCGACCGCAAGGCATGGATTTGCTTCTGCGTCGATGTGGAGCACGCCATTGCTGTCCGCGACGAGATGCGCCGCCAGGGCGTGACGTGTGAGACGGTTGAGGGCGCCATGGACGCAGGCAGCCGCAAGCGCATCCTGGCCGCATATAAGGCCGGCGAAATTCGCTGCCTGACCAACGTGAACGTGCTGTCGATCGGGTTCAATCATCCGCCGATCGATCTAATCGCGCTGATGAGGCCGACGAAATCCTGCGCCTTGTATGTCCAGCAAGTGGGGCGCGGGCTCCGTTTGTCGCCGGGTAAGACCAACTGCCTGGTGCTGGACTACGGCAACGTTGTCCGCACCCTCGGACCGGTTGACCTTGTGAAGCCGCGCGAGCCCGGTAAGGGCCAAGGCGAGGCACCAGTGCGAGTCTGCCCCAACTGCTTCGAAATCAATTACGCCGCAGCGCGCCAGTGCGTCTGTTGCGGACACCAGTTTGAGATAGAAGAAAAGCCGCTCCATGAGGCGCGGGCCGACCACCTGCCTATCCTATCCACGCAGAGCGAATGGCTTCCTGTCCGGCGCAGGAAGTTCAAGTATCACGAGAAGCTCGGTGGGTTGCCTTCGGTAAGGGTCGAACTGGCTTCGGGCCTGACGACCTACAAGACCTGGCTGTGCCCGCAACACACGGGCTTCGCCAAGTCCAAGGCGGATCGCTGGTGGCGCCAGCACGGGGGGCAGACGCCGTTTCCGGCGAGCGTGGATGAGTGGCTTAGCCGTGAGAGCGAGCTGGTCGCAACGGCAGAAATCGCGATCAAACCTAAGCCAGGCAGCAAGTTCTTTGACGTAACCGACTTCCGGCCCGCGAACGATAACGCGCCTGAAGCGAGCAACGATAATCGACCGGCGTCTGAAATATTGGATGACGAAATTGCGTTTTAGTTGATGCGCATAGCGCATCAACGTGAACAAGGGGAACTCTATGACACAAACCACACCACAAGAAGCTATTGTCCGAATGCTCGCGAACAACCCTCAACCCATGTCTTTCCCAACGCTGGCGGCTGCCATCTTGGCCGTTCTGGCGCATGAGGGCTGGACGGTCGTGCGCCGGGAGACTGTTGATGCGGAGTGAGCATCTAGACGGGCGCGTTGTGCTGCATGGCGGTGATAGCCGCGAGGTGCTGAAGGGGCTCGCGGACTGCAGCATTGATAGTGTTGTCACGGATCCGCCGTATGCTTTGGTGTCGATCGTCAAGCGGTTCGGCGGGGAGAACGCCGCGCCGGCCAACGACAACGACGTGTACGCCCGATCCAGCGCCGGCTTCATGGGCAAGCAGTGGGATACCGGCGAGACGGCGTTTGCTGTCGAGTTCTGGGCCGAGATTATGCGCGTGCTCAAGCCTGGCGGCCACGTCGTCGCGTTCAGCGGGACGCGCACCTATCACCGGCTTGCCGTCGCGATCGAGGATGCCGGCTTTGAAATCCGCGATCAGTTGGCATGGGCCTATGGCTCGGGGTTTCCGAAGTCGCATGATGTCAGCAAGGGGATTGATAAGAAAGCCAATGAAACTCCGCTGTTTGCGTCGATCCGCAGTCACATCCGCGCATGGCGCGATGAACGCGGAATGACGAACAAAGACTTGAACGCGGCGGTTGGCAGCGCCACCAACGGATGCGGAATGGCGCGCCACTGGACGAGCGAAAACGGCAACCAGCACTCAATCCCAAGCAAAGAGCAGTGGCGAAACCTTAAGGCGGTTCTCGGTTGGCCCGACTGCGACTTGGACGCTGTGTATGACACAGTGAAGGACGGCGCCGAGCGCCCTGTCGTTAGAAGCCAATCCGGAACATTATTGGCTGTTGCGCCGGGCCAAGACAACGACCGCTCCGCAACCACTCTAGCCATCACCGCCCCAGCAACCGACGCCGCCCGCCAATGGCAGGGCTGGGGCACGGCGCTTAAGCCAGCGTGGGAGCCGATCGTCCTTGCTAGGAAACCCCTCACGGGCACGGTTGCTGCCAACGTTTTGGAATACAAAACGGGCGCGTTGAATATCGACGGGTGCCGGGTTGGGGATGAGGCGCGCACGAATCCTAGCGCCGGCAGCAACGATATCTATGGCCAGTTCAAGGGAGCAGAGAATAGTGGCCGCGTCGCCACCGGCCGCTGGCCAGCCAACATCGTCCACGACGGCAGCGACGAGGTGGTGCGGTGCTTTCCTGAGGCGGGCGGCGGCTTCGGCAAGCGCGGAGGAAACCCGGACTCTACGTCTTACGGCTTCGCGGAAGGCACTATGCAGACTGTAGGTTTTGGCGACTCCGGCTCCGCCGCCCGCTTCTTCTACAGCGCCAAAGCCGACAAGCAGGACCGCATTGGCAGCAAGCACCCGACGGTAAAGCCGGTCGACCTGATGCAGTGGCTATGCCGCCTAGTGACGCCGCCAGGCGGTACGGTGCTGGACCCGTTTGCGGGATCCGGCTCAACGGGCGAAGCCGCGTGGCGGGAGGGTTTCCAGTGCGTCCTGATCGAGCGCGAGCCGGAATACCAAGCCGACATCGCGGAGCGTCTGCGCCTCGCCGACAAGGGGCCGCTGGAGCGCCGCCAACGAGCAATCAAACAGACCGCTGACATCGGCGGCCTCTTCGCCAACGACAATACCAAGGACGCCAACATTGCCGCGTGAACGCCTTTCCAACCGCCGCGAGTCTGAGAACATCACCTTCTGGCACGCGGGCCGCGAGTACACGGCGCGCGTTAGCTTTTACCCAGACGGCCGCCTAGCCGAAGTCTTCTTGGACAACGGCAAGGTCGGGTCAGACGCGCAGGTAAACTGCCGCGATGCCGCTGTGGCAATGTCCATGTTGCTTCAGCATGGGTGCGACGCGGCCACGGTTCGCAAAAGCCTGTCCCGCACGGAGCGCGGCGAGGCCGAGTCCGCGATCGGCGCCCTGTTGGACCTATTGGCGGCGGAGCCCGCCAATACCAACCAACCGGCTGCCGCGCATGGCTAGCCCCCACATCAACGACCCAGCCGAATGCTTCCTCTGCAAGCGGCACGCGGTCGGCATCGGAGCCGGCGACGGGCGTCGGCCTCGATGGGTCTGTGACGATTGTATTCCTCACATTCGGGAGATTCGGCAGGTGCGAAACTTCAATCCATACGAGGCCCGAGCGCGTGCCGACGCGAAGGAGAAGGTCGGCGAATTCTTGGACAAAATAGGCAAGACCGACCTTGGCGAGTTCTCGGAGGAAGAGGCCGAAGAACTGCTGACGGTTGTCATCCACGAATTCGGCGAGAGCCTGCGCAGTCAGGTTGCCGAGTTGAGGGCTCCGTTCTGATGCGGCTGCTGGTTACGGGTGGTCGCGATTTTACCAACCGAGAGTTGGCGTTCTCAGCCTTGAACAAACTCGATGCCGAGAACTGCATAGACGTCGTGATACACGGCGCGGCCAAGGGTGCGGACACGCTTGCTGCGCGGTGGTGCGCAGCAATGAATGTCCCGGTGTGGCCATTCCCCGCCGAATGGAGACGCCACCAAAACGCGGCTGGGCCAATCCGCAATCAGCGAATGATCGACGAGGCCGCCCCCAGCCACGTCCTAGCCTTTTCCGGCGGCAACGGCACCGCCGACATGGTGCGCCGTGCGCGCGCCGCAAATATCCCCGTTATCGAGGTTCCTGCGCATGTTCACTAAGCCCGCCGCCGAAGCACCCTACGCCCTTCATGGCGAGCGCATTGCAGACCTCGGCTATAGCGTGATTCCGTGCCGCCCGGGATCCAAGCGGCCCGGCGACTATAAGGCCGGGTCTTGGTATGGTCGCTTTGACTGGGGCCAGTACTGCGACCGCGCGCCGACGGAGTACGAACTGCGGACGTGGACCCGCTGGCCAGATGCCGGCCTGTGTGTCGCGCTAGGCTTCAACGACGTCATCGCGGTCGACGTGGATACCGACGACGACGCCATGCGTGCCGCGCTGTCTGCCGTCCTGCCGCACTCCACGGTGACCAAGCGCGGTGAGAAGGGCTTTACGGCGTTCTATCGCGGCAGCCGGAAGATCGAGCCGCGTCACTTTGACATCAATAAGAGCCGGGTGGTCGACCTGCTGGCGTACGGCACACAGACCGTTATTCCGCCGACCGTTCACCCCGACACGCAGCGCCCCTATGTCTGGCTGACGGACGACACGCTTGAGAACACCCATCCGCACGACCTGCCAGAACTACCGGACGACATCGCCGACCAGATTGCGGACGCGCTAGAGCCGTTCGGGTACTTCGCGCCGGCGCACGTCACCCGTGTCTCAGACGGCCTTGGTGGCGGCATCTGGCGCGACCTGAACACACAGGCGCTCGGCAAGCTAGACCTGTGGGTTCCTGAATTGGACCTGCCAAAGCTCAGCCGCAACCGGCGCGGCGGCTACGTGGCCGTGCCGCACTGGCGCCCGTCTCACCGCGGCAGGCCGCTTCATGATCGCAATCCGAACCTCAAGATTTCGGAACAGGGCATCCGCGACTTCCACGACGGAGAGAAGGGCTACACGCCCGTTGATCTCGTAATGTGCGCCATGGGCTGCACGTTCGATTTTGCGGCGGACTGGCTGAAGGCCAAGATTGGGTTTGAGGAGCCCGGTTTGCTGGGGCTCGAGCCGTGGTTTCCCAAGCGGCCCGAGCCCGTAGCGGAAAACGATAACGTGCCCGCGGCACCCGCCCAGCCGACTGAAGTTGCCGCGCCGCGAAGCAAGGTGAACCCATTCCCCCCGAAGTCAGCCGGTGGGCTGATCGAGGCCATTGCGCGCTGGACGCTTGAGACGGGACGCCGTCCCGTGCCGGAGTTCGCCATGATGACGGCAATTGCGTTCGCGGCTGGCCTGTACGGGCGGCGCTTCGTCGGTCCGACGGGCGTTGGGTTGAACGTGTATTTGGTCGGGCTCGGCGCGTCGGCTCTAGGCAAGGGCCATCCGTTGAAGGCGCTGCGCACGATCGCGAACGACTGCAACATGCTGCATATGGTGGCGGCGGGCGTGCCGACGTCTGACTCCGCGATTGAGCGCATCCTACGCAAGCTGCCTAGCCAGGTTTTGCCGCTGGATGAGTTCGGCCTGCTTATGCAGTCGGTCAACGGGCGCAATAGCTCGTCGTGGTCACAGACGGTGCGGCGTGCGTTGCTCGAGATCTATTCTCTCAGCACTGACATGTGGATGGGCAAGCAGTTCTCCGACCCGAAGCGGCCGGATCCAGAGCCGCTGCACTGCCCTACCCTGACTTTGATGTCCGTGACGACGCCGACGACGTTCTATGACGGGCTTTCGGAAGCGAACCTGTCCGACGGCTTCCTGAACCGTATGACGGTCATTCACGCGACAGAGATGCCGGACAGGCAGGAGGCGGAACCGATCATGACGGCGCCGCCGTCTTTGGTTGCGGCGGTGAAACGCGCAGAGGAAGACGCCAGGCCAACTGGCTTTGGCGGCGCGGCGTACCGCGACCCCAACCAGCGCCCGAAGATGGCAGCTGTTGGGTGGGCCACTGACGAAGCCAAGCGCCGGTGGCTGGAAATCGAAGATTGGCAGATTGGCCAGATTGAGGAGCGCAACGGGCACGAAGGCATTGTCGGACGCGCCGCGGAGCAGACGCAGAAGTTTGCGACGCTGCGGGCGCTTTCACGGGATGGCAAGGCGGCCCGCGTGACACTGGACGACGTCGAATGGGGCTATGCCATCGTTCAACGCTCAATCGACTGCCTGGACAAGGGCATTGCCGAGAACATGTCCGGCTCGGAGTTCGAGGCCGTCATGAAATCGATCTTGGCCGCACTGCGTAAGGCCAAGGGCGGAAACCTGCCGCGTTCGGTCTTGCTTCGGCAGCGCGGAGTGTCCAAGGCCGACACGCGCATGGTCAACGGCGCTTTGGACCGGCTGGTGGAAACTGGCGAGGTGGTTAGGTCCGGTGGGGCGGTGAAACTTGCCGCATAGTACTTGACTTTTGACGTCAGACATCACTATAACGACTCCCACACAGGGAGTCGTTTCCATGAACTTCGACTTTATCGCGGGATTTGTAGGCGGAGGCTTGGCGGCGTTTCTGGTGCCTGTCGTCATGCGTTGGTGGGATTCTTGGATGGCTGACGAGGCTGATCCGCTCGACGATCCTAAGAATTGGCATTGAGGTCCGCAGCATGATCCCTGACACCCCCTCAAGCGCAGCCTCTGGGATGGGCGCGGACCACGAACGCATCTGGCTTGAGCCGATGGCGCCGGTCTACGGCTGTGAAGGCCGCCAGTGGTGCCAAGATAAAGTCTGGCCGGACTGCGACGGTGATCCAGAGCCGACCGAGTACATTCGCGCCGACCTGCATCGCCAAGCCCTCTCTGCCAAGGACCGCGAGCTGGCGGAGGCGCAACGTCCTGAGGTCCGTTGCGACGGCTGCGGGTCTTCGTGGACCGAGGCCGATCTGGCGCGAGAGCGCGCTGCCAATCCCAACCTCCTGTCGTGCTGCCCAGAGCGGAAGCCTCTGACGATCGATCAGTGGAAGGCTCGTGCCGACGAAGCCCTGTCCGCGCTGCGGGAGAAGGAGGAGCGGGTCAGGGTGTTGGAGGCCTGTGTCTCCGGCGGCTTGAATGCCGTCAACGCCGCATATCAGCAGGCTAGCGCTGAACAGCTAGGCCACGACCGCACAGCGGACCGGCTCGACAAAATCGTGATGGACTGGCGCACACAGGCCCGTTCCCTCCTCACCCCCGTCTCGCGTGAACAGCGCGGGGAGGAGGCGTGATGGCTCTCGTTCAACTGCACGGCGCCGAAGCCATCCTCTACCGCGCGTGGCTTGAGCGCTTCGCTAAGCGCGGCCCTGTCACCTTTGTCGAACGGACGGCCGCATTCTTAGCGGCCAAGCGCGGAGAACGTCCCCATGTCTGAACCCATGACGCCCTCTACCAACCCGGCGCACGATGAGGCGGTGCTGCCGATCACGCCCGAACGTCTGGCCGAAGTCAGAGAGCGATTTAACGCCATCCCGCATGCCGATCCGGACAGTCTCACCGGCCATGTGAAAGGCATGTTGGCTCTTATCGACAGCATCGCCGCCGCCCCAGCCCCTGCGAGCGGGGTGGATGCGGTGAAGCACGAGGCCAATGAATGGGCCGACCTCGCATCGACCGGCTTCCAGTGGCTGAAGAACATTCGTGACGGCATTTCAACCGTCGACGACGCAATCACCAACATGGAAGAAGGCTTCAAGCACTGCCGCGAGGTTCAGGCCCTCTCCCCGGCCGCGACGAGCGGGTCGGAGGCTGGGGTTCGCTGCACCTACTGCGGCGACACCAAGATGATCGTGGATCGTGTCGATGGCGAGATCACATGTCCCGAGTGCGGCTACGCCAAGCCCTCTTCGCCTGCGGTGGTGCGGGAACCCATGGAGACCCAAGGGCCGTACGAGGCGTGGTTCTGCAAGGATACCCCGGCTGACTGCTGCGACTATGGCGTCGTCTCGCTGAGCGAAAGGCGTGAAGTTTGTCGCGTGTGGCGTGAACAGGACGCTAGGGCAATTGCCGCCACCCTATCTCCGTCCACCTCTGCCGCTGAGCCGGTGGCGTGGCGCTGGCGAGCACATAATAGCTTGAATTGGGTGTCAGGCCCCTATCAGCCTGCGAACCCAAATGGGCACCTCGTAATCCAGCCCCTCTACGCCACGCCACCCGCGCCCGCTGCGGTCGAGAGCGCGCAGGGGGTGAAGGAGGCCTGCGATGGCTGAAATCGCGGCTTGCTCAGCCTATGTCGTTCGGAGCGCTTTTTGCTCCAATGGCTTCCCGCAGACGCCAGCCTGCCGGCCGATGCGATGCCACGGATGCGGTCGATTCTCTGATGCCCGGCCGTGGTGCCAGCGTGAAGACATTCCCGAAATTTGGCTGCGACCTGACGGAAGCACCTTCATTGGCCGCGCCTCCCTCGCCACCGAGAAGGAGGGGTGAACGATGGCCAGCGCAACATGGCGCAAGGTGGCGCGCGAAGCCATCGACAAGGCACATGCGGGTCTGGATCGCGATATCGCGATGAAGGACAGGAAAGCCGCGATCGATGCAGTCTATCCCTTCGGGCCTCGAATGTACCACCCGTACAAGATCTGGCTGAGCGAACGGAAAGCTTATCTGGCGCGCTGGTCTGACGAGCCAGCCGGACCGCTCTTGAGCCCGCTGGACCGTGCGAAGGCCGCTTACGAGGCAGCCCGCCCGCGCCCCGCCAAGGAGAACGAAGGACATGGCTGAGAAGCTGACGCGCGAGCAGGCCGAGGCGTTCCTCGCGACGCTCTGGCCGTGCGGGCACATGGCCCACCTCGACAACCCCACGCGGACGTTCTTCGCGGCGCTGATCGGGCGTGTCCCGCAGGGCATCCCCTACGAAGATCATCCCTACAATGGGGCTGACGATATGGCGAAGCTCCGCACCATGGCGGAGATCATGCGGCAGATCGCCAGCCATATCGAGACGCCCGGTCAGGAGGCAGTGCCGTGAAGCTGAGCAAGGTCAAATTCGCGCAACAGGCGTCATACATCTCGAAAAATGCGGCGGCGTGGGCGTCTGACTGTCTCGACCTGATCGATATCTATCCCGACATGCGGCCGGAAGACGTCTTCCGGTTCACCGAGGAAATGCGTGCCCGCCTTGCCAATCTGGACGGGTTGGCCCGCGCCGCCCTGGAGGCCAGCCATGATCGATGAGAAGGCGCTTTCGAGCGCGATGGAAGCGTACAGCCCGCAGACGCAGAGTCAGCCGGATCGCGATAGGCTCGCTCGAGCAATTGCCGCCTACCTCCAAGCCCTCAGCCCCGGCTCTACCGGAGAGACGGACGGGTGGGTGCTCGTGCCGAAGGACGCTCTCAGCTGGCTCAACGGCGAACACGAAGACGGCTTTGAACGCCCTGCCCATGCTCGGGGTAATTTCTGGTGGCGAACCGAATTCAAGCGCCGCGCCATGCTCGCTGCGGCGGGAGGGCGCGATGAGTGAGCCGGTGCGTCTTCAGCTTTCGCGTCGGAAGGGTTTCGACCTGCAGGTTCTATCGCAAGCCACAAACGGTCTTTTGGCCGTCAATGTGTCGCGTCCCGGCTGGTTTGGAAACCCGTTTACGCGCGCGTCCGCCATCGAGAGCGGATACGCCACCGACGATACATGGCAGGCATTCGTCGTTGAGTGCTTCCGAGATTGGCTAGGGCCAAGTCAGTCGGGACGGGATTGGTGGCAGGGGCATCAGAGTGATGAGCGCCGTCGCGGGATACTCAAAGACCTTCCGACATTGCGCGGCAAGAACCTCGCCTGCTGGTGCAAGCCTGACGCGCCCTGCCATGCCGATGTCCTGCTCGAACTAGCGAACCGGCCGATCTGCGAAGAGGTGTCCCCATGACCGCCCCTGCCGCGATGCCGAGCCGAGAGCAGGTCGAGGCCGAAATCCTGCCGATGACCTACGAAGGCGCGGACCTCACCGAATGCGTGGAAAGAGTGCTCGCCCTCTTCGCCCCGATCCTGGCGGAGAAGGAGCGGGAGATCGAGGCTTCCATCGAAAGCCATGATGCATGGGCCACGATCTGGAACGACAAGCTTGAAGCAGCCGAAGCCCGCGCCCTAGCCGCAGAAGCCGCTTTGGAGAACGCGCTGGATGCTTTGAAGCCATTTAGCGCACTCGCTGACTCCTATTTCTATCGATACGAAACGCGCCCCGGTGTGTTCCGGGAAAGCCACGAGGACGACCACGACGAGAGGGCCGTTTACGGGATAAACCGAGTCGAGATCACGACCGGACACCTCCGCCGTGCCCGCGCCGCCATAGCGCAAATTGCTGCGCCAGGCGCAGCAATGGAGGCGCAGTGATGTACGGCGACGACGAAGATTGCGAAGCTTTTCGCAACGGCTGGATGGCTCGCGAGAACGACGTTGACGGCGACCTCAACCCGTACAGCGAGACCGCGCAGGCATATTCGCACGCGCAATGGGATAGCGGCTGGTGTCGCTGCTACAGCACATACAAACACCGCGAGGAAATCGGGCCGGTTTCGCGGCCTTGGGAGCACTAGCCATGACCCCCGCGAATGATAACCGCCCTGTCTTCGTCGATCGAAAGACGGCGGCAGCAATGCTCATGATCAGTGTCGACACCTTTGACCTGTGGCTGCGCCAGGGTTTCATTCCGCCGGCGAACGTCAACCGCGGCCAAATTGTCCGTTGGCATTGGCCGAGCGTCGAGCAAAAGTTGGTTGGCGTGACCGCGACACAAGACGAGGGCCGTAAGATGATGGAAGGACCGTACGTTCGGAAGAGACGAAATGCCTAAGCGCAAGTTCGACGATGACGTGCCGATTGGTGTGGTGTGCATCCGCAAACCCGGTGGCAAAACGTATTGGTACTACACGCCGAACCGCGGCAAGCCGAACGAAGGCAAGCGGGTGCGCTTGCCCGAATACGGCACGCCAGAGTGGCATGAAGAACTTGCGCGGATAAAGCGTGGCGACAAGGCTGCGGCATACGACATGCGCGCGCTGGTGGATGATTACAAGGCGAGCCCCGCGTGGACGGGCAAGGCTGATTCCACAAAGGCAACCTATCTGTCGGCAATCGGCCCGATCCTTGACCATTGGGGCGACTGGGAGCCGTCAGAGATCACGGTCACTCACGTTATCACGCTGATGAGCAATCTGGCGGACACGCCGTCGATGGCCAACATGGCTCTGACCGTGACCAAGTTCCTCATGAAGTACGCCGTGCAGAAGGGTCTGAGGGCCGACAACCCGGCTCGAGAGGTGGACACGCTAGACGAGGCCGAAGACGGCGCGAAGCCGATCACGCCAGCCGCATGGGCCGCCCTCCGCGACCCGGCGTGCCCGGTAGCTGTGCACCGTCTCGGAGTGCTTGGCCGCTATACGGGTCAGCGGATTTCGGATCTGATCACGATGCGGCCTTGCGACCGAGACGAGGATGGCATCAGCCACAAAATCAAGAAGCTCAAGAACCGGCCGCATTGGTCGTTCTTGACGCCCGATCAGGCTGCGGAGGTTGACGGTTGGAGCGCGCCACCGATCACGCCGTACATAATTCGCCCCGACGGTAAGGCGTACATCACCGACCGCCTGCGGGACGCCTGGAATGCTTATGCGCGGACAGATGCGGGCAAGGCGCTTGCGGAGTTTAGCCCTCACGACCTGCGCGCGACGAAGGTTTGTGATGAGCGAATCGCCGGCAAGACACACCAGCAGATTGCAGCCATGGTCGGCATGTCGATTCAGAAAGTGATGCACTACAGCAAGCACATCGACCAACGCCAAGCGGCACGAGGAGCTTGAGGGTAGTGGTATTAACATGGACACCTACAGCGAAGGCGAACGCTTACGAGCTTGTCGCCAACTGGCACGACGATCAAGGGCGCGGTTTTGCGAAGATGGCAGACGATGAGCCGCGCATTGACGCGGCGACTCGTGAGAAGGCCAGGGCCGCATCAGCCCACCACTTCGGATCCGCAGCGGCTTTGCGGAATAAGGCTTACGACACCAGGCGCCGAGCCCTCTAAGAACCACAAAGCCCGCCGCCACTAAGGCAGCGGGCTTTCCCGCTTTAAGGCTTTTGCAATTCCGCAAGCGTCCACAAGGAACCAAAAACGCCCCTCAAAAGCGGTTTACAGAGTGCCGGTTAGTTCCGCCTAAGTTCCCCGGCTGTTCCGGTAAACCAGTAAACCGGACTCTAGCAATATCAGTTACTTAGCCAATAATTGCATAAGGGTTCGTAAAGCGTGCGCTGCGGTAAGAATAACACAGCCGTCGCGGGAACGTGATTGATTTTGCAGAAACGCAAGCGACCCAGATCGAGTTCTGGATATTGCGCAAAATCGGAAGCCCTGCCTAAAAGCCGGCAGGAAACGCACAGGAACCGATCGACCCTACCTTCACCTGCTTCGACAGAGGATTCAGATGAACTCGCTTAATCGCTATGCGCCGCAGGCACTCGGCCTGCTGCGCATCATCACCGCGCTGATTTTCATCCTGCACGGCCTGCAAAAACTGTTCGGTTTCCCCGCCCCGCCCGCCGGCGGCGCACTGCCCGCAGCCTTCACGCTCTACTGGTTCGCGGGCATGCTCGAATTCGTCGGCGGCCTGCTCGTGCTCGTCGGATTCCAGACCCGGATCGTCGCCTTCATCCTCTCGGGCCAGATGGCCTTCGCCTATTGGATGGCTCACGCGCCGAAGAGCATTTACCCCGCGCTGAACAGCGGCGACGCGGCGATCCTCTACTGCTTCATCTTCCTCTATCTCGTCTTCGCCGGCGCCGGCGCCTTCGCGATCGACAAGGGAAGCCGCGGCTGAGGCCAAGACTGTCGCCCTTAACAAGGCTGTCACCCTGAAGCAGAAAGGCCCGCCTCCGAAGGGAAGCGGGCCTTTTTTCTTGCGTCGATCAGGCGCGAATCAGACGGCGGCCGAGATCCAGCGCGAGAGATCGCTCTTGGGAGCGGCGCCGACCTTCTGCGAAGCGAGCTTGCCGTCCTTGAACAGCATCAGCGTCGGGATCGAGCGGATGCCGAACTGAGCCGGGATCTGCTGATTCTCGTCGACGTTCATCTTCACGATCTTGACCTTGCCCTGCAGCTCGGTCGCGATCTCTTCGAGCGCCGGGCCGATCATGCGGCAGGGACCGCACCACTCCGCCCAGAAATCCACCACGACCGGCTCCGAGGACTTCAGGACATCGGCCTCGAAGCTCTGATCGGTTACCTTGTTCGTCGCCATGACTGGCCGCCTTTCGGTTTCAATGGGCGGCAAGACCACCCTTCGCCAGCGAAGCTATGAACGACCGCCCTTCCGGTCAAGGCGCGCGCAGGGCAGGGCTGAAACGTGCCGCGTGCGTTACGACCCGGCGGACAGCAGACTCGCCCCGACATTGATCGCCATCGCCAGGATCGAGGTGTTGAAGATGAAGGTCAGCACGGATTGCAGCAGCACGATGGCGCGCGCGTGATGCGTGGTCACGGCGATGTCGGAGGTCTGGGACGTACAGCCGATCGTATAGGAGAAGTACAGAAAATCGACATAGTTGGGGTCGGCCTTGCCCGGGAAATCCAGGCAGGGCTGAGCCTTGCCGTCCCGGTAGTAGAGATAGGCGTAATGCAGGGTGAAAAAGGCGTGCAGCAGCGTCCATGAGCACACGATCGTGATGCCGGCCAAGGCAAGATGGCCGCTTCGCTCGCCGGCAGAGACAGCCCCGAGACCCGAGAGCTGAAACGCAATCGCGGCAAGGCTCGCGCTCGCGGCGAGGCAGGCGATGACGAGGATGGCGAAGGCGCCTTCATCCTGCCTTTCGGCCCGCGTCCGGATTTGATGCACCGACTCCCGGAAGGTGGTCGATGCATGGAGCACCAGGAAGAGCAGCGCGCCCACATCCCAGGCGACGACGAGGCGCGTCGCCCAGCGCCAGTGGCCGGGCAACACCGCGGCCAGCACGGCGCCCGCCGCCAGCGCCAGCAGAAGGCGGGGGCGCAGCAGCAAAGATGGCAGGATCTTCATGGCGGGAGCAGTCCGTGCGAGGCGGTTAGAGTATCGTCCGATACCTCGCACGCCAAGGCCGCCAGGGCTGCATCGAGCCTTTCGGCTCCGATCTCGAAACAGGACAGATTGGCCGTATAGACCAGCAGAGCCCGTATCCTGCGACCGGGATAGATCTCCCGCAGCAGCGCCGCATAGGCGGCGAGCTGAGCGACCGTCGTCGCCGGAATTGCATCGGCGCTCGCCGGTGGACGAGCCGCCGTCTTGAAGTCGGCGATGATCACTCTGTCCGACGTGACGGCAAGCCGGTCGATACGCCCGGATACCGCACGCACCGACCCATCCGGCAGCCTGATTGCGCCGGAAACGGGTGCTTCTGCCAGAGCATCATCGGCGAATAATTCCTCAAGCGCGGGCGCCTTGAGCAGATCCAGCGCCATCGCGGCGATCTCGTTGCGCCGCGCCGGTCGCAGGGCGCGGCCACGGGCTTCGGCCAATGTCCGCACCGTCTCCTCGCGGCGGTTCTCCGGGACTTCCGGCAGGACCTGCAGCAGGAGATGCGCCAGCCGGCCAGCCGTGGCCGCCTCGGCCAGAAACGGCCCATCGCCCGGTCGCTCCTCGCCATTGGCGGCAGCGAGCGCGCCAGAGGGCTTCAAAGGCGGCAAGGGCTCGGCCTCGCGCGGAACCGGGCGGGCGAGCCAACCTGGAGCCATGACCTTGGCGGCGCCGGTTTTCGTTGCGATGTCTTCAGACGGCGCCGGCGGTGTCACGCTGAAACGCTGGATCGCCCCGTCGCCTCCCCCGACCTCCTGCAACCCGGCCTCGGAAGCAGCCAGGCCCTCTGCGATCATCGCGTACCAGCTTCCCTTCGGCGCCTCGCCCTTGGGTTGCGCGGCGCAGACGATCAGCCGGTCCTCGGCGCGGGTCATCGCGACATAGAGCAGGCGATGATGTTCCTCGACCATCTGGTCGACGACCCTGGCCTTGGCGCCCGACGTCGCGGGCGTGTCCTCGGCGCTGGCCGGCGGCCAAATCGGGACCAGCACCCCGTTGGACGCTGGCACGGCAAGAATCTTGGGAAGACGTTTCGCACCCGGTTCAGGGCCGAGATCGGCAAGGATGACGATTTTCGCCTCCAGCCCCTTCGAGCCGTGCACGGTCATGACACGGACCTCGCCGGCGCTGGCCGAGAGATCGCGCTTCACATCGGCGGCGCTGCCGGTGACATGCTGGAGGAAGCCGGCGAGCGATGGGCCATAACGCCGCTCATGGTCGAGCGCGGCGTTGAGAAAAGCGTCGAGTGCGTCACCCGCCTCGGCGCCGAGCCGCGCCAGTGCCAGATTGCGCCCACCGCCCGGGCCGAGCAGGTCGGCGAAGAAGCGGAACGGTCCGCAGCGTCCCGCCTCACTTGTCCAGTGAACGAGCTTTGCTTCGGCGGCGGCATAGCGCGGCTCGTTTTCGGCAGCCTCCTGCAAGGCGGCGCGCAGCGAACCTTTGCGGCCCGGCGCGAGACGCAGCAGATCGTCGTCGTTCAGATCGATCAGCGGCGTCTTGAGCGCGGTCGCCAAGGTTAGGTCGTCGTCCGGTAGCAGCAGAGCGCGGCCGAGTACGACCAAATCCTCCACCGCGGGGTGTTCGGCGAGCGTCAGGCGATCACGGCCGGCGACAGGAACGCCGGCATCCTTCAACGCCTTGACGATCGCCTCGAACAGCGCGCCGCGCTGGCGCAGCAGGATCATGACGTCGCCGGCCTCGAACGGATGGCCGCGATCGTCGCGACGATCGCGATGCCAGCGCTGCAGAGTATCAGCGATCCGCCCGGCGAGCTTGACGGTGCCGCTGCGCCGCTCCGGCGCGTCGACCGGCGTGGTCCAGGCATCGGGCGGCTCGCCCGTATCGTTGGCGGCAATTGGCCAGATATCGACTGTGCCGGGCGCGCTGCGGCGCACCGTGTCGTGCGTCTCGGGCCGTGCCGCGCCGTCGAAGACGAGGCCGCGCGCATGTTCCGGCAGGGCGAAGACCGCATCGACCGCCTGCATGATGTCCGGCGCCGAGCGGAAGGAGGTGTTGAGGCTGATCGCCTCAAAAGCGAGCTCGGCGGCGGCGACCCGTGTTTCGAGTGCGCGTCGTTCTTCGCCGAAGGCGGCGGGCGCAGCCCCCTGGAAACCATAGATCGACTGCTTCTCGTCGCCGACGACGAAGATGGTGCGCGGTTTCAGCCTGAGATCGCCGCCGCTGACGAACTCCTCGGCGAGCTTGCGCAAAATGGCCCATTGCGCCTCGCCGGTATCCTGCGCCTCGTCGAGCAGGATATGGTCGATGCCGGCATCGAGCTTGTAGAGCACCCAGGCCGCCTCGACTCGCTCCAGCAGCGAGCGCGTGCGCGCGATCAGGTCGTCGTAATCGAGCAACGAGCGCAGACTCTTCTGGCGCTGGTAGGATGCCAGCATCCGCGTCACCAGCAGGGCCAGCGCCGCGCTGCGATCGCGGATGGCGATGGCGTTCAACCGGTCCGCCGCCGCGAGCAGGCAATCCGCCAGCGCTTCCAGCGTCGCAAGCAGAGCGCCGTCGAAGGCGGAACTCCCCCGCCCGCGCACATTGCTGTTGATCGTGCCGGCCTCGGTGATGAAGCCGCGCCGGCAGAAGGCGACGGGATCGCCATCATCCTGCCCGGCCAGCAGCGTGCGCAGGTTCGCAGCGAAATCCTGCCGGGTCTTGCTGCCACCGCCCAGCACCTCGATCAGCGCCGTCAGACCCGGCAACGTGGCAAGCTCGGCACGGAACGCAGCCTTGACCGTCTCGGCGTCGAGATCGGGTGCGATGCCGAGGAAGGTGGCGATGCCGGCGCGCATTTCCTCCGGATCACGAGCCCGGCCATTCTCGTCGCTGAACAAGGCACGCTGGCGCAGGGCCTCCTGCACCATGCTCTCGAAGGAATCCTGCGCCGCCAGCCGCGCCAGCAGGTCGAGCGCCCTGGCCTCCGCCCCCTGTGGATCGGCGGCGACGAGAGCGAGCAGGTCGCGGCGCGCCTCGCGCAGCATCTCGGCCTGGGCCAGATCATCCGCCACCTCGAAGCGCGGCGGGACATTGGCCTCGAAGGGCGCGGCCTGCAGCACGCGGGTGCAGAAGGCATGGATCGTCTCGATCCTGAGACCGCCGGGCGTCTCCAGCGATTCCGCGAAAAGCCGGCGAGCCTTGGCCTGCTCGGCCAGGGTCGGCGCCCGGCCGGTCAGTTGCGTCAGCGCGCGGCGCAAAGCCTCCGCATCGAGCGTCGCCCAGTTGCCGAGCGCCTTGAAGATGCGGTTCGCCATATTGGCGGCCGCCGCCTTGGTATAGGTGATGCAGAGCATGCGGCCGGGCGGAACGCCGTCGAGCAAGAGCCGCAGGACGCGGTTGACCAGCACATGGGTCTTGCCCGAGCCGGCATTGGCCGAAACCCAGGCGGAGAGCCCCGGATCGGCGGCCTGCGCCTGCCTCTGGTTGGTCAGCGGCGGGACGATCCAGCCCGGCTTCACGGCTCGCCCCCGTCGTCACCTTCGGATGCCGCCGACCATTCCTTGACCCGCGCGAGATGGTCATAGGGGCTGGCATAGCGGATGTAATCGGGCGCCCGGCGCGAGACGTAGGGCTCGCGGCCGGAACGCAGCGCGTCGAGATGCTTGAGCAGGTTTTCGAGATGGCGGGCGGCCACGTCGGCCAGCGGCTCGCCGTCGAATTCGAGCGGCTTGTCCTTGGCCCAGCCCTTCGGATCGTGATGCAGCTTCATGTAGAGCAAGGCGGAAACCGGCATCGGTCCGGCGAGCCCCTTGAAGCCGGTGCGAGCGGCGAGCTCGGCTTCAAGTGTGAGTTGCGGTGCAAAGCCTTTCTCGACCTGCGCCTTGCTCGGCGGCGCGCCGGTCTTGAAATCGACGATGCGCAAGCTCGGCTCGCGCGTCAGCTCGATGCGGTCGGCGCGGCCATGCAGGCGGAACTCGCTGCCATCGGCCAATTTGAAGCTCGCGCCGGTGCCGAGTTCGACGCCGATGCGTGCGATATCGCCCCGACGGCGCTCCTCCCAGCGGATGAAATGGCCAGCCGTCAGCAGGAAGCGCGGCCACCAGAAGGCGCGTACCTCGGGCACATCGTCATAGGCGTGGAACAGGCGGTTGCCGATGGCGACCACCTGCCCCAGCGCATCGGCGGGCAATTGCTCGGGGTAGGTCTTGGTGAAGTCCTCGACGATGCCGTGCAGCAGCTTGCCGCGGTCCTGCGCGGTCGGGTCCTCGATCAATTTGTCGAGCGCATCGAGCCCCAGGATCTTGCGGGCATGGATCTGGTATGGGTCGCGATAGAGCGTCTCGACCTCGGTGACGCTGAGGGAAAGCGGCTGCAACTCGCGCGGCGGACGTGGCGCCGGGCGTCCGACCGGCTTCGCATGGGCGGGAGCGCTGAGGAGGCCGGCGAGGCCGCGCAGCTTTTCGCCCTCCGCCATCGCCTTCTGCCAGACCGGTGCCGGCGTCACCGCCTGCAGGCGCTGCCAGAAACGCGAGGCGATGGTTTCCGCCTCGCCGGCCTTGCGCGGGCGTGTCAGCGTGACAGAGCGCGCCATCAGCGCCTGCACGAAATCATGCGCCGTCTGGCCGATGCGTCGCTCCGGCGGCGTCAGACCCAGCTCGGCGCGCATCGGCCGGTTGATGAAGGAATCGGTCGTGGTCTGCGGCGGCCAGACGGTTTCGTTCAGCCCGCCGAGCACGATATGGTCGGCTTCGAGCAAGCGCGCTTCGAGCAGCCCCCAGATCGCCACGCGGGGGTGGCCAGGCGCTTTCCGTGTCACCGCGCGCTCGCCCAGCAATCCGTCGAGGATCGCGACGAAATCCTGCGCCCGGCCGCCCGGCGGCATTACGGTCTCGGCAGCGGTCAGCTCGTCGAACAGGCCCGAGAGGGCTTCGCCATCCGGCCCGGCGAAGGCGAGTGGCTGCCCTGCCTCGTCGGCGCTGAAGGCTGTAACGGCCTCGCGCGCGGCCTTGAAGACCGCAGCCAGCGACGGTTCTTCGAGGAAAAGCGCTTCAAGCAAGGGGGCGCTCGCCCGCTCGATGGCGCGGAGCAGCTCTGTTGCGGCGGAACGGTCCTCGATCGTCAGTCGCCCTCGGGGACCGGGTACATGCCGCCCTTCGCGCAATTCGTCCCATTGGTCGAGCGCGATATGCAGGCCGGCGAGGCCTCTGCCGACCGCGTTCCCGCGCCACACGCCGATTTCCAGTGCCGCCGCGCCAAGCTCGACCGCCCCGCGGCTCAAGCCCAACCGGCAGAGCGGATGGGCAAGCAGCGGAACCAATGTCGTCGGCGTCATCTGCGCCAGAGCCGCTTCGAGAATCAGCCGGAGCAGCGAGCCCGCCGGCCAGCGGCCGAGCGGCAAACCGGCGGAATCGTCGACCTCGACATCCCAGCGCCTGAGTTCCACGGCGACGCGCTCGGCAAGGCCGCGATCCGGCGTTACCAGCGCGGCATGATGGCCGGACTGCTCCAAGGCCTCACGCAGCGCCAAAGCGACGATCAGCGCCTCCTCGCGCTCATCCGCCGCCTCGACGATGCGCAGTTCGGCGAAGGCCGCTTCGGCAGCCTCGGAGGGAATGCGCTGGCCGAGATCCGACCAGAGTTCGGTCACGGAGGCCGGCAGCATCGCCTCCCGAGCGAGGTCGGCGCGGGCAGCACGGGGCGCATCGGGCTTGGCGAGCTCGCGAACATCGTCGCGCGTCGCCTGAAGCACCTCCATCAGATGATGCAGGGCTGCCTGCGGGTGCGAAGGAGCGGGCTCGTCCTTGATCGCGCTCCAGGCTCGCTCTGGCAGGGCAAGGTCGATTCCGGGCAGCACGACCGCCCCATTCGGCAGGCGAGTGATAGCCGCCAGGAGCTCGGCCGTTGCGGGCACCGTGCCGGTCGAACCGGCCGCGATGATCGGCCCCTTGGCTCCGCCGGCGAGCAAACGCTCGCGTTCGGCCGCCAGCATGCGGTTGCGGAAGGCGGCAGGATCGCAGGCGCCGAGATCGGCGAGGATCTGCGGCCAGGCCTCGCCCAGAATGCCGAGGAAGCCGGCATTGAGCTGCCAGACCTTGTCGAAGCGGGCGGCATCGAGGCTGCCCAGCCTTTCGACCGGAACACGCTCGGTCTGCATCTGGTCGAGCAGCGCCGCGAGATCACCGGCAAGTCCATAGGCCTCGGCCAGCGTCGCCGGCACCAGCGAGGGTTCCGAAGGATCGAGCCGGAGATGGCTGCGGTTGGCACTGCGGCCCCAGGCATCGACCAGCCGGGTCAGCAGCATGCGGCGCGGCAGCGGCTCGATCGGCACGATCCGCTCGCCCATCCAGGCACCGGAGCCGATCAGAGAGGTCTCGACCTCGTCGACATCGCCGAGCGGGACGATGCGTGGGAGCAGCAGCGGCTTGCCACCGAGCTTGTCAGCGAGGATCGCGGTGAAGGCGCGGGCAGCACGGCGCGTCGGCAGATAAAGCGTCGCGCGCGCCATCGCGGCGGGATCGGACGGATCATGGACCGGGCCGAGGCGGCCATCCAGCATCGCCTGTGCCAGCACCTCCAGGAAGGGGGCGCCGGCCGGGATGCTGAACAGGTTGAGCTCAGGCATCGACCGCCTGGGCGGCGGCAAGCGCGGCCTCGGCCGGCGCGATCGCCTCGGGGGTGCCGACATGGAGCCAGCGGCCTTCCAGCACTTCGCCGAACAGCCGCCCCTTCGCGATGGCGCGGTCGAAGAGCAGGTTGAGCGAGAACGGCCCGTCGGGCGTCTCGGCGAAGAGCTCGGGCTTCAGGATGGCGACGCCGGCATAGACGTAGGGCGCGCGTGCTGCCCCGCCGCGGCGCGCCAGGCGGCCATCCTCGTCACAGAAGAAGTCGCCGGCGCCGTCGAAGCCGAGGCTGGTGTCCATGTCGGCGAGCAGGAGCAGGATGTCCATGCGCTCGGGGTCCCAGCTCTGCGCCATCGCCGGCAGGGCCGGTTTGCCGGTCTCGCGCCAGAGCGCATCGGAGTTGGTGTGAAAGAAGGGCGTCGTCCCGAGCAGGGGCAGCGCCTTCTTCACGCCGCCGCCGGTCTCGAGCAGTTCGGCGCGTTCGTCGGAAATGGTGATGCGCGGAGTGAGCCGGCCGGCGAGATGTGCCTCGACCTGACCGGCGAGGTGATGGACATTGACCACCGCCTGCTCGACGCCTGCATCCGCCAGCCGGTCGAGCATATGGTCGAGCATGGTCCGCCCGGCGATCTTCACCAGCGGCTTCGGCAGCGTGTCGGTGATCGGGCGCATGCGCTGGCCGAGCCCGGCCGCAAGCACCATGGCCCGGCGGATCGGCGGCGAGGCGGATGTGGTCACGCGAATCTCCCTGTTGGACGACCGAAGCTAGCAGACAAGCCCGCGAACCACATCGCCTCGCGGTCGAAGCTCGGCAGGAATCGTGCCGGCAATCAATCCATATAAAGACATCTTTATATCTTTGATTGCCTTTCGGCGCCCTCGCTGCTAGAGAGCGCGCCACATTCAGATCGAGCGATTGGAGCCAACCCGTGTCGGATTACATCGTCAAGGACATCGCGCTTGCGGATTACGGCCGCAAGGAAATCAACATGGCCCAGGACGAGATGCCGGGCCTGATGGCGGTCCGCGCCGAGAACAAGGGCAAGGCCCCGCTCAAGGGCGCGCGCATCGCCGGCTGCCTGCACATGACCATCCAGACCGCGGTTCTGATCGAGACGCTGAAGGAGCTCGGCGCCGATGTCCGCTGGTCCTCCTGCAACATCTTCTCGACCCAGGACCACGCCGCCGCCGCGATCGCCGCGACCGGCACGCCCGTCTTCGCCATCAAGGGCGAGACGCTGGAGGAGTACTGGGAGTACGTGCTGAAGACCGCGACCTGGGGCGATGGCGGCACGCCGAACATGATCCTCGACGATGGTGGCGACCTGACCATGCTGATCATCCTCGGCGCCGAGGCCGAGGCCGGCAACGCCGCCTTCCTCGACAAGCCGGGCAATGAGGAAGAGACGATCTTCTTCGCGCTGATCAAGCGCCAGCTCAAGGCCAATCCGGGCTGGTTCACCAAGACCCGCGCCGCGATCAAGGGCGTCTCGGAAGAGACCACCACCGGCGTGCACCGCCTCTACGAGCTCGCCAAGGCGAGCCGTCTGCCGTTCCCGGCGATCAACGTCAACGACAGCGTCACCAAGTCGAAGTTCGACAACCTGTATGGCTGCCGCGAGTCGCTGGTCGACGCCATCCGCCGCGGGACCGACGTCATGATGTCGGGCAAGGTCGCGGTCGTCGCCGGCTATGGCGACGTCGGCAAGGGCTCTGCCGCCTCGCTGCGCCAGGCCGGCTGCCGCGTGCTGGTCACCGAGGTCGACCCGATCTGCGCCCTGCAGGCCGCGATGGAAGGCTATGAGGTCGTGACCATGGAAGACGCTGCTCCGCGCGGCGACATCTTCTGCACGGCGACCGGCAATCTCGACGTCATCACCGTCGACCACATGCGCGCGATGAAGCACCGCGCCATCGTCTGCAACATCGGCCACTTCGACTCGGAGATTCAGGTCGCCGGCCTGAAGAACTTCAAGTGGGACAACGTCAAGCCGCAGGTCGACGAGATCGAGTTCCCCGACGGCAAGCGCATCATCCTGCTCTCGGAAGGCCGCCTCGTGAACCTCGGCAACGCCACGGGCCACCCGTCCTTCGTGATGTCCTGCTCATTCTCGAACCAGACGCTGGCCCAGATCGAGCTCTGGAACCACCACGCGAACTACGAGAACAAGGTCTACACCCTGCCCAAGCACCTCGACGAGAAGGTCGCCGCGCTCCACCTCGCCAAGGTCGGCGCCAAGCTCACCAAGCTCAACGACGCCCAGGCGAAGTACATCGGCGTGCCGCAGGCCGGCCCGTTCAAGCCCGACCACTACCGCTACTGACACCCGCCCAGCGGTGAGAGACCTAGGGCCCGGCGCAAGCCGGGCCCTTTTTCGTGGCATGAGCCCGCTGAGAACAACACAAGAACACTACTAATAGTATATCGAACTCATCACACCTCTAATCCTTGATCGTCATCGACTCACATTTCCGACCGCTTCCAAAAACTCTCCGTTTACCGGCGATTAAGCACTTCCTGACGGAGTCGAGCGGTGATTACAGTGGAACTGATTCGGGGTGCCGAGACGGCGCGCCCCGGTTCAAGCTCTGATGTGATTGGCATGGTGGCGCGCGTGTATCGGCCGCCGGAGAGGGTGCGACACCCGGCTCCGCGAGACCGATTCCGGCGAGACCTGCGATATTGGCGGCCCTGGCCGCTCGAGAGGCGACGGACGCGGAATGACAAGCGCGAGGCGACAGGGACGAGGTAGCGGCTGGCGTCCGCGCGGGCTCCTGCCCGCCAGGTACTTGCCCGCCCGGTATTTGCCCGCACTCGCCCTTCTCCCCGCGCCGGCCCTGGCCCAGAGCGAATGGCTCGCGCCGGCCAAGCTCGACTTGATGAGCACGGGCGCCCTCTCGATCATCCTTGCCGGTCTCACCGTCTTCGCCACCACCACCTCCCTCGTCTATGTCCGCGAGCGCTCGCGCTGGCAGCGGCGCGAAGCCAGGCTCGCGAGCGAGCTGGAGGCTGCACGCGGACATCAGGAACGCCTCTCCATCCTCCTCGCCGCCGACCCGCAGGTGATCGCGAGCTGGAACGGGCGCGACGCGCAGCCGGTCTTCGAAGGCGACAGCGGCTTTCTCGGCGCTCCGGGCGCGGCGCTGGCGCTGGCCTATGGCAGCTGGGCCGCGCCCGCCGATGCCAAGCGGCTCGAACTCGCCACGGATGCGCTGAAGGAACATGGCGAGGCCTTCGCCTTCACGATCCGCAGCAAATCCGGTCCCTTCGTCGATATCGAGGGCCGACCTGTCGCCGGGCGGGCCGTCATTCGCTTCCGCGAGGTCACGGGCGAGCGTGCGCAGGTGATGACCCTGCGCAGCGAGCTGGAACGGGTCACCGCCGATCACGCAGCGCTGTCGAGCCTGCTCGCCGGGCTGCCGCATCCGGCCTGGATGCGCGATGCGGACGGCCGGCTCGCCTGGGTCAACTCCGCCTATGTCGGCGCCGTCGAGGCCACGGATATCGGCACGGCGGTCAAGGGCGGGCTGGAGCTGCTCGACCGCAACGAGCGCGAGCAGGCGGCCCGCGCCCGCCGCGAAGGCAATCCCTTCACGATCCGCACTCCGGCCGTCGTCGCCGGGCAGCGCCGGACGCTCGACGTCGTCGAACTGCCGACGCCGACGGGCTTCGCCGGTTTCGCCACCGATATGAGCGAACTGGAGGCGATCCGCGCCGATCTGCAGCGCCAGATGGACGCCCATGTCCGCACGCTCGACCGGCTGAAGACGGCGGTCGCCGTGTTCGACGGCTCGCAGAGGCTCCTTTACCGGAACTCCGGCTTCGATGCGCTCTGGTCGCTCGATCCCGGCTTCCTCGACGGCCTGCCCAGCGATGGCGAGATCCTCGACCGGCTGCGCTCCGAGCGGCGCCTGCCCGAGCTTGGCGACTACCGGAGCTGGAAGACCGGCGTGCATGCGGCCTATACCGCGACGCGCGCCGCCGAGGACTGGTGGTACCTGCCGGACGGGCGCACCATCCATGTCGTCTCCAGCCCGAACCCGCAGGGCGGCGTCACCTATCTCTATGACGACGTCACCGAGCGCTTTACGCTGGAATCGCGCTTCAACGCCCTGACCCGGACCCAGCGCGAGACGCTGGATTCGTTGCGCGAGGGTGTCGCCGTGTTCGGCTCGGACGGGCGACTCAAGCTCTCGAACCCGGCCTTCGCCCAATCCTGGCGCATCGATGCGGACATGCTCGCCAGCGCCCCGCATATCGACGAGGTGGTCAAGCTCTGCCGGCCGCTGTTCCCGCAGGACGAGGTCTGGAGCGAACTGCTCAGCACCGTCACCGGCGTGCGCGACGCGCGCGAGGACTATCGCTGCCGCATCGAGCGCCGCGACGGCATGGTGCTCGACATCGCCTCGGCGCCGCTGCCGGACGGCGCGACGCTGATCTCCTTCGCCGACGTCACCGCCAGCGTGAATGTCGAGCGCGCTCTGACCGAAAAGAACGAAGCGCTGGAAAAGGTCTCGCGGCTGCGCGAGGACTTCGTCCATCACGTCTCCTATGAGCTGCGCTCGCCGCTGACCAACATCATCGGCTTCGCCCAGCTGCTCGGCACCGAGACGGTCGGTGCGCTCAACGAGAAGCAGCGCGATTACACCTCCCATATCGTACGCTCGTCGGGCGCGCTGCTCGCGATCATCAACGACATTCTCGACCTCGCCACGATCGACAATGGCGCGCTGACGCTCGACATCCAGGATGTCGACGTCGCCGACACCATCGCCCAGGCGGCGGCGGGGCTGCAGGACCGGCTGACCGACAGCAAGCTGTCGCTGAAGGTCGAGATCGATCCGCGCACCGGCTCTCTGCGGGCGGACGGCAAGCGCCTGCGGCAGGTACTGTTCAACCTGCTCTCCAACGCGATCGGCTTCTCCTCGCCCGGCCAGACCGTGCATGTCACGGCAAGGCGACAGGGCAGCGACATCCGCCTCACCGTCGCCGACCAGGGCCGCGGCATCCCGGCCGAGGTCAAGGAGAAGGTGTTCGAGCGCTTCGAGAGCCATTCGCTCGGCTCCAGCCACCGTGGCGTGGGCCTCGGCCTCTCGATCGTGCGCTCGATCGTCGCCCTCCATGGCGGCCATGTCGAGCTCGACTCGACGCCGGGGCAAGGCACGCGCGTCACCGCGATCTTCCCGGCGCAGGGCCTGCCGCTCTCGGACGCGGCCGAATGACGGAAGAAGCCCGCGCGGCCGGCACGCACCGGCTCCTGCTGGCGGATGAGGCGGCGACGACGCGCCTCGCCGCCGACATCGCCGCCATCCTCAAGCCCGGCGATATCGTCGCGCTGTCGGGCCATCTCGGCTCCGGCAAGTCGCTGCTCGCCCGCGCCATCCTGCGCGAGCTTGCCGGCGACCCGGAGCTTGAGGCGCCGAGCCCGACCTTCACCCTCGTCCAGAGCTACGACACGCCGCGCGGGCCGGTGCTGCACGCCGATCTCTACCGCGTCCGCTCGCCGGAGGAGCTCGACGATCTCGGCCTTGTCGAGGATGTCGACCAGACAGTGATGCTGGTGGAATGGCCGGACCGGGCCGGAGAGCGCCTCCCCGCCGGGCGACGCCTCGACATCGTGCTCGACGTCGACCCCGACAATCCGGAGACCGGGCGCATCGCCGACCTCGCCGGCGGCGTGTTGTGGAAGCAGCGTCTCGCCATCGCGGTCGCGGCGCGCCGGCTGATCGACAAGGCCGGCTGGGGCGAGGCGCGGCGTGACTTCATGCTGGGCGATGCCTCGACGCGCGCCTATGAGCGCCTGACCCGCCCCACGGGCGAAACCGCGGTGCTGATGATTTCGCCGCCGCGCGCGGATGGGCCGCCGATCCGTATGGGCAAGCCCTACAGCGCCATCGCTCATCTCGCCGAGAGCGTCGAAGCTTTCGTCGCGATGGATCGCGGCCTGCGCTCGCTCGGCTATTCGGCGCCGGAAATCCTGGCCGAAGATCTGAACACGGGCCTGCTGGTGATCGAGGATCTCGGCAGCGAAGGCGTGCTCGATGCGGAAGGCAGGCCGATCGCCGAGCGTTACGAAGCGACGGCCCAGCTGCTCGCCGACCTGCATCGTCACACCTTGCCGACCATCTTGCCGGTGGCGGAAGGGCGCGACCACATCATTCCCGACTACGACAAGCAGGCGCTCGCCATCGAGACCGAGCTGATCCTCGACTGGTATGGGCCGCATATCGCGGGCGTGACGCTGCCGGCCGTGACACAGGCCGAGTTCGGCCGGATCTGGGGCACCCTGTTCGACGAGATCCTGGCCGCGCCCACGACCTGGACGCTGCGCGACATCCATTCGCCGAACCTGATCTGGCTCGCCGGGCGGGACGGCATCGCCAAGGTCGGCATCATCGATTTCCAGGATGCCGTTCTGGGCAACCCTGCCTACGACCTCGTCGCGCTCGGGCAGGATGCGCGCGTCGACGTGCCTGCCGCGCTGGAGCTGAAGCTGCTCGCGACCTACGGCTCCGCCCGTCGGGCGGATGCGCCGGATTTCGACCTCGCGCACTTCGCCCGCGCCTATGCGATCCTTGGCGCCCAGCGCAATACGAAGATCGCCGGCATCTTCGCCCGGCTCGACAAGCGCGACGGCAAGCCGGGCTATCTCAAGCACCTGCCGCGGATCGAGGCCTATCTGCGCCGCAATCTCGAGCACCCCGCCCTGGCGGAGCTCAAGGGCTGGTACCAGGCGCATATGCCGAAGCTGTTCGAGGAGCCCGGCGAAGCGGGCTAGATCGGGCCGCGCCCTGCCTATTCGCCCTCGCCGAAACGGTCGGCGATCAGCTCGCTGAGCGCCTTCAGCGCCTCGCCCGCCTCAGGTCCCTTGGCAACGATGGTGATGGTCGAGCCGATGCCGGCGCCGAGCGTCAGCACGCCCATGATCGAGGTGGCACCGACCGTCTCGCCGCAACGGCTCACCGTGACCTCGGCATCGTAGCGGGCGGCGCATTGCACGAATTTCGCCGTGGCGCGGGCGTGCAGCCCCTTCTTGTTGATGATCTGGAACTCGCCGTAGAGGGCGCCGGGCGGAATTTCGGTTTCGGGGCAGTCGCAGTCTTCGTCCATCCCGGCTTTCCGCGCCTGTCCTTGCCAACTTGCCTTACTTGCCGGCCAGCACGCGACTGGCGACGGTGATGTATTTGCGCCCCGCATCCTGCGCGCTCGTCACCGCCTCGTCGAGTGTCTTTTCCTCGCGCACGCTGGCGAGCTTGATCAGCATCGGCAGGTTGACGCCGGCGACGACGTCGACGCGTCCCGGCTCCATCACCGAGATGGCGAGGTTGGACGGCGTGCCGCCGAACATGTCGGTCAGGATGACGACGCCGCGACCGCTCTCGACCCGCTCGACAGCGGCGATGATGTCGCGGCGGCGGCTTTCCATATCGTCATCGGGAGCGATGGCGATGGTGGCGAGGTTGGCCTGCGGGCCGACGACATGTTCGAGGGCCGCGCGGAACTCCGTCGCCAAGTGCCCATGAGTCACGAGGACCAGTCCGATCATTCAATCCAGCACCGGAGAGCGCCCATCGGCGCCCGGACAAGGTGGCGGTTTATGCGGCAGGTGCGAGATAATCGCAAGTCACTTGCTGCCAAAGACGCCGAAATCATGACCCTCACGCGCTGCCTGTGAACAAGTCGAGCGCCGCGAGCACGAGCCGCTCGTCGCCGGCACGTCCCGTCACGCGAAGGCGCGGCAGGTCGATCCCGCACAGGTTGTCCACCAGCTCCTCCGGTTCCGGCATGCGCGGCGGCTCCTCGCCGATGAGATCGACGATCAATTTCACCACGACCGCGGGCGTCGCCGGCTCCGGCGTGAGGCCGAGGCCGCGGCGCTCGACGATGCCCTCCAACGGCGGAACCGGGCGCGCCACCAGCCGATCGCCCTTCGCCGCCAGCGCCACGCGGTCGTCGGCTACCAGCCGGCCGAAGCGACCGATCTGGGCCGTAAGCTCGATCAGGGCCAGCGCCAGCGTCGACTTGCCGCTGCCGGCTGCGCCACGCAGGAGCAGGCCGGCCTCGCCGATGGCGACCGCCGTCGCATGGATGCGTTCCTCGCCGGCCCGCCGCGGGGCGGGCGTCAGTGCCGGATCAGGAAGCATGCTGACGGGCAGCGGGCAGGCGGACAATGAAGCGGGCGCCGAGACGCGGCGCCTCGCCATCGGCCTCGGCGGGCCCCAGCCGGTTCTCGGCCCGGATCGAGCCGCGATGCGCCTCGACGATCTGGCGCGAGATCGACAGGCCGAGACCGGAATTCTGGCCGAAACCCTCATTCGGGCGGTCGGTATAGAAGCGCTCGAAGATGCGCTCGAGCGCATGCGGCTCGATGCCGGGCCCTTCGTCCTCGACAGTGACCAGCACGTCGTTGGCGACACGCGAGAGCACGACCCGCACCGTCCCGTCCGACGGCGAGAAGGAGCGGGCGTTGTCGATCAGGTTCACCATGACCTGGCCGATCCGTGAATCGTGGCCCATGACGAGGAAGGCATCGTCCCCGAGCTTCTGGCTGCGCCGGTCGGCCGAGAACTCGATCTTGGCCTGGCTGTCGCGGCGCGTCTCGTTCTGGATCGTCACCACCGCCTCCAGCACCTGCGCGACGTCGACCGGAGCGGAATCGTTGCGCGCCAGCTCGGCATCGAGGCGCGAGGCGTCGGAGATGTCGGAGATCAGCCGGTCGAGGCGGCGGACATCGTGCTGGATGACCGAGAGCAGCCGCCCGCGCGACTCGTCCGACTTGGCGCGCGGCAAGGTCTCGACGGCGCTGCGCAACGAGGTCAGCGGGTTCTTGAGCTCATGGGCGACATCGGCCGCGAAGCTCTCGATCGCCTCGATGCGGCTGTAGAGCGCCTTGGTCATGTCGCGCAGCGAGCCCGAGAGATGGCCGATCTCGTCGTGCCGGCTGCCGAAATCCGGGATCTGCTCGCGCGACTTGACGCCGCGGCGCACCCGCTGGGCCGCGTCGGCAAGCTTGCGGATCGGTTCCGCGATGGTGCCGGCGAGCAGGACCGAGAGCACGATCATCACGCCCGCGGCCACGGCGAAGACCTGGAAGATGGCGAAGCGCTCGGCGCCGCTGACGGCGTCGATGTCTCCGCCCTGCGTCGAGAGCAGCAGCGCGCCCTTCACCGCCCGGAAGCGCTGCACCGGCACCGCGACCGAGACGATGGTCTGGCCGCGGGTGTTGACGCGCACCACACTCGCCGGAGCACCGTTGAGGGCGCGCGCGACCTCCGGATAGGACTTGCCGTTGGCATTCTCGAAATCGTCGTAGGTCGGCACGTCGGCCTTGCCGAGCTTGTTGCGCAGCATGTTCCAGGTGCGCTCGAGCAACGGTGGCTCGTCGGGTTCGCCGACCCGCGGCAGGTCGAGGCGCAGCACATCGCCACGCGAATAGAGGCTGCGCGAGTCGATGGTGAGCAGGCCGTCCTTGTCGTAGACGCGGGCGCGGGTCTTGGTCGGCGTCACCAGGCGGCGCAGCAGCGGAGCGACCTTCTCGGGATTGATCGAGAAATCGAGCGGGTCGTCGGCGATGCCGGCACTTTCGCCCGCCTGCAACTGCAGCAACTTGTCCGGGTCGATGGTGATCGTGTCAGTCTCGACCGTCGCCGAGGAGGCGATCGCACCGGCGATGATCTCGCCCTGCGTCAGCAGGCTCTGGACGCGCGCCTCGATCAGACCCTCGCGGAACTGGTTGAGGTAGAGGAAGCCGAGCAGCAACGCGACGAGGCCGCCGAGGTTCAGCACGACGATGCGCCGCGTCAGGCTGGAGGCGGCGCGCAACGAGACCGCACGCGCCATGCGACGCCAGAGCAGGCCCAGGCGGCGTCGCAGGGCCGCGCTCCAGCGGCTTGCCGCCGAGGACGCGGGCACTTCGTTGTCGACCGTTGCCATGCTCTAAAGTCTCATGGTCGGGGCCAGCGCGGGCCGCCTCAGGTTTCCTTGAAGCGGTAGCCGACGCCGTAGAGCGTCTCGATCATGTCGAACTCGGTATCGACCTGATTGAACTTCTTGCGCAGCCGCTTGATGTGGCTGTCGATCGTGCGGTCGTCGACATAGACCTCATCGTCATAGGCCGCATCCATCAGGGCGTTGCGGCTTTTGACCACACCCGGACGCTGCGCCAGCGACTGCAGGATCAGGAACTCGGTGACGGTCAGCGTCACCGGCTCGCCCTTCCAGGTGCAGGTATGACGTTCCGGGTCCATGCGGAGCAGACCGCGCTCCAATGCCTTGGCGTCCTCGGCGCGGGCGGCGGCGGTGGTGTCCTTGGCGCCGGCGCGGCGCAGGATCGCCTTGACGCGCTCGACCAGAAGGCGCTGCGAGAACGGCTTCCGGATGAAGTCATCGGCACCCATCTTGAGGCCGAAGAGCTCATCGATCTCCTCGTCCTTCGAGGTCAGGAAGATCACGGGCAGGTCGGACTTCTGACGCAGCCGGCGCAACAGCTCCATGCCGTCCATGCGCGGCATCTTGATGTCGAAGATCGCGAGATCCGGCGGGTTCTGCTTCAGCCCGTCGAGAGCCGAGGCACCGTCCGTGTAAGTCATGATGCGGTAGCCCTCGGCTTCGAGCGCGATGGATACCGACGTCAGGATATTCCGGTCGTCATCGACCAGCGCAATCGTTGGCATAAGGCTTTCGTCTCTGCTCTTGTTGCAATAAACGGGTCCACTCCCCTGCGAGAGCGGCCAAAGGATGGCAGCAATCTAGCGGCTCGGAGGCGGATTCGCTATGGCTCAACGCTCAGACGCCGCAACTGTTCGCGGCTTTCGGCATAAATGAAGCCGCGGCGGCTCGCAGCCTTGTAGCATAAAACGGATCAGCAGGAATCGCACCCCGATGACCGAATCCGCCCCCGCCGCCATCACACCACGCGGTCTCGAACTCGGCGGCTCCGCGCCGGATGACTTCGAGCCTGTCGCCATGGCCCGCGCGACGCTGCGCAAAGCCCGCATCGCGGCGCTGGCGACGCTCGACCCGACCAGCGGCTTCCCGCTCGCGACGCTGACGAACATCGCCACCGACGTCGACGGCTCGCCCCTGTTCCTGGCCTCGAAGCTTTCACTGCATACCCGGAACATCGAGGCCGATCCGCGCATCTCCGTCCTGGTTTCCTCGCTCGGGAGGGGCGATCCGCTCGCCAATTCCGCGCGGCTCAGCGTGGTCGGGCGGGCCGAGCATTGCACGGACACCAACGCCAAGCGCCGCTTCCTGGCGCGCCATCCCAAGGCGAAGCTCTACGCCGATTTTCCCGATTTCTCGCTCTTTCGCCTCTCCGTCCTCGGTCTCCATCCGAATGGCGGCTTCGCGCGGGCCGGTGCGATCGCCGTCGACGAGGTGCTGCTCGACCTGAAGGGCTGCGAGGCGCTGATCGCGGCCGAGGACGGCGCAGTCGCCCATATGAACGACGATCATGCCGAGGCACTGGAGCTCTACGCGACCAAGCTGCTGGGCCTGCCCGAAGGGCGCTGGAAGGCGACGGGCCTCGATCCCGAGGGGCTGGACCTCGTCTACGGCGATGAGAACGGACGGCTCGTCTTCCCTGAGCGCGTCACCGACCCGGCCAGGCTGCGACAGGTTCTGGTGATGCTGGCGCAGCAGGCGCGCGGCCAAATCTGACGCTCGGTCACCTCGGCCGACGGGCGGGCGGGCTGCGTTCACCATGCCTGCTCACCATGCCCGGAATTCAAACGATTTAACCGAAACGCGGAAGTCTTTTGCGATTCCCGCGACTTGAGCGCGCTGCCGCGGAGGCTTAAAGACCGGACACGGCCGCAAGGCCTCCGCCCGGCGACGGACCTTTTTTCGAAGGCTCGCGCGTATTCGTTCGACAACAGGCTGCCGCTCACCGTGCAGCTGCCGGAGGATTTCAGTGGACACAATCGGTCAGTTCAACGCCGCCCAGGGCGCCGAGGGTTTCGGCTTCAGCAAGCTCAAGGCCGTGTACTGGAACCTGGAAGCGCCACAGCTCTATGAGGAGTCGCTGCGCCGGGGCGAGTCCGAGCTCGCGCGCGGCGGCGCGCTCTGCGCCGACACTGGCACCCATACCGGCCGCTCGCCCAAGGACAAGTTCACGGTGCGCGACGCGCTGACCGAGAACACGGTCTGGTGGGACAACAACCAGGCGATGAGCCCGGAGCATTTCGAGACGCTGCTCGGCGATTTCCGCAAGCATGCCGAGGGCAAGGAGCTCTTCGCGCAGGACCTCTATGGCGGCGCCGACCCGGCTCACCGCGTCAAGGCCCGCGTCTATACCGAGTTGGCCTGGCACTCGCTCTTCATCCGGAACCTGCTGATCCGGCCGGCGCGCGAGGAGATCGCTGCTTACGTCCCGGAGATGACGATCGTCGACCTGCCGAGCTTCAAGGCCGATCCCGCCCGCCATGGCTGCCGCAGCGAGACGGTGATCGCCATCGACTTCACCCGCAAGATCGTGCTGATCGGCGGCTCGGCCTATGCCGGCGAGATGAAGAAGTCGGTCTTCACCTATCTGAACTTCGTGCTGCCGACCAAGGGCGTGGTGCCGATGCACTGCTCGGCCAATGTCGGGCCGAAGGACGATCCGGCGATCTTCTTCGGCCTCTCGGGCACCGGCAAGACCACCCTCTCGGCCGATCCCGAGCGCACACTGATCGGCGATGACGAGCATGGCTGGTCGAAGGAAGGCATCTTCAACTTCGAGGGCGGCTGCTACGCCAAGACGATCCGCCTCTCGGCCGAGGCCGAGCCCGAGATCCACGCCGCCTCGCTGCGCTTCGGCACCGTGCTCGAGAACACCGTGATGGACCCGCTGAGCCGCGTGGTCGACTTCGACGACCAGAGCAAGACCGAGAACACCCGCTCGGCCTATCCGCTCGACTTCATCCCGAATGCCTCGCGCACCGGCCGCGCCGGCATTCCGAAGAACATCGTGATGCTGACCGCCGACGCCTTCGGTGTGATGCCGCCGATCGCGAAGCTGACCCCGGCCGAGGCCATGTATCACTTCCTCTCCGGCTATACCGCCAAGGTCGCCGGCACGGAGCGCGGCCTCACCGGCGTGCAGCCGGAGTTCTCGACCTGCTTCGGCTCGCCCTTCCTGCCGCGGCACCCGTCGGAATACGCCAATCTGCTGCGCGACTTCATCGCCAAGCACCATGTCGATTGCTGGCTGGTCAACACCGGCTGGACCGGCGGGCAATACGGCACCGGCCGGCGCATGCCGATCCGCGTGACGCGCCGTCTGCTTTCGGCGGCGCTCGACGGCTCGCTCAACCGCGCCGATTTCCGCCGGGATCCCTATTTCGGCTTCGCGGTACCGACCTCGGTGCCCGGCGTCGAGCCGCATATCCTCTATCCGGTGAAGACCTGGGCCGACAAAGCCGCCTTCGCCGAGACGGCGAAGAACCTCGTCGGCATGTTCGCCAAGAACTTCGCGAAGTTCGAGGCTCATGTCGACGACGCGGTGAAGGCGGCGGCGCCGACCAGCTCGATCGCGGCCTGACGTCAGCCCGCTTCGGCTGTGCTAGGAGAGGCGGCCATGCGCCGCCTCTTTTTTATTGTGCTCAAGCTCGTCCTTATCCTGCTGATCCTCGGCGCGGCGCTCTGGGGTGTCGGCCTCCTGTCCTTCCGCCTGACGGGCGCCATGGCGGCCGCTGCCGCGATCGGTTTCGGCATCGCGGCGCTGGCAGGGCTCGTCGGCGTGTGGACCAGCGATGCGCGGCTGCCGCTCGGCTTCGCGGTGCTCTTCGTCGGCCTGCTGTCCTGGTGGAACGGTCTGCAGCCCTCGCATCAGCGCGACTGGATCCCCGAGCTCGCCCACCTGCCGAGCATCGCCCGCGAGGGCGACGTGCTGACGGTGTCGAATCTCCGGGATTTCCGCTGGCGCACCGAAGAGGACTACGACCAGCGCTGGGAGACGCGCCGCTACGACCTGTCGAAGGTCACCGGGGCCGATGTTTTCCTGAGCTACTGGTCGGGCGAGGCGATCGCGCATCTGCTGGTCAGCTTCACCTTCTCCAACTCGGTCCCGCTGACCTTCTCGATCGAGATCCGGCGTGAGAAGGGGGAGGAATGGTCGGCGCTGGCGGGCTTCTTCCGCAGCTACGAGATGGCCTATGTCGCGGCGGACGAGCGCGACATCGTCGGCCTGCGCACCAACGCCCGGCATGAGGATACGCGGCTCTTCCGGCTCAGCGCCTCTCCAGAGCAGGCGCGCGACCTGCTGCTCGCCTATGTGAAGGACGTGAATGACCTCGCCGCCCGGCCGCGCTGGTACAACACGTTGACGACCAACTGCACGACCGTCGTCTATCATCTCGTCGGCACCGTGGCACCGGAATGGAAGTTCTCGCTGCCCTTCGACCCGCGCGTGCTGCTCTCCGGCTATCTGCCCGGCTATCTCCAGCGCATCGGCGCGATCCGGCAGGATATCCCGCTCGACGAGCTCGTCAGGCGCGCCCGGATCGGCGACAAGGCGCGCGCGCTCTCGCTCGACGACCCGGATTTTTCCGCCAAGATCAGGGAAGGCGTCCCGTCCGGGAGGCCTTAGCCGCGGTCAGTCTTTTCGCGCGCCGCAGGGCTTGCGCGGCACCACTCTGCCTTATCGGAAGAACAGGAAGGTCTGCAGGATGAAGACCGGGATCAGGATCCCGCCCGACCAGAGCATGTAGCCGAAGAAGCTCGGCATCGCGACCTTGCGGTCCTTGGCGATGGCATAGACCATGAAGTTCGGCGCATTGCCGATATAGGTGTTGGCGCCCATGAAGACGGCGCCGCCCGAGATCGCCGCCAGCGTCAGCGCTCCCGTGGTCATCAGCTCCTTGGCATTGCCGCCGGCCAGCTCGAAGAAGACGAGATAGGTCGGGGCATTGTCGAGGAAGGAGGACAGAGCACCGGTCAGCCAGAAATAGGCGGCGGTGTTGTGGCTACCATCGGGGTGATTGACCAGCGAGACGAGCCCGGCGAAGGCGCCGTCGCGTCCGGCCTGCAGCATCGCCAGCACCGGGATGATGCAGATGAAGATGCCGGCGAAGAGCTTGGCAACCTCGAGGATCGGCCCCCAGGAAAACTCGTTGCCGGCGCGCACCTGCTTCGGCGTCAGCCAGAGCGACAGGCCGGCAAGCCCGAGCAGGATGAGGTCGCGCACGAGGTCCTGCAGCTCGACATGCACGCCGTGGATGTCGAAGACCACGCCCGGCTTCCAGCTGGCGGAGAGCAGGATCGCGCCGATGACGCCGGCGAGCAGCGGAAGATTGACCTTGCCCCAGAGCTTCAGATCGCGATCCGGCGTCGGGTCCTTCAGCGGCGGGAGGCTGTCATCCCTGCGATAGAGCCAGCTGTCGATCGCATAGAACAGGGCGAGCAGGACGACGACGGCGAAACCCGTCTCGGGCAGCAGGTGCTGGGTCGTCCAGAAGAAGTCGACGCCACGCAGGAAGCCGAGGAAGAGCGGCGGGTCGCCGAGCGGCGTCAACGAGCCGCCGATGTTCGAGACGAGGAAGATGAAGAAGACCACGACGTGGACGTTGTGGCGCCGGTTGTCGTTGGCGCGCAGCAGCGGCCGTATCAGGATCATCGAGGCGCCGGTGGTACCGACGATGCTGGCCATCACCGTGCCGATCGCGAGGATGACCGTGTTGGTCGCCGGCGAGCCGTGCAAATTGCCCGTGATCAGGATGCCGCCAGCGATGGTGAAGAGCGCGAACAGCAGGATGATGAAGGGCAGGTATTCGAGCAGCGCCGTGTGCAATACGGCCCCGAGCGAAGCATCGAAGCCGCGCAGCAGCACCAGCGGCACGAGCAGCAGCAGCGCCCAGAAGGCTGCGAACTTGCCGTAGTGAAGCTCCCAGAGATGGTGGAACAGGATCGGCCCGAGCGCGATCGAAAGCAGCATGCCGGCGAAGGGGAATGCCCAGAGCGGCCCCATCGTCGCACCGCCGATATCGCCGGCGGCGAGCGCCGCGCTGGATATCAGGCACAGGACACCGGCGCCGGCGAGCGCCTTCCACCATCGCGTCATGACACTCCCTTTTACGGCTTGGGCGCTTCAATGGTCGGCGGGGCGGAGAAGTCGAAGCCGCCCGGGCCGCCGATACTGGGGACCTGGATCGAGTCGAACTGCTTGTCGATCGCCTTCTGATCGAGCTGAACCGCCGACGCCTTGTAGTGCATCACCATGCTCGGGAAGATCACGACGAGCGCGACCATGATGAGCTGGATGATCACGAAAGGCACCGCGCCCCAGTAGATCTGGCCGGTGGTGACCGGCTCCATCATCTTGCCGGTGACGCGGTCCTTGTAGGCGCTCTTGGGCGCGACCGAGCGCAGGAAGAACAGCGCGAAGCCGAAGGGCGGATGCATGAACGAGGTCTGCATGTTCACGCCCAGGATGACGCCGAACCAGATCAGGTCGATGCCGAGCTTCTCCGCCGCCGGGCCGAGCAGCGGCACGATGATGAAGGCGAGCTCGAAGAAATCGAGGAAGAACGCGAGCACGAAGACGAGCAGGTTGACGACGATCAGGAAGCCCGTCGAGCCGCCCGGCAGGCCGACCAGCAGGTGCTCGACCCAGACATGGCCATTGACGCCATAGAAGGTCAGCGAGAAGACGCGCGCGCCGACGAGGATGAAGAGCACGAAGGCCGAGAGCTTCGCGGTCGACTCCGTCGCCTGCTTCAGCAGGTCGAAGGTCATGCGCCTCTTGCCCAAGGCGAGCAGGATCGCGCCGGCCGCGCCCATGGCGCCGCCTTCGGTCGGTGTCGCGACGCCGATGAAGATCGTGCCCAGCACCAGGAAGATCAGCGCCAGCGGGGGCACCATCACGAAGATCACCTGCTCGGTCATGCGCGAGAGCAGGTTGAGGCGCAGCAGCTTGTTCAGCAGCGCGATCACGAAGGCGATCGCGACCATCAGCGACATGGTCAGCACGACGAAGTCGGAGCCGGCCTTCACCTGCGTGAACATCTTCATGTAGGTGTAGGCCAGCGCGAAAGCGAGGATCGCCACGACGAGCAACGAGAAGCGGCGCGTCTTGCCGTCGGCGTCGCGCAGGGTCTGCGCCTCCGGCGGCAGGCCGGGAGCACGCGACGGAGCCACGATGGTGATGATGAAGACGTAGCCGGCATAGAGCGCCGACAGCACCAGGCCTGGAATGAAGGCGCCCTCATACATGTCGCCGACCGAGCGACCGAGCTGGTCGGCGAGCACAATCAGCACCAGCGAAGGCGGGATGATCTGTGCCAGCGTACCCGAGGCCGCGATGACGCCGGAGGCAAGGCGCCGGTCATAGCCGTAGCGCAGCATGATCGGCAGCGAGATCAGGCCCATCGAGATGACTGAGGCCGCGACGACGCCGGTGGTGGCGGCGAGCAGCGCGCCGACGAACACAACCGCGTAGGCGAGACCGCCGCGCACCGGGCCGAAGAGCTGGCCGATGGTGTCGAGCAGATCCTCGGCCATGCCGGAGCGTTCGAGGATCAGGCCCATGAAGGTGAAGAACGGCACCGCCAGCAGCACGTCGTTGTTCATCGTGCCGTAGATGCGTTCGGGCAGCGCCTGCAGGAAGTTCTCCTGGAACAGGCCGAGATCGATGCCGATCAGCGCGAAGAGCAGGCCGTTGGCGGCGAGCGCAAAGGCGACCGGATAGCCGAGCAGCAGGAAGACGACGAGCGTCGCGAACATCACCGGCGCCATATTGACGCGCAGGAAGTCGCCGATGCCGCCGCCCGCCGCGAAGGCATCGCCGGTGTGCAGGCCGAAGAAGGCAAGGGTGGTGAGAGCCAGCAGCAAGCCGGCGACGCGCGGGAAGCGATGAGCGTGCATGGGACGTTTCCGGACTTCTTGCGGGCCGCTCACGAGGCGAGGCCCTGTTCCTTGGCTTGCTCGAGCAGACGCTGGGCTTCCGCCTCCGCCGCGGCGTGCCCGCCGTGAAGCTCGTCATCGGCCAGGTCGCCGCGCATGATCGCGATCTGCTTGATGATCTCGGAGATGCCCTGGAAGGTCAGCATCACGAAGCCGATCACCACGAGGCCCTTGGCCGGCCATTGCGGCAGGCCGCCGGCCGAAAGCGACTGCTCGTTGATCTCATAGGAGCGCAGGAAGAACGGCACCGAGTGATAGACGATCAGCACGCAGAACGGCATCAGGAAGAGCAGATGACCGAGCAGCTCGATCCATTGCCGCACGCGACGCGGCAACAGGTTGTTCACGATGTCGATGCGGATGTGCTCCTTCACCTGCATCGTCCAGGACGCGCACATCAGGAACACCGCGCCGAACAGCATCCATTGCAGCTCGAGCCATGAATTCGACGAAACGTTGAAGACCTTGCGAACGATCGCATTGACCGCCGCAACAATCACCGCGACCAGAATCAGCCACGCGATCTTCCGGCCTATGAAGCCGTTCACCGCATCAATGATCCGGCTCAATGCTAGGAGACCCTTCACAGCCTCGCTCCCCCGTCGCGATGCGCTGGCCCGGTCATGCTTCGCCCGTCTGCCGGCTATGCGCTGTTTGTGGGGGGATCGGTATAGGAGCGCATGGCCGGGCGCAAGACGGGGGGCGTCTCATCCATTGGACGAAAGGCGCAGGCTCCCTCCGCGGCCGAGCAGGCCCTCGATTCAGGGCTGGGCGGGCATTTTCGGGCCGTGGAACGGGTGGCGGAGAAGGATCATTATGTCGCCATTCATTTCTGGAGAACAATATTCCCGGTTACCCGCTCCCGCCCGCGACTGATTCGAGCCCTCCATGTGCCGCTTCCTCGCCTATTCAGGCGTTCCGGTCTTCCTCGAGGATTTCGTCGCCTCGCCCTGTCATTCGCTGATCCACCAGTCGCTCCATGCCGAGGAGGCCAAAACCGGCACCAATGGCGACGGCTTCGGCGTCGGCTGGTACGGCGAGCGCTCGGAGCCTGGGCAGTATCGCGAGGTCAGGCCGGCCTGGTCGGACGAGAACCTGCTCTCGATCGCTCGGCAGGTGCGCTCGCACCTGTTCTTCGCCCATGTCAGGGCCGCGACCGGCACCGCAACGACGCGGGCGAACTGCCACCCCTTCGTCCATGATCGCTATCTCTTCATGCATAACGGCCAGATCGGTGGCTACGGCACGATCCGCCGCAAGCTGGAGAACCTGATTCCGGATGCGCTCTACGCCGCTAGGGCGGGCTCCACCGATTCCGAGGCGATCTTCCTGCTGGCCATCGCGCAGATGGCGCACGGCCTCGGCCCCGGCGAGGCGCTGGCCACCGCGTTGTCGACGGCACTCGCGCTGATGCAGGAAGCCGGCACATCCGAGCCGCTGCGCTGCGCCGCCGCGCTCGCGGACGGCGAGACCATCCATGCGGTGCGCTGGTCCTCCGATGCCCGGCCGCCCAGCCTCTATGTCTGCGCGCGGGCCGACAGCGTCGTAATCGCTTCGGAGCCGGTCGATGCGGCCCGCGAGTGCTGGCAGGCCCTACCCTGCAACACGCTGGTCACGGTGAAGGGCGGCGCCGTGGAGTTCAGCCCCTTCGAGGTCGGGCTGCGCCAGGCCGCCTGAGCCGGCGGACAGCCTCGCCATCGCTTCGCGCCACCACCGGTTCCGGCGCGACGGCCATGCGCCCCACGCGCTCGCAACTCTGCGGTTGCCTTCCTACGTCGGGAGCCTAGCCTTGGCCGACAAGGCGGCTTCCAGGGAAAGGCGACGCGCGATGAAGAAGGGTTCCGATCTTCTGATCGAGGCGCTGGAGAACGAGGGCGTCGAGCGCGTCTTCGGTGTTCCGGGCGAAGAAAATCTCGACGTTCTCGAATCCCTGCGCCGCTCGAAGATCGAGCTGGTGCTGACGCGGCACGAGCAGGCCGCCGCCTTCATGGCCGCGACCCATGGCAGGCTCACCGGCAAGCCCGGCGTCTGCCTCGCGACGCTCGGCCCGGGCGCGCTCAATTTCTCGACGGGTGCGGCCTATGCCCATCTCGGCGCCATGCCGATGATCCTGATCACCGGGCAGAAGGCGATCATGACCGCCAAGCAGGCGCGCTTCCAGATCGTCGACGTCGTCGCCTCGATGCGGCCGCTGACCAAGATGACCCGCCAGATCGTCAGCCCGGCCAGCATCCCCGCGACGGTGCGCGATGCCTTCCGCGTCGCCATGGAGGAGCGGCCCGGCCCGGTCCATCTCGAACTGCCGGAGGATGTCGCTGGCGAGGAGATCGAGGATGTCCCGCTGATCCCGGTCCATCCGCTCGACCAGCCGGTCGCTCCCGCAGTGGCGCTCGACCGCGCGGCGGAGATGATCCTCGCCGCCAGGCGCCCGCTGGTGATGATCGGTGCCGCCGGCAATCGGCCGCGCCTTGTCGAGCCGCTCTCGGCCTTCGTGCGCAAGATGGGCGTGCCGTTCTTCAACACCCAGATGGGCAAAGGCGCGGTCACCGGCGGCTCCAACCTCTATCTCGGCACCGCCGCCCTGTCCGAAGGCGACTACGTCCATGAAGCCGTGGCGGCGGCCGACCTGATCATCGCCGTCGGCCACGACACGGTGGAGAAGCCGCCTTTCCTGATGCGCTCGGCCGGCGGGCCGAAGGTCATCCATGTCAGCTACCAGTCGGCCACCGTCGAGCAGGTCTACCATCCGGATGCCGAGGTGGTCGGCGACATCGGCGCGAGCGTAACGGCACTGGCCGAGCGGCTCGGCGGCAAACTGCCCGAGCAGACGAAGCTCCTGGAGTTGCGCCAGCGCATCCTGGCGAAGATCAACGACCGCTCCGAGGAGGACCGCTTCCCGGTAACGCCGCAGCGGCTCGTCCACGACGTGCG
The DNA here is from genome assembly GCF_002220095.1 of Bosea sp. AS-1. Classification (GTDB taxonomy): domain Bacteria; phylum Pseudomonadota; class Alphaproteobacteria; order Rhizobiales; family Beijerinckiaceae; genus Allobosea. The sequence continues at coordinate 5,171,764 of NZ_CP022372.1, forward strand.
CGCGGTGATGCCGGAGGACGGCATGGTCTGCCTCGACAACGGCATGTACAAGATCTGGTTCGCGCGGAACTACCGCACCCATGTCGCCAACACGCTGCTGCTCGACAACGCGCTGGCGACGATGGGCGCCGGTCTGCCCTCGGCGATGATGGCGGCGCTTCTGCACCCGCGCCGGCGCGTCATGGCAGTGTGCGGCGACGGCGGGTTCATGATGAACTCGCAGGAGTTGGAGACGGCAGTCAGGCTCAAGCTCAACCTCGTCGTGCTCGTGCTCAACGACGGCGCCTACGGCATGATCCGCTGGAAGCAGGCCGTCGACAGCTTCCCCGATTTCGGCATGACCTTCGGTAACCCCGACTTCGTGCGCTACGCCGAGGCCTATGGCGCCAAGGGCTCGCGCGTGACCTCGGCCGAGGCGCTGGTGCCGACGCTGGAGGCCGCGTTCAAGGGCGGCGGCGTCCATCTCGTCGACTGCCCGATCGACTATTCCGAGAACACGCGCGTCCTCGTCGAGGAGCTGCGCAACAAGGTGCCGGACGTCGATCTGGCCTGAGAGACTGCTCGTCAACTCTACTGAGGCGGGCAACTGACGGTGTTTTCTACGCTTCCGGTGCTCACGTACTGACGTACGCTCCGCTCCGGTTCTCGAAAACACCGCCATTCGCCTCACCACAGCGAGTTGTCGAACAGCCTCTCACCCTTCATGTCGAGAGCATTTGCAAGGAGACGACCATGCTCCAGGTTGTTCAGGCTTATGACCGCGCGCCGATCACCGAGATCGAGACCGACGACGCGGCCGCGCTCGAACGCAAGCTGCAGGCCGCCCAGCAGGTCTTCGCGAACCGCGACGCCTGGCTGAAGCCGCATCAGCGCATCGCGATCCTGCGCAAGCTCGCCGGGTTGATGGAAGCCAGGCGCGACCATTTCGCCATGCAGATCGCACGCGAGGGCGGCAAACCCCTGCCGGATGCGATCGTCGAGACGAACCGCGCCATCGACGGCGTCCACAACGCCGCCGACGAACTGCGCAACCTCTCCGGCCGCGAGATCCCGATGGGGCTCTCGGCAGCGGCGGATGGGCGCTGGGCCTTCACCACCAAGGAGCCGATCGGCATCGTCGCCGCGATCTCGGCCTTCAACCACCCGCTCAACCTGATCGTCCACCAGGTCGCGCCGGCAATCGCGACGGGCTGCCCCGTCATCGTCAAGCCGGCCGGCACGACGCCGCTCTGTTGCCTCGACTTCGTCAAACTGGTGCATGAGGCCGGCCTGCCGGAGGCATGGTGCCAGAGCTTCGTGCCCGTCGAGACCGCGCTGGCCGAAAAGCTCGCGACCGATCCGCGCATCGCCTTCCTCAGCTTCATCGGCTCCGCCAAGGTCGGCTGGTACCTGCATTCGAAGCTCGCGCCCGGCGCCCGCTCGGCGCTGGAGCATGGCGGCGTCGCCCCGGCGATCGTCGACAAGAGCGCCAATCTCGACACGATCATCGAGCCGCTGGTGAAAGGCGGCTACTACCATGCCGGGCAGGTCTGCGTGTCGACGCAGCGCATCTATGTCCACGATTCCATCATCAACGACTTCACCGAGCGGCTGGTCGCACGGGTGAAGAAGCTGCGCACCGGTGACCCGACCCTGAAGGATACCGAGGTCGGCCCGCTGATCACGCCGAAGGAGGCCGACCGCATCGCCTCCTGGATCGACGAGGCGGTGAAGGGCGGCGCCAAGCTGCTGACCGGCGGCAAGCGCCTGTCCGAGACGACGCTGGAACCCACCGTTCTGGTCGATCCGGCGCCGGAAGCCCGCGTCTCGCGCGAAGAGATCTTCGGACCGGCCGTCGCGATCTACCGCTTTCGCGATCTCGACGACGCCATCGCCCGGGCGAATTCGCTGCCGGTCTCGTTCCAGTCGAGCATCTTCGCGCAGGACATCGATGTCGCGCTGCGCGCCGCCAACCGGCTCGAAGCCTCGGCGGTGATGGTCAACGATCCGACGAGCTTCCGCGTCGACTGGATGCCCTTCGCCGGGCGGCGCGTCTCGGGCTATGGCACCGGCGGCATCCCCTACACGATGCACGACATGACGCAGGACAAGATGATCCTGCTGAAGCGGCCCTGAGGTCCAACCTCCGCAGGCAGCCGGGCCGCCTGCGGGGCCCTTGCGACAAGAACATCAGCGATTTCAGTAGTTTATCATCGTTCTAAACTGAACGGTTTCGGTTGACCTGCGCTCCCCGGGTGCCTAGGCACGGGGCATCTGTGCCGCGGACGGCAGCGCCCGCGACGCGCATCGTAGCTGGTTCGCCGTGATCGTACCTTTCCTCATCATGCTGCGCGAAGGCGTGGAAGCCGCGCTGATCGTCGGCATCGTCGCGAGCTATCTGGTCAGGAGCGGGCGGCGCGAATGGCTGCCGGCGCTGTGGATCGGCGTCGCCCTTGCCTGCTCCGTCAGTCTTGCGGCCGGGGCCGCGCTCGACATCGTCGCCGGCGAACTGCCGCAGCGCGGGCAGGAACTGTTCGAGGCCGTCATCGGGCTCATCGCCGCCGCGATGCTGACCTCGATGGTGTTCTGGATGCGCAAGGCTGCGCGCTCGATCAAGGGCGAACTGCAGGCCGGCGTCGACGCAGCGCTGGCCGGGGAGCATCAGGGCTTCGCACTGGTCGGGCTCGCCTTCCTCGCCGTGGTGCGCGAGGGGCTGGAATCGGTCTTCTTCCTGCTCGCCATCTTCCAGCAGAATGCCGGCTGGGCGCCTCCGCTCGGCGCCGGGCTCGGCCTCCTGCTCGCCGCCGTCATCGGCTACGCCATCTATGCGCTGGGCGTGAAACTCAACCTGCGCGTCTTCTTCCGCTGGACCGGCATCCTGATCCTGTTCGTCGCGGCCGGGCTCGTCGCCAACGCCGTGCGCTCGCTGCATGAGGCCGGGCTCTGGAACCACCTCCAGCAGAGCGTCTACGATCTCGGCACGGTGCTGCCGGCCGACAGCGCGCTGGGCGCGATCCTCTCCGGCTTCTTCGGCTACCAGGAACGGGCCGCGCTCGGCGAGGTCATCGCCTATCTCGCCTTCCTGGTCCCGATGCTCGTGCTGTTCCTCTCTGCAGGTCGAGGCGAGCAGACCCAGACGATCGCGCCCCGGACCGAAGCCCGCCGCTCGCCGCGGCTGAAGCTCGCCGGCATCGCCACGCTTGTGCTGGTCTGCGGTGGCATCGGCGCCTTCGTCTATGCCGCCGGCAACCGGCGCGCCGTCGAGCCGGGCAAGAGCGACATCGCCATCGCGATCACCGACAGGACCTGCGAGCCCGCGACGCTGACGGTTCCCGCCGGCAAGGCCAGCTTCGTCGTCAGCAATCGCGGCGAGCGCGTGCTGGAATGGGAAATTCTCGACGGTGTCATGGTGCTGGAAGAGCGCGAGAACATCGCGCCCGGCCAGTCGCGACGGCTGACCACGCAACTCCACCCCGGCGAGTACGCCATCACCTGCGGATTGCTCAGCGCCCCGCGCGGCCGGTTGATCGTCGAGGCTACGACGGGGCAGCCGCGCCCGGCCCTGACGCTGATGGACATGATCGGCCCGGCGGCCGAATACCGCGCCTTCCTGAGCGAGCGCTCAGCAGCCTTCGCGTCCGCGCTCGATGCTTTCGAGCAGGCCAGCGGCGCCGGCGACACGGCGGCTGCCGACAAGGCCCGCCATGATGCTGCTGCCCTCCTGCCGGCCCTGCGCCCGGCAACGGCGGGCGATGCCGAGCTGGAAGGACTGTTCGGCAAGGTCGAGGCCGCCCTGACCGGCAGCGAGAGCGCACCTTCCGGCGAGCTCAAGCCGACTGCCGAGGCTTTCCGCTCGGTTTTAAGCCAGCGCACCGTCCTGCCGGACAGGATGCTGGCGGGCGCCGCCATGCTTCTCTCCATCCAGGACGGCGAGACGGTCTCGCCCGAGGCCGTCGCGGCCGCGAGCCATGTCGCGCAGCTCCTGCTGCCTCTGACGGCACGCATCGCCCCCGATCTGGCGGCGCGGACCAGGGCCGTGCTCGTCGCCCTGCCGAACGATGCCAAGCCGGGTGGCGCGGTCCGCTCGCTGGCCGAAGACCTCTCGGCCATGCGCAAGGCGCTCGCTTTGCCCGAAGCGGAGCGCAAATCATGACCCGCACAGGCAAGATCTTCTCACCCTCGCGGCGCTCGCTCCTGACCGGCGGCGCAGCAGCCCTCGGCGGCGCCTCGCTCGCGCGGGCAGCCAGCGAGCCGACACAGAATCCGGCGGCGGCGCCCGAAAGCGACACGACAGCCCAGCGCCAGCCCTTCTACGGCCTCCATCAGTCCGGCATCGTCACGCCGCGTCCCGCGACCGGCCTCGTCGCAGCCTTCGACGTCACCGCGACCTCGCTCGGCGAGCTCGAACGGCTGCTGCGCCTGCTGACCGAACGCATCGCCTTCCTGACCGAGGGCGGGCCTGCCCCGACCGCCGATCCGGGCTTCCCGCCGCCGGATAGCGGGATCCTCGGCCCCGTCATCGCGCCCGACAACCTGACCGTCACCGTGGCGCTCGGCGCCTCGCTTTTCGACGAGCGTTTCGGGCTTCATCCGCTGAAGCCGAAGCGTCTGCAGCGGATGAAGCGCTTCCGCAACGACGCGCTCGATGGCGCGCTCTGCCATGGCGACCTCATCCTGCAGTTCTGCGCCAACACCGCCGACACCAACATCCACGCCCTGCGCGATATCCTGAAGAACGCGCCCGATCTCCTGCTGTTGCGCTGGAAGCAGGAGGGCACCGTCCCGGTCCTCAAGCCGAAGCAAGGCGAGCCGGCGGAGAGCGCGCGCAACCTGCTCGGCTTCCGTGACGGCACGGCCAACCCCGATGCCGCCGACAAGGCACTGATGGACGGGCTGGTCTGGGTGCAGCCCGGTTCGGACGAGCCGGGATGGGCCGCGAACGGCAGCTATCAGGTGGTCAGGATCATCCGGAACTTCGTCGAGCGCTGGGACCGCACGCCGCTGGGCGAACAGGAAGAGATCATGGGCCGCCATAAGGCGTCCGGGGCACCGATGGGCGGCAAACGGGAATATGACGAGCCCGTCTATGCCGACGATCCCGAAGGCAAGCGCACCAGGCTCGATGCCCATATCCGGCTCGCCAACCCGCGCCGGCCCGAGACGGAAGCGAGCCGCATGCTGCGCCGGCCCTTCAACTATTCCAACGGCGTCACCCGCGCCGGGCAGCTCGACATGGGGCTGCTCTTCATCTGCTTCCAGCAGGACCTCGAGCGCAGCTTCATCACGGTGCAGAAGCGGCTCGATGGCGAACCGCTGGAGGAATACATCAAGCCCGTCGGCGGCGGCTATTTCTTCGCCCTGCCCGGCGTGCCCGATGCCGGAAGCTATCTCGGCGCCGGGCTGATCCAGGCTGCGCGCGGCATCGCGCCGGCCTCGACCTCGACTTCCCCCCGCAAGACAGGAGACTGAGATGAGCTTGCGTTTCGCATGGCTGGCCGGCGCCAGCCTGATCGCCGCCGTGACCGCCGGGTCGGCGCGGGCAGCCTCGCCGCTCGACCTCGTGGCCCCGGTCGCCGAATACAAGCTCTATGTCTCGCAGGGCGTCGACAAGCTGGTGAAGGACACCAAGGTCTTCACCGATGCGGTCAAGGCGGGCGACCTCGCCAAGGCGAAGGCGCTCTACGCATCGACGCGCGTCTCCTACGAGATGATCGAGCCGGTCGCCGAATTGTTCAGCGATCTCGACGGCAAGATCGACTCGCGCGCCGACGACCATGAGAAGAAGGAGGAGGATCCGGAGTTCACCGGCTTCCACCGCATCGAATACGGCCTCTTTGCCAAGAACAGCACGGAGGGCCTCGGCCCCTTCGCCGACAAGCTCCTCGCCGACGTCACCGAGCTGCAGGGCCGCATCAAGGGCCTCACGGTTCCTCCGGACAAGATGGTCGGCGGCGCAGCGGCGCTGATCGAGGAGGTCGCCGCAACCAAGGTCTCCGGCGAGGAGGATCGCTACAGCCATACCGATCTCTGGGACTTCCAGGCCAATGTCGACGGCGCCAAGAAGATCGTCGACCTTCTGCGGCCGCTGGTCGTCAAGGAGGACAAGGCGCTGGCCGGGAAGATCGACGCCAATTTCGCGACGGTCGACAAGACGCTGGCCACGTACAAGCTCAAGGATGGCGGCTTCGAGACCTATGACAAGCTGAGCGAGGCCGATCGCAAGGCGCTCGCCGCGATGATCACGACGCTGGCCGAGGATCTTTCCAAGCTGCGCGGCGTGCTCGGGCTGGGCTGACACAGAACGGTCACGCCGGCACGGCACTCGACAGGCGGGAACCGATGCGCCATGGACGGCGCATCGGCGCAGAACGCCCGTCTCATCAGATCAACGGACCGCCAGCATGACCGCCAATTCCACGAACGCTCCCGCTTCCCAGGGCCGGATCGCCCTGCTCGGCGCGCCGATCGAGGTCGGCGCCTCGCGCCGCGGCGCGCTGATGGGCCCCGCCGGCCTGCGGACCGCCGGCCTCGTCGGCGTGCTGGAGAGCCTCGGCTATGCGGTCGAGGACCATGGCGACATCCTGCCGCGCGACCTGACGCCGGTGGGCGGCCCCGCGCCGGAGAACGCCCGCTTCTACAACGAGATCGCGGCCTGGATGCGTGCGCTCAGCGCCCGCGCCTACGAGCTCGCCCGCACCGGCGCCACGCCGATCTTCCTCGGCGGCGACCACAGCCTGTCGATGGGCTCGGTCAACGGCGTCGCCCGCCACTGGCAGGAGCAGGGCCGCAAGCTCTTCGTGCTCTGGCTCGACGCCCATGCCGATTTCAACATGCCGGCGATCTCGCCTTCCGGGAACATGCACGGCATGTCCTCGGCCTTCCTCTGCGGCGAGACCGGCCTCGACGACCTACTCGGCAGCGAGCCGCGCGCCTCGATCACGCCGGCGCAGCTCAGCCTGTTCGGCATCCGCTCGGTCGATCCGCTCGAGAAGGCGGCGGTGAAGGCGCGCGGCGTCGATGTCGCCGACATGCGCGCCATCGACGAGCACGGCGTCGGCGTGCTGATCCGCCAGGTCATCGAGAAGGTGCGCGCGGCGAATGGCGTGCTTCACGTCTCCTTCGACGTCGATTTCATCGACCCGCCGCTGGCGCCGGGCGTCGGCACTACGGTGCCGGGCGGCGCCACCTATCGCGAGGCGCATCTGGTGATGGAGCTGCTGCACGATTCCGGACTGGTCCGGTCGATGGATATCGTCGAGCTCAACCCCTTCCTCGACGACCGTGGCCAGACGGCGCGGCTCGCGGTGGAGCTGGCGGGCAGCCTGTTCGGCCAGCAGATCACCGACCGCCAGACACCGTCGAACGCGATCGGCGCGGCCTGAGTCTCAGGTTCGCGAAAGCCGATCTTCATTCTTGCCTGAGATAGGCTGTTCCGCCGGCTGCGCGTCGGCGGAACGGAACCGGATCATGAAGATCGCGCTCGTCGGCACGGGCTTCGTCGCCGACTACTACATGACGACGCTCGCGAACCACCCGGCCCTGTCGCTGGCCGGCGTCTGGGATCGCGACGCAGCGCGCCTCGAAGCCTTCCGCAGCTTCCACAACGTCCCCGCCTATACCGGGCTCGACGCGCTGCTGGCCGATCCGGCCGTCGGCATCGTCGTCAACCTGACGACGCCGGAAAGCCATTACGAGGTCACCAGCCGGGCGCTCGCCGCCGGCAAGCATGTCTATTGCGAGAAGCCGCTCGCCCTGGAGCTGGCGCAGGCCGAGGCCTTGGTTACTCAGGCGCAGGCCGCCGGGCTGACGCTGACGACGGCTCCGGCCAACGGGCTCAGCGACGCCCATCGCCTCGTCGAGGACACCCTGCGCACAGGACGGATCGGAACGCCGCGGCTGGTCTATGCCGCGATGGAGGATGGCCCGGTCTTCCGCGACAAATGGGCAAGCTGGCGCTCGCGTTCGGGCGCGCCCTGGCCGGGGCTGCACGAATTCGAGATCGGCTGCACGCTGGAGCACGCCGGCTACGCCCTCTCCTGGCTCGTCACGCTGTTCGGCCCGGTCGAGAGCCTGACGGCCTTCTCGGCCGTGACCTTCCCGGACAAGGGGCCGGGCACGGAGCACATCGCGATGGCGCCGGATTTCTCGGTCGGCTGCCTGAATTTCCGGTCAGGCGTCGTGGCGAGATTGACGAGCGGGTTGGCCGCGCCGCGCGACCGCTCGCTGCAGATCTTTGCCGAGGAGGGCTCGCTCACCGTGCGCGACCTCTGGGACAACCGTTCCGTCATCCATGTCGAGGAGGCCGGTGCGCCACGGCCGCTGCTCGGACGGCTCTTCACCCGCGCCGAGGCGAAACTCGGCCGCGCCTTGCCCTGGAAACCGACACCAGGTCGGCGCCTGCCCTATCCGGCGCAGCCCGCAAGCAAGACCCTGCCGCATTATCCCTCGCAGATCGATTTCATGCGCGGTGTCGCCGATCAGGCTGCGGCCATCACGCGCGGCGAGCTGCCGCGCTTCTCCGGCGCGCTGGCGCTGCACATCACGGAATTGGCCTTGGCGCTGAACAACGCCCGCGACCTGCCGCAGCCCTATCGCCCGCGCTCGCGCTTCTGATCAGTTGCGGGCGACCGGCGGCTGCGCCAGCAGGCTTTCGATGATGCGCAGCACGGCTGCGCTCTCGGAAAGCGGCATCGTCCCGCAACTCGTTTCGCCCGCCCAAACCGCCGCCATCACAGCCTCCGCCTGGAACTGCAGGCCATTGCCCGGAAAGGCGAAGGCCTCGGTACTGCGCCCGGGCTTCGGGATGCGATCGAGGAGGCGCGCTGCGAGACCCAGCCCACGCCCATAGGCCGTCATGGCACGCCCCGGATCGGCGTCGAAGCTCAGGCGTTGCGCCTTGAGAAACGGCGCTTCGAGCGTGAGCGCCCCTTTTGTGCCCTCGATCAGGAGGCGGTTGGTGCCGTCGCGATCGAAGCCGCAGGAGAGCTCGGCCACGGCCTGCGGATAATCGAGCCGGAATTCGCTGCGCAGGTCGACGCCGCTCGCCGCCGCAAGCCAGCGCCCGCTGACCGCCTGAGGCTCTCCGAGCAGATGCAGCGTCAGCGACAGTGGATAGACGCCGAGATCGAAAGCCGCGCCACCGCCCAGAGCCGGATCGAAGAAGCGGCTGCCGGGCTCCTCTCGATGGATATAGGAGAGATCGGCCCGGATGCGCCTCACCTCTCCGATCCGCCCGGCCGCGATCCGCTCGCGCACCGCACGGACCGCCGGCAGGAAGCGGCTCCACAGCGCCTCCATGGCAAAGACGCCGCGCTCTCGCGCCGCCTGCGCGATGGCTTCGACATCACCGCTGTTCAGCGCGATCGGCTTCTCGATCAGCACCGGCTTGCCGGCGGCGATCGCCTTCAGCGCCTGTGCGGCATGGAGATGGTTCGGCGTCGCGATATAGACCGCCTCGACGGCGGGATCGGCGAGAAAGGCGGCTTCGTCGTCATAGGCCGTCGCACTGAGGCGGGCGGCGAAGGCTTGCGCATTGTCCTGCGAGCGCGAATGAACGGCCGCAATGTGTGCCTGCGGAAGCAGCCCAAGATCGGCAGCAAAGAGCCCGGCGATGGCGCCGGTCCCCATGATCCCCCAGCCGAATGACCGCTCCTGCGCCACGCACCCCTCCCGTCGCTGCCGCCAGCGATAGCGGCAGCGCGTTAAAGGCGCGTTCCTCAGACGGCGAGCGCGATGCCGTCCTTGCGGTGGTCGGATGCGCCGAACATCACGCCGCGCGCATGGTCGACCCAGATCGCCTGGCAGCCGCCGAGCGGCTCCTCGGCCCAGACCACGTCATGGCCGCGCGCCTTGAGATCGGCCGCGACGCTTTCGGGGATCGTCGGCTCGAGGGAGAGCTTGCCGTCATAGGCGAAGCTGCGCGACGCGTCGCTCGCCTGCTGCGGGTCGAGCCCACGGTCGAGGATGCCGGAGATGAAATGGACATGACCGGTCGACTGGTACTGCCCGCCCATCACGCCGAAAGGCATCATGGCGCGGCCGTCCTTCGACAGCATGCCGGGGATGATGGTGTGGAAGGGGCGCTTGCGCGGCGCGATGGCGTTCGGATGCCCCTGGATCAGCCGGAAGCCCGAGCCGCGGTTCTGCAGCATGACGCCGGATTTCTCCGCATAGATGCCGCTGCCGAAGGCCGAGAAGATCGAGTTGATGAAGGAGATCATGTTGCCATCGCCGTCGACGACGCAGAGATAGATCGTGTCCTTGTGCAACGGCATGTCGAAGGCTTCAGGTTTCGCCGCCTTCTCCAGGCTGATCTGCGCCCGCAGCCGGCCGACGAACTGATCCGAAAGGAACGCTTCGGTATCGAAGGGGCTGACCGCCGGATCGGCCACCAGCGCGTCGCGCTGGCGATAGGCCGCCTTGCTCGCCTCGGCGAGAAGGTGGATGCGGTCGACCTGGCTGAGCTTGCCGTCCTTGAGGTCGAAGCCATCCAGGATGCGCGCGATCAGCAATGCCGCGATGCCCTGGCCGTTCGGCGGGCATTCCCAGAGGCGGTGGTCGCGGTAATCGGCGCCGATCGGATCGACATAGTCCGGCTTCGCGGTGGCGAAGTCCTCGACCGCCATCAGGCTGCCGGCCTTGTTCAGGACGGCGACCATCTCCTCGGCCGCTTCGCCCTCGTAGAAGGCGGCGCGGCCTTTGCGAGCGATCCGGCGCAGCGTCCTGCCGAGGGCGGGATGGACCATCTTGTCGCCCGTCACCGGCGCCTTGCCGCCGGGCAGGTAGACGGCATTGCCGAGGCCGTGCTTCTCGATGCGGCCGCGATAGCGGTTCCAGTCGAGCGCGACACGCGGCGTCACCACGAACCCCTCTTCGGCGGCGCGGATCGCCGGGGCGAAGATCTCGTCCAGGCTCTTGCTGCCATGATCGGCGACGAGCCGGCACCAGGCGTCGATGGCGCCGGGCACCGTGACGGCATGGGGCGAATCCGGCGCGATCGCCGTCAGGCCCTGCCCGAGGAACCAGCCGAGCTCTGCCTTGGCAGGCGCGCGGCCCGAGCCGTTGATGGCGACCATCTTGCCGCCGGCAGGGGCGTAGATCGCGAAGCAGTCGCCGCCGATGCCGGTCATGTGCGGGTCGACCACCGCCTGCACCGCCACCGCCGCGATGGCGGCATCCACGGCATTGCCGCCGGCGCGCAGGATGTCGACGGCTGCCAGCGTCGCCGCGGGATGGGAGGTCGCGGCCATGCCGCGTTCACCGACCGCCACCGAACGGCCCGGCACCATGAAATCGCGATTACCCCAGCTCATCTCCCGCTCCATCCCGTTTTCGGCACCTGCGGCGCCTTTCTTTCAGCCAAGGCTTTGACGCTTCGGGCGCGCGCTGGCAATCCCGCGCCGCGCATGGCCGACATGGGGCGAAAGTGCCCGCACGGTTGCGCGACATCGACCCACGGCATCTTCTGCTGATGGCGCAGGGCGCGTAAGCTTGGGCGCATGACGCTTGAACAGCTGCGCATCTTCGTCGCCGTCGCTGAACGCGAGCACCTGACGCAAGGCGCGCGGGCCCTCAACCTGACACAATCGGCGGTCAGCTCCGCGATCGCGACGCTGGAAGCACGCTACGCCACCAAATTATTCGACCGGATCGGCCGGCGCATCGCGCTCACCGAAGCCGGACGGCTCTTCCTGGCCGAAGCCCGCGCGGTGCTGGCACGGGCTGCCGCGGCGGAGGCCGTGCTCTCCGACCTTTCCGGCCTGGCGCGCGGCTCGCTCACGCTGATGGCGAGCCAGACCGTGGCGAACTACTGGCTGCCGCCGCTAATCCAGCGTTTTCGTCGCAACCACCCCGGCATCGCCGTCTCCCTCGCCATCGACAATACCGAAACGGTGAGCGCCGCCATCCGCGACGGCGCGGCCGATCTCGGCTTCATCGAGGGCGAGATCGAAGATCCGGCACTGGCCATGACCGCCGTCGCGGAGGACGAACTCGTCATCGTCGTGCCAGCCGGCCATCCCTGGGCCGAGAGCGTTCCATCCCCCAGCGAACTCAGGCGCGGCGCCTGGATCTTCCGCGAACCGGGCTCGGGCACGCGCGCCATGTTCGAGGCCGCCCTGCCCGGCCTCGGCCTCGCGGCAAGCGACCTTTCGGTCACGCTGGAGCTGCCGTCCAACGAGGCGATCTGCGCCGCGGTTGCCGCCGGTGCGGGCGCGACCGCGATCTCGCGACTCGTCGCCGCCAATGCGATCGCCGCCGGCCGCCTCGCGACTGTAGCGCTGCCGCTGCCGAAGCGCCGCTTCCTCGCGCTGCGGCACAAGGAGCGCTACCTCGCCAAGGCGGCGGCGGCCTTCCTGACACTGGCCAGATCCGGTTCTTCCTGAGCCTTCGGCGCGAGGGTTCCCAGCCTCGCACTCATCGCGCCGGTTGACATCGATGATATGTTATAATGTAACAAATTATCTTTCACCAAACCGGACCTCTCCGATGGCTTCGTCTTCCCTCCTCGTCGACCGGCGGCTGCCGGTCACGGTCCTCTCCGGCTTCCTCGGTGCCGGCAAGACCACGCTCCTGAACCACATCCTCAACAACCGCGAAGGTCGGCGCGTCGCCGTCATCGTCAACGACATGAGCGAGGTGAACATCGACGCCGATCTCGTGCGCGAGGGCGGCGCCAACCTCTCCAAGACCGAGGAAAGTCTGGTCGAGATGAGCAACGGCTGCATCTGCTGCACCCTGCGCGACGACCTGCTCAGCGAAGTGCGCCGCCTCGCCGAGGAGAAAAAGTTCGACTACCTGCTGATCGAGGGCACCGGCATCGCCGAACCCTTGCCGATCGCCGCGACCTTCTCCTTCCGCGATGAGGAGGACCGCTCGCTCGACGATGTCGCCCGGCTCGACACGATGGCCACCGTGGTCGACGCGATCAACCTGCTGAAGGACTATGATAGCCGCGACTTCCTCGGCGATCGCGGCGAGACGGCCGGCGACGGCGACGAGCGCACGCTGGTCGACCTTCTCGTCGAGCAGATCGAATTCGCCGATGTCGTGGTGATCAACAAGGCGAGCGAGGTCTCAGCCGAGGATCTGGAGAAAGTCCGGCAGGTGGTGCGCGGGCTCAATGCCGATGCCCGCATCGTCGAAGCCGATTTCGGGCGCGTGGCGCTGGACCGACTGCTCGATACGAAGCTCTACAGCGAGGAGAAGGCGCAGACCCATCCGCTCTGGCACAAGGAACTCTATGGCTTCCGCGACCATGTGCCGGAGACCGAGGAATACGGCATCCGCTCCTTCGTCTACCGGGCACGCCGGCCGTTCCACCCGCTGAAGCTGCATGAGTTCATGAACCGGCGGCTACCCGGCGTCGTGCGGGCCAAGGGCCATTTCTGGCTGGCGACTCGGCCGCATTGGGTCGGCGAATATTCCCTTGCCGGGCGGATCACCCGCACCGAGGGCATGGGGCGCTGGTGGGCGGCGGTGCCTAGGGAACGCTGGCCAGGCTCGGAGGAATTCCAGGCGCTGATGCGCAAGCACTGGTCGCCGACATGGGGCGACCGGCGCCAGGAGATGGTGTTCATCGGCGGGCCGGAGATGGACGAGGCCGCGATCCGCGCAGCACTCGACGCCTGCCTGGCCGGCAGCCCGGCGACCGGGCTGACGCAGGCGCTGCTCGGCCTGGAAGATCCCTTCCCACGCTGGGAGCGCGACGCCGCCTGAAGTCAGGCCGCCGCCGCGGCACCCGGTGCGGCACGCATCAGCATGCCGAAGAGATCGCGCGGATCATCGGGGTCCGCGATCAGGTCGAGATCGACATAGGTGCCAGCCTCGCGGATGCGCTCGTAAACATAGCGCAGCGCCGAGAAATCCTCGATGGCGAAGCCGACCGAGTCGAACAGTGTGATCTGGCGGGCGTCGGTGCGGCCCTGCGCCGCGCCGGTGATGACCTTCCAGAGTTCCTCGACCGGATGGTCGGGGTCCAATTGCTGGATATCGCCCTCGATCCGGGTCTGCGGCGGATATTCGACGAAGATCGAGGAGCGCAGCAGCACGTCACGATGGATCTCGGTCTTGCCGGGGCAGTCGCCGCCGACCGCGTTGATGTGGACGCCGGCGCCGACCATGTTGTCGGTCAGGATCGTGGCGTATTGCTTGTCGGCGGTGACGGTGGTGACGATCTCGGCGCCCTCGACCGCTTCCATCGCGGTGGTGCAGCGGGTGATCTTGAAACCATGGCGGGCGAGATTGCGGGCGCATTTCTCGGTCGCGGCGGGATCGACGTCGTAGAGGCGCAGATTCTCGATGCCGAGGATCGCGCGGAAGGCGAAGGCCTGGAATTCGGACTGCGCTCCGTTGCCGATGATCGCCATGGTCGCGGCGTTCTTCGGCGCGAGGTGCTTGGCCGCCACCGCCGACATCGCCGCCGTGCGCAAGGCGGTCAGGAAGGTCATCTCGGATAGCAGCACGGGATAGCCGGTCGCGACATCCGAGAGCAGGCCGAAGGCGGTGACCGTCTGGAGACCGGCCTTCATGTTCTTCGGGTGGCCGTTGACATATTTGAAGCCGTAGAGCTTGCCGTCGCTGGTCGGCATCAACTCGATCACGCCTTCGAGGCTGTGCGAGGCGATGCGCGGCGTCTTGTCGAAGATCTCCCAGCGCCGGAAATCATCCTCGATGTAACCCGCGATATCGGACAGCATCCGCTCGATACCGATCGCATGGACCAGCTTCATCATGTGGTCGACGCTGACGAAAGGCACGACGTTGAGCTGCTGAATCATGGGTCCCCGCGCTGTTTTTGACGACGAACCCATTGTCCTTATTTTCCGCGGCAGACGATAGAAGCCAGATCGACCAGAACGGCGCCAAGATTGATCGAAACGACAAAGCGATCTATCCATTTCGGTCGATGGACGATCTCGACCGCAAACTCATCACGCTGCTGCGCCATGACGGGCGCCGCAGCATCTCGGACCTCGCCGCCGATCTCGGCCTGACGCGGGCGACCGTCCGTGCGCGGCTGGAAAAGCTGGAGCAGTCCGGCGAGATCATCGGCTTCACCGTGATCCTGCGCTCGGACGCCATCGACCTGCCGGTGCGCGGCATCACCATGATCGAGATCGCCGGTCAGGCGGCGGATTCGGTGATCGCGGCACTTTCCGGTTTCAGTGAGGTCTCCAGCATCCACACCACTAACGGCAACTGGGACCTTGTGGTGGAGCTCGGCACCTCCGACCTGATCGCCTTCGACCAGGTGCTCAGGCGCATCCGCCTGATCCCCGGCGTCACCAACAGCGAGACCAGCCTGCTGCTGGCGACGCCACGCAGCGTCAAGGCACGGCTCTAGCCATTCTGGCCGCAAGGAGCGCGGCTGCATGGCGGCCATCCGCAAACGCGCCTCCCGGCGTGGTGACAGGCGCTCGCCGCCCCCCTAACGTTATGCCCCGTCAGATACAGCGTCGATGGCGGCCAGCGATGCATGATCGCGCGAGGCCGCCCGTTCGCGTCCGACACCGACAGTTCCCGCTCGGGGCATGGATCGCCGGCCGCTTCCCGGCCGCTGATCCGCGCCTCAGGCCAAGACAAGGCAGGAGACCAGACCATGGCGCATGAGCTCGAATTCTACATCGACGGCCAGTGGGTGAAGCCGTCCGGCAGCCGCACGCTCGGCGTGGTCGATCCGTCGAACGAGGAGGTCTTCGCCACCATCGCGCTCGGCGAGCAGGCCGATGTCGACAAGGCCGTCGCCGCGGCCCGCGCCGCCTTCCCCGCCTTCGCCGCCACCTCCAAGGCCGAGCGCCTCGCCCTGATGCGCCGCCTCGCCGAGGCCTACAAGAAACGCTACGACGACATCGCCAACATCCTGTCGCGCGAGATGGGCGCGCCGAAGGAACTGGCGCACCGGGCCCAGGCCGCGATGGGCACCGCCCATCTCGCCAAGATGATCGAGACGCTGGAGACCTTCGAATTCGAGGAGTTGCGCGGCACCACCCTGATCGCCAAGGAGCCGATCGGCGTCGTCGGCATGATCACGCCGTGGAACTGGCCGCTCAACCAGATCATGTGCAAGGTCGCGCCCGCACTCGCCGCCGGCTGCACCATGGTGCTGAAGCCCTCCGAGATCGCCCCGCTCAACGCCATCATCTTCGCCGAGGCGATGGAAGAGGCCGGCGTGCCGAAGGGCGTGTTCAACCTCGTCAACGGCGACGGCCCGACGGTCGGCGAGGCGATCTCGCGCCATCCGGGCGTCGACATGGTCTCCTTCACCGGCTCGACCCGCGCCGGCATCCTTGTCGCCAAGGCGGCGGCGGACACGGTCAAGCGCGTGCACCAGGAGCTCGGCGGCAAGTCGGCCAACATCATCCTCGACGATGCCGACCTGAAGAAGTCGGTGAAGCTCGGTGTCGAGAGTGTGATGCGCAATTCCGGCCAGTCCTGCAATGCGCCGACCCGGATGTTCGTGCCGGAGACGCTGCATGAGGAGGCGCTCGCCATCGCCAAGCAGGTGGCCGAGCCGCTCAAGGTCGGCGCTCCCTCGGCTGAGGGCGTGTTCCTCGGCCCAGTGGTCAGCGAGGCGCAGTACGAGAAGGTGCAGCGCCTGATCGAGGCCGGCATCAAGGAAGGCGCGACGCTCGTCACCGGCGGCCCAGGCCGTCCGGAAGGGCTGAACCGTGGCTACTATGTCCGACCGACGGTCTTCGGCGGTGTCACCGACGAGATGACCATTGCCCGCGAGGAGATCTTCGGCCCCGTGCTGTCGATCCTGCCCTACAAGAGCGATGACGAAGTGGTCGCGCGCGCCAACGACACGCCCTACGGCCTCGCCTCCTACGTCCAGTCCGGCTCGCAGGATCGCGCCCGCAAGGTCGCAGCGCAGATGCGCTCGGGCAATGTCTACATCAACTATCCGGCCTGGGATGCCGGAGCGCCCTTCGGCGGCTACAAGCAGTCCGGCAATGGCCGCGAATATGCCGATTTCGGCCTTGAGGAGTTCCTCGAGATCAAGGGCACGGTCGGCTACGCCGCCGCCTGATCCCGGGATAGCTCGATAACGGGAAGGCCCGGTGGACAAATGCCACCGGGCCTTCATTTTATGACCCATTCAATCGATTGAGAGGCAAAGGCCATGGCCAATCCCAACCGCTATGACGCGATGCGCTACAACCGCTGCGGCCGCAGCGGCTTGCAGCTCCCGGCGCTCTCGCTCGGCCTCTGGCAGAATTTCGGCGAAACCGGCTCGCGCTCCAACATGCGTGATATCTGCCGCACCGCCTTCGATCTCGGCATCACCCATTTCGATCTCGCCAATAATTACGGGCCGCCGCCCGGCTCGGCCGAGACCGCCTTCGGTGAGATCCTGAAGCAGGATTTCGATGGGCTTCGCGACGAGCTCGTGATCTCGACCAAGGCCGGCTACCGGATGTGGCCCGGCCCCTATGGCGAATGGGGCAGCCGCAAATACCTGGTCTCCAGCCTCGACCAGAGCCTGAAGCGGATGAAGCTCGACTATGTCGACATCTTCTATTCGCATCGCTTCGACCCGAACACGCCGCTGGAGGAAACGATGGGCGCGCTCGACGCCATCGTCCGCCAGGGCAAAGCCCTCTATGTCGGCCTCTCCTCCTACAATTCGAAGCGTACGCAGGAGGCCGTCGCGATCCTGCGCCGGCTCGGCACGCCCTGCCTGATCCACCAGCCGAGCTATTCGATGCTCAACCGCTGGATCGAGGAGGACAAGCTGCTCGACACACTCGATGCCGAGGGCATCGGCTCGATCGTGTTCTCGCCGCTGGCGCAGGGCATGCTGACGGACAAGTACCTGAAGGGCGTCCCGGCCGGCAGCCGCGCCGACAAGAAGGCGCCTTCCTTCCGCGAGGGCTTCCTCAGCGACGACAACATCAAGCACATCGCGGCGCTGAACGAGATCGCCAGGGCGCGCGGCCAGAGCCTCGCCCAGATGGCGATCGCCTGGGTGCTGCGCGGCGGGCGCGTGACGTCCGCCCTGATCGGCGCGAGCCGGCCGGAGCAGGTCACCGATTGCGTCGCGGCGCTGAAGAACACGGAGTTCACGCCCGAGGAACTGGCGGCCATCGACAAGCATGCCGTCGACGGCGGCATCAACATCTGGGCGGCTTCGGCGGAGCGGTAAGACGCCGTCTCTCTCCACGGGTCATCCCGGGCGACCGAAGGGAGACCCGCGATCCATTCCTGAACCATCCCGGCATGGATCCCGGATCGGCGCGGCTTCGCCGCTTGTCCGGGATGACGCGCGGTTAACTGCCTAATCCTCCTCCGGCGACGCCGCGATCGGCAGGGCGCTGGAGCGCTTGACCTGGCCCAGCGCGAAGCTCGATTCGATCGAGGCGACGCCGTCGAGGCGGGTGAGCTTGTCCTTGAGGAAGCGCTCATAGGCCGGCAGATCGCGCACGACGATGCGCAGCAGATAGTCGCGCTGGCCGGTCATCAGGTAGCAATCGACCACCTCGGGCCAGCGCGCCACGGCCTGCGAGAAACGGTCGAGTTCGTCCTCGCGCTGGCGCTCCAGCTTGATCGAGACGAAGACGCTGATCGGCAGCCCGACCTTGGTCTGGTCGATGATCGCGGCATAACCCTGGATGACGCCGGCTTCCTCCAGGATGCGGATGCGCCGCGCGCAGGGCGAGGCGGACAAGCCCACGCGCTCGGCCAGCTCCTGCACCGAAAGGCGCGAATTGCTCTGCAATTCCGCGATGATCTTGCGGTCGAGCGCGTCGAGGCGCGGGCGGGCCATTCGTCTCCTCCAGCGCGCATCGGCTTCACGGGCCGATGCGTCGGCCCGGCTCTTTTACAGGACCGCGAGCATCCCGCCATCGACATAGATGATCTGGCCGTTGACGTAGTCGGAGGCCGGCGCGGCGAGGAAGACGGCGGCGCCGATCAGCTCCTGCGGCTTGCCCCAGCGCTTCGACGGCGTGCGCCCCTTGACCCAGGCGTCGAAGGTCGGGTTCTCGATCAGCGCCTGATTCATGTCGGTCAGCATGTAGCCGGGGCCGATGGCGTTGGCCTGGATGCCGTGCTCGGCCCATTCGGCCGCCATCGCCTGGGTCAGCATCTTGATGCCGCCCTTGGCGACCGTATAGGGCGCGACCGTCGCACGTGCGAGCGCGCTGGTCAGCGAGCCGATATTGATGATCTTGCCGTTGCCGCGCGCGATCATGCGCCTGGCCGCCTCGCGGCCGATGACGAAGGCCGAGGTCAGGTTGGTGTCGATTACCCGCTGCCAGTCGGCCGTGGCGAGGTCGACCATCGGCTTGCGGAACTGGATGCCGGCATTGTTGACGAGGATGTCGACATCGATGCCCGCCGCATCGAAGCCAGCGAAGGCTTTCGCGACGGCTTCCTCGGAGGTGACGTCGAAAGGCGCGGCGTCGGCTTCGTAGCCGGCCTGGCGCATTTCCTTCACCGCAATCGCGACGCGTCCGGCATCGGTGCCGTTGACGAGGATGCGCGCGCCGGCGGCCGCCAACCCTTCCGCCATGGCGCGGCCGAGCCCGCGCGAGGAGCCGGTGACAAGTGCCGTGCGGCCGGTGAGGTCGAAGAGGGGATTGGTCATGGGCGCTCTCACAGGCTGGAGCGGCGGACCGTCAGGTCCGAGCGCTCGAACACCGCCGGCAGCAGATCGAGGCCGAGGCCCGGCGCCTCCATCGGATAGACATAGCCGCCCTCGATCCGCGGCATCTCGGTGACGAGTTCCTTGTACCACCCCGTGTAGAAGGCGCGCACCGATTCCTGGATCAGCGTGTTGGGCTGGCTGAAGGAGGCGTGGATCGCCGCGACGAAGCCGACCGGGCCGATGCAGTCATGCGGGGCGAAGGGGCGATGATAGGTCTCGGCCATCGCCGCGATCTTGCGGCCCTCGGTCAAGCCGCCCGTCCAGCACAGATCGGCCATCACCACATGCATGGCGTCGCGGTCGAGCATGTCCTTGTAGGGGAAGCGCGAGCCCAACGTCTCGCTCGCCGTCACCGAGACCGTCGTCGAGCGGGCGAACTCGGCCAGCGCCTGCGGCGAGTTCATGCGGATCGGGTCCTCGTACCAGCTCGGCTTGTAGGCTTCGAGTTCGCGGGCGATCTTGATCGCGGTCGGCAGGTTCCAGAGCGAATGGAACTCGACCATGATCTCCATCCCGTCGCCGACCGCCTTGCGGATCTTCTCGAAGGGCTCGACCGCCTTCCGCATCTGCTCGGGGGTGATGAACAAGCCCTGGTTCTCGATCGCGGGCGGATCGAAGGGCCAGATCTTCATGGCGGTGATGCCCTGCTCCAACAGGCTCTCGGCCACCTGATCGGCGTGGTTCATGAAGCCGTTCAGATCCTCGTAGGGTCCCTCGGACAGGCCGAGGTTCCAGGTCGAGACGGGCTTGATGTTGTGCGAGCGCACATATCCATAGCCGGCGCAGGTGTTATAGATGCGCTGCTTGTCGCGGCACAGGCCGCCGAGCATCTGGTGCACCGGCTGGCCGCAGACCTTGCCGAACAGATCCCAGAGCGCGATGTCGACCGCCGAGGTCGCGCGTGACTCCGCCCCCGTCGAGGACTGGGCCATCGGCAGATTGGTCATCTCCTTGTGCAGCGCCTCGATATGCAGCGGGTTCTTGCCGAGGAGGCGCATGGCGAGCGTGTCGTGGAGATGCGCTTCCACCGAGGCCGCACCGTAGAAGGTCTCGCCGAGGCCGATCAGCCCTGCATCGGTATGCACCCGCACCCACAGGACGTTGGCGAATTCCTCGGTCCGCAACGTCTCGATCGCCGTGATCTTCAAAGCCGCCTCCCTGGCGAGGGCCGGCTTTCAGACTTTCGTCGCGCCACGCCCATCCTTGTTGCCCGCGCCCGGGCCGCACTAGGATGACGCCGGGATCGCCCGGACCATAAGAGAGCTTGTAAAATATCACAACATGTTTATTGTCGCCGGACAGAGCGGGCCGGCAAGAGCGCGCTGCGGAGGAGGCCATGGCAGGACGCAAGGGAAAGCCGAAGCTCGTCGAGATCGAGACGCTCGAACCGCCGCCGCGCCGCAACCGGCTGAACTTCTTCGAACTGGCCTATGAGCGCATCGAGGCGATGCTGATCGACTGCGCGCTCAAGCCCGGCCGCCTGCTGACGATGCAGGACCTGCAGGATCTGACCGGCTTCGGCCGCACGCCCATCCACCATGCCGTCAACCGGCTCGCCGCTGACACCCTGATCGTCATCCGCCCCCGGCACGGACTCCAGATCGCGCCGATCGACCTGGCGCGCGAGCGGGTGCTGCTCAAGCTGCGCCGTGACCTGGAACGTTTCGTCGCGCGGCTCGCCGCCGAGCGCGCCGGCCCGATGCATCGCAACCAGATGCTGCATATGGCCCGGCTGCTGCGCGACCGCCGCGAGGAGCTGACGCTGGCCGAATTCAACACGCTCGACCGCCGCATCGACCAGATGATCCTCTCGGCGGCCGGCGAGCCCTTCCTCGAGCACACGCTGCGGCCGCTGCACACCATCTTCCGGCGTATCGGCTCCCTCTATCACAGCCACATATCCGGCCTGCAGAGCCCCGACGAAACCATAGACCACCATCTCGCCCTACTGAACGGCATCGCCAGCTCGCACGCCGAGCGCGCCGTCGCGGCCTCCGACGGGCTCATCACCTTCGTCGAGAGGATGTTCGACGAGATGGAGGAGAACATCGACCCATCCCTGCTCGACTGCAGCGTCGAGCCACTGCTGCCCCGCTGAACCGCCGGATACCCAAGATCATGCGCATCATCTTCCATGGCGAGAACGCCGCCACCTTCAGCCACGGCTTCGCCGAGCTGCTCGGCCAGCCGGCCGATATCCAGCTCCTGCCCGACGTGCTGGAAACCGAGGCGGAAAACGCGGCCTATGCCCAGGCCCAGGCGATCGTCGGGGTCAAGTTCGATGCGAGCCTGCCGCTCCCCGCGGACCTCAGGCTCTTCCACGTGCCGGGCGCGGGCTACGATGCCGTCAAGCTCGACCTGCTGCCGGCTTCGGCGGCCGTGTGCAACTGCTTCGGCCATGAGCAGGCGATCGCGGAATATGTGATGAGCGCGCTGCTTTCCCGCGCGATCCCGCTCGCCGATGCCGACCGGCGGCTGCGGGAGGGCGATTGGGCCTATTGGGCCGGCGCGCCGGAACGGGTCCATGACGAGATCGCCGGCCGCACCATCGGCCTTCTCGGCTTCGGCCATATCGGCAAGGCGATCGCCGCCCGCGCCAAGGCCTTCGAGATGCAGGTGCATGTCGCCAACCGCAGCCCGGTCGCAGCGTCGCCGCTGGTCGACCGCGCCTTCACCCTCGACCAACTCGCCGAATTCCTGGGCTCGGTCGATGTCGTAGTGGTCTCGGTGCCGCTCACGGAAGACACCACCGGCATCATCGGGCAGGCCGCGCTCGCGGCGATGCGCCCCGACGCCGTCCTCGTCAATGTCGGGCGCGGGCCGACCGTCGACGAGGAGGCGCTCTACGACGCCCTGAAGAGCCGGCGCATCGGCGGCGCGATCATCGATACCTGGTACCGTTATCCACAGAGTGACGATGCGTCGCCACTTCCGTCGAAACTGCCTTTCCAGGATCTTTCAAACGTTTTAATGACCCCGCATATGTCCGGCTGGACCAACGGAACGATCCGGCGGCGCCAGGCGGTCATTGCTGGTAACATCAAGCGACGCTTTTCCGGCGAACCGCTGGAGAACGTCGTTCGAAGGGGAAACTGAGCCTTGCCTCCAACCGGCCAAAAGAAGCCGGGCATCCATCAGCGCGAATGCCGCACAACGGGAGACGTCCAGTGAATATCCTCAAGCATATCAAGATCGCCGGCCTGGCTCTCGCGCTGGGCGCCGGCATGCTCGCGGCGAGCCAGGCCTCGGCCCAGACGGTCAGCGACATCGTCAAGCGCGGCAAGGTCAAGGTCGGCGTGCTGATCGGCGCGCCGCCTTATGGCTCGGTCGACGCGCAGGGCAACGCCATCGGCTATGACGCCGACGTCACCGCGCTGGTCGGCAAGTATCTCGGCGTTCCCGTCGAGGTCGTGCAGCTCACCCCGCCGTCGCGCATTCCGGCGCTGGAAGCCGGCAAGGTCGACTTCCTGGTCGCGACGCTGGCCCCGACGCCGGAGCGCGCCAAGGCGGTGATGTTCACCATCCCCTACAGCGCCTTCCAGACCGGCATCTACGCCAAGAAGAACACCCCGATCAAAACCTGGGAAGACCTGCGCAACCGCACCGTCGGCGTGAACCGTGGCTCGAGCGTCGAGCGCGAATTCACCAACCGCGAGAAGGAGCTCAACCTCAAGATCCTGCGCTTCGAAGACGACGCCACCACGATGCAGGCGCTGTTCTCCGGCCAGGTCGAGGCCATCGCGGGGCCGGACGCCCAGGCCAACGCCGCGATCAAGGCGCGCGGCGAGACCGAGACCGAGCTCAAGTTCTTCTTCGGCATGCAGCCGAACTCGATGACCGTCCGCAAGGACGCCTACGAGCTGAAGCAGTGGCTCAACAACCTGATCTACTACATCAAGCAGAACGGCGAGCTGAACGCGATCTCGGAGAAGTGGGTCGGCGGTCCGCTGCCGCAGCTCCCGACGTTCTGATCATCCACCTTCCGATCTGACCACCGAATGCCGGCGGGGCTTGCCCCGCCGGTCCCGGCGCCCTGCCAGATAGGAGATCCATGCCCATCCAATTCCAATTCGAACCGGTCTTCGCGGAATCGGACCGGATCATCCACGGCGTCCTGCTGACGCTCGGGCTCTCCTTCGGCGCGATCGTGCTGGGGCTCATCCTCGCCGTGCTGCTCGTCGCGGCCAAGAGCCTGTTCGGCAAATGGGTCGGGCTGCTCGTCGACTGCTATGTCGAACTGATGCGCAATACGCCCTTCCTGGTGCAGCTCTTCATGATGTTCTTCGGGCTGCCGCTGATCGGCATCCGCCTGCCCGGCACGGAAGCCGCGCTGCTCGCCATGACGCTCAACCTCGGCGCCTATGCCACCGAGATCATCCGCGCCGGCGTCGACTCCATTCACCGTTCGCAGCTCGAAGCTGGCCTGTCGCTGGCCATGACCAAGCGCCAGGTCTTCCAGCATGTCGTGCTGATGCCTGCCCTCGCCCGCGTCTGGCCGGCGCTCTCCTCGCAATTCGTGCTGATGCTGCTTGCCTCCTCGATCTGCTCGTTCATCGCCGTTCCCGAGCTCTCGGGCACGGCGGCGATCATCGAGCAGAACACCTTCCGCAGCTTCGAGACCTATATCGTCGTCACCATCATCTACCTGGTGCTGGCGCTGACCTTGAAGGTCGGGCTCAACTGGCTCGGACGGGCGATCTTCCCGCGTGTCTCCAGCGTCGACCGGCTCGACGCCAAGGCGGAGGCCGCCTGATGACGACCTTCGGTTGGCCCGAGGCCCTCTTTCTCTTCCGCGCCGCCGGCTGGACGCTCCTGCTGACGGCCATCGCCTTCCTGATCGGCAGCCTGCTCGGCGGCGTCTTTGCGATCATGCGCCTGTCGCGGATCAAGCTGCTGCGCCGGATCGCGGCGACCTACATCCTCGTCATCCAGTCCATTCCCGTGCTCATGGTGCTGTTCATGAGCTATTACGGGCTGTCGCTGTTCGGCGTCGAGCTGCCGCCCTTCCTCGCGGCGGCCGCCTCGCTCGCGATCTATGTCAGCGCCTATCTCGCCGAGATCTGGCGCGGTTCGATCGAATCCGTGCCGTTCCAGCAATGGGAGGCCTCGGCCTCGCTGGCCCACTCGCCGGCGCAGACCTATCGCCACGTCATCCTGCCGCAGGCGATCCGCATCTCGCTGCCGCCGACGGTCGGCTTCCTCGTCCAGCTCGTGAAGAACACCTCGATCGTCTCGGTCGTCGGCTTTGTCGAGCTCGCGCGCGCCGGCCAGCTCGTCAACAACGCGACCTTCGATTCCTTCCGGGTCTTCGGGCTCGTCGCGTTGATCTACTTCGCGATCTGCTTCCCCCTCTCCCGGCTCAGCCGCCATCTCGAAAAGGTGATGAATGCCAGCCGTCCTCATTGAAGACGTCCATAAGAGCTACGGCAAGCTGGAGGTGCTGAAAGGCGTCTCCCTCTCGGTCGAGACCGGGCAGGTCGTGGCGCTCATCGGCCGCTCGGGCTCCGGCAAGTCCACCATGCTGCGCTGCATCAACGGGCTGGAGGCCTTCCAGTCCGGCCGCATCGAGGTTGCCGGCCATGTCGTCGACCAGGATCCGAAGCGCCTGCGCGATCTGCGCAAGGATGTCGGCATCGTCTTCCAGAGCTACAATTTGTTCCCGCACCTCACGGTGGGGCAGAACATCATGCTCTCGCCGCGTATCACCAAGAACGTGCCGCAGGCCGAGGCGCTGGCGCTCGCCAAGGAGGTGCTGGCGCAGGTCGGCCTCTCCGACAAGTTCGACAGCTATCCCGACAATCTCTCTGGCGGCCAGCAGCAGCGTGTCGCCATCGCCCGCTCGCTGGCGATGAAGCCCAAGGTGATGCTGTTCGACGAGGTGACCTCGGCGCTCGACCCGGAGCTGACCGGCGAAGTGCTGCTGGTCATGGAAAAGCTCGCCAAGGGCGGCATGACCATGATCCTGGTAACGCATGAGATGAACTTCGCGCGCAATGTCGCGAACACCACCATCTTCATGCACCAGGGCAAGATCTGGGAGCAGGGCCCCTCGAAGGAGCTCTTCGCCAATCCGCAGACTCCGGAGCTGCAGGGCTTCGTCAAAGCCGGCGCGCACTGAGCGGCCGGCGAACGCGTCAGGCCGGTTCGACCGGCCGCCAGGCCGTGGCCGTATCGTAGAAGAAGCGTTCTTCCGCGATGCGGTCGCCGCGCCAGCGCTGGATCGCGAGCTCGTCGAGCCGGCGCGTGACGCCGTCCTTGCCAATGGCGTCGAAGGTCCAGTGCACGACGACCCGGTCGCCATCGACCAGCACGGCGTGCGGCGGATGCGTGTGCATCCGTTCGAGGCGCGCCAATGTCCGTGCCTCACGCTCCATCAGCAGGTCCCGGCCGCGCCGCGGCTCGGCCATGTTCTCCTGCATGGAGGCGTCTTCCCAGTAGAAGTCGCGGATCGCGGCGACATGATCGCCTCCGACGACGGCCGCAACGAAATCCTCGACTCGCGAACGTTCAGGCATGGCTGTTCTCCAGAGAGACGTCACTTCTCGCAAGGGCTCAGCACTGGCTTGTCAGCAGCGACTGCGTTATCGACGCATACAATAGCCGGAATGTATGGCATGAGGGATCAGCCATGGCGCGAGCCGCGACGATGCCGCCCTGGGTCGACGAGCTCGACCCTGCCGCCGGGCCGCGCTACCTGCAGATCGTCGGGCTGATCGAGCGGGCGGTCTCGGACGGACGTCTGCGGCCAGGCGACCGCTTGCCGCCACAGCGAAAGCTGGCCGAACTCCTCGACGTCGACCTCACCACCGTGACCCGCGCCTTCGGCGAAGCGCGCGAGCGCGGGCTGCTCGATGCGGTGACGGGGCGGGGCTCCTTCATCTCGACCCGGCAGGAGGAGCCCGGTCCGCCACTCGATCTCAGCATGACGATCCCACCAGCACCGAAGGGCCTGCGGCTGGGAGAGCTGATGGAGCGGGGAATCGCCGAGCTGCTGAGGCGCAGCGACGCCGACCAGCTGATGAACTACCATGCCGGCGGCGGTTCGCTGGCAGAGCGGGCGGCCGGCGCAGCCTGGCTCGCGCCACTGCTCGGCCCCTTGTCGCCGCAGCGGATTCTGCTGGCGCCCGGCGCCCAGAGCGCCCTGACGGCCCTTTTCCAGATGCTGGCCGCGCCCGGCGACACCGTCCTGATGGAGCCGCTGGCCTATCCCGGCCAGATCGACGCGGCACGGCGCCGTGGCCTCGCCATCACGCCGGTGGCGGAGGATGGCGACGGCCCGTTGCCACAGGCCCTGGAGGAAGCCGCCCGCCGCACCGGTGCCCGGCTGTTCTGCCTGACGCCGACGCTGCACAACCCGACCTGCCGGACGATCCCGATCGGGCGACGGCAGGAGATTGCAGCCTTGGCACGCAAGCTCGACCTGACCCTGATCGAGGACGATCCCTACAGCCGGCTCGCCGGCGATGCGCCGCCACCCCTCGCCGCTCTGGCGCCGGAGCGGAGCTGGCATGTCGCGACGCTGTCGAAGGCGCTGACGCCCGGCCTGCGCACCGCCTTCGTCCTGCTGCCGGAGGGGATGGCGGGCGATGAGTTCGCGGCGGCGCTGCGGGCCGTGGCGCTGATGCCGGCGCCGCTGATGACGGCGCTCGCCACGCATTGGATCAGGATCGGTGCGGCAGGGGAACTGCTGGACGGGGTGCGGCGCGAGGCGGCCGAGCGGCAGGCGCTGGCGCGTTCGATCCTGCCCGCCTCGATGCAGGCGCATCCCCATGCGCTGCATCTCTGGCAGCCTCTGCCGCCCTATTGGGACAGGCACCGGCTGATCGAGAGCGCGCGGCGGGCGGGGCTCGGCGTGATGGCCTCGGATGCCTTTGCGACCGGAAATCACGCGCCCGACGCGATCCGGGTCGCGCTCGGCGCCGTGCCGGAGCGCGCGCGCCTCGCCGAGGCGCTGCGGCTGCTTGCCGGGATCATCGCGGAGGAAGGCGCGCCGGCCTGAATCGGACCGGCGGCGTCGTCAGGCGGCTGGGCTGTCCTTCGGCACGGCAGGACGCGCGAGGCGCCCTTCCTCAGCCTTGTGGAAGAACTGCGAGGCGACCAGCCAGCCCTTCAGGGGCTGCAAGGGTGGAATGCAGGTCAGCAGGATCAAGGGCAGCGTCGTGACCAGATGCACCCAGGTCGGCGGGTTGTAGGTCAGCTCGAGCCAGAGCGGGAAGGCCGCAGCCGGGATGCAGACGAACATCATCACGAAGAAGGCCGGGCCGTCGGCCGGATCGGCGAAGGAATAGTCGAGCCCGCAGGCCTCGCATTTCGGCTTCAGCTTGAGGAAGCTCTCGAACATCTTGCCCTGCCCGCAGCGCGGGCAGCGGCCGCGCAGGCCGGTCTGAATCGGAGGAAGCGGCGGCCATTGCTCGCCAGACATGGGGGTTCTCCAAGGGACGGCGCCATTGCGTTCGGCGTCGCCCTTCAGATCGTATCAGACAAAGACAATGTCAAGATTGTATGTATCTTAGCTGGCTGGCTGCGCGGATCGGTCGCGGGCAGCTCAGATGTGCAGCGCGTGGCCCAGCGCCTTCATCGCAGCCTCCGGGAAGGCCTCGCCCAACGTCGGATGGGCGTGGATCGTGCCGGCGATGTCCTGCAGGGTCGCGCCCATCTCGATCGCGAGGCCGAAGGCGGCCGACAACTCCGAGACGCCCTGCCCTACCGCCTGGATGCCGAGCACGAGATCGCTGCCCGCCTGCGCGACGACCCGCACGAAGCCGGCCTCGCCATGACGGGTCATGGCGCGTCCATTGGCGGCGAAGGGGAACTGGCCGATCTTCAGCTCATGGCCGGCGCGCTTCGCCTCCTCCGGCGAAAGACCGACCGAGACGATCTCGGGGTCGGTGAAGCAGATCGCCGGGATGCAGCGCTTGTCCCAGGCGCGCGGCAGGCCGGCAACGATCTCTGCCACCATCTCACCCTGCGCCATGGCGCGATGGGCCAGCATGGGTTCGCCGGTGACGTCGCCGATGGCGTAGATGCCGCGCATCGCGGTCTCGCAGCGCTCGCCAATGCGGATGAAACGGCCATCCATCTCGAGCACGAGGTTTTCAAGACCGAGGCCATCGGTGACGGGCTTGCGGCCGACCGTGACCAGTATCTTGTCGGCCGGCAGGCTGCGTTCCTTGCCGTCCGACGTCTCGATGCGCAGGCCGTCGCCCTTGGCTGTCAGACCCAGCGCCTTGGCGCCGGTCAGCACCTCGACGCCGAGCGCGGTCAGGCGCTTCGAGACCGGGCCGGTGAGCTCGGCGTCGTAGAGCGGCAGGATACGGTCCTGCGCCTCGACCACCGTGACCTTGCTGCCCATCCGGGCGAAGGCAGTGCCGAGTTCGAGCCCGATATAGCCGCCGCCGACCACGACGAGCCGCTTCGGCACTTCGGTCAGCGCCAGCGCTCCGGTCGAGGAGATGATGTTGCCGCCGAAGGGCAGGAAGGGCAGTTCCACCGGCGCGGAGCCCGTGGCGATGACGATGGCCTCGGCATGGACCGTCTTCGGCCCGGTCTCGGTCTCGACCACGACGGTCTTGCCGTCGCGGAAGCGGGCACGGCCATGAAGGATCTTGTTGACCTTGGCCTTGCGCAACAGCCCGGCGACGCCGTTGTTGAGGCGCTGGACGATGCCGTCCTTCCAGGCGACGGCCTGCTTGAGATCGAGCGCCGGCTGGGAAACCGTCAGGCCGAAAGGCGTCTTGCCGGTGGCGGCCTCGGCCGCCTTCTCGAATTCCTCGGCGACATGGATCATCGCCTTTGAGGGAATGCAGCCGACATTGAGGCAAGAACCGCCGAGCTTGGTGCTCTCGACGATAACGGTGTCGAGGCCGAGCTGGCCGGCGCGGATGGCACAGACATAGCCGCCCGGGCCGGCGCCGATGACGAGGAGCTTGCAGGTGATGTCCGTCATGGCGCGCCCTCAGATGTCCACGAAGAGCGTGGCCGGGTTCTCCAGCAGCTCCTTCAGCCGCTGCACAAAAACGGCGGCATCCCAGCCGTCGATCACGCGGTGGTCGAAGCTGGAGGAGAGGTTCATCATCTTGCGCGGCACGAAGGTGGTGCCGTCCCAGACGGGCCTGACCACCATCTTGTTGACGCCGACGATGGCGACCTCCGGATAGTTGATCACCGGCGTCGTGGCGATGCCGCCGAGCGCCCCCAGCGAGGTGATGGTGATCGTCGAGCCGGTCAGCTCGTCGCGGGTCGCGGTGCCGTCGCGGCCGCGCTCGGCGAGGCGGGCGAGCTCGATGCCGCAGCCCCAGAGATCGCGCGCCTCGGCATGCTTGACGACCGGCACGATCAGGCCGGTCGGCGTCTGCGTGGCGATGCCGATATTGATCGCGGCATGCTGGCGCACGATGCCAGCCTCGTCGTCATAAAGCGCGTTCAGCGCCGGCTGCTCGGCGAGCGCCTTGACCATGGCACGCATCAGGAAGGGCAGGAGCGTCAGCTTCGGCCGCTCCGGCGTCGGCTTCTTGTTCAGCGTCGCGCGCAGATCCTCCAGCGGCGAGACGTTGATCTCCTCGACGATCGTGATGTGCGGAATGCGCGACTTCGACAGCGCCATCTTCTCGGCGATGCGACGACGCAGGCCGACGATTTTGACCTCGGTGATGGCGCTCTGCTCGACGAGCCCGCCACCGCGAGCCGGCTCCGGGCCACGCAGCAGGAAGGCGTCGATATCCTGATGGGTGATGCGGCCGGCAGGACCCGTACCCTGGACCTGGCGCAGATCGACCCCGGCCTCGCGCGCCTTCAGGCGCACGGCCGGCGAGGCCAGCGGCTTCTCGCCCGGCGCGCGGCGCTGGGCGGGGGCGGCGCTGGCGCGCGCCGGCATCGGCATGGGCTTCGGCGGCGGAGGCGGAGGCGCGGCCGGCTTGACGGGAGTGGCCGCGGCGGCCGGCTGCTCTGCCTTGGCCGGGGCCGGCGGCGCGGCTGGTCGTTCGGCCGGGGCTTCTTGTGCGTCCTCGTCCGCGGCGGATTGCTCTGCCGCGCCGCCCTCCCCCGCAACCTTGAGCTTCACCAGCGCCGAGCCGATCGCGACGGTGTCGCCGACCTCGGCGCCGACCCAGGTGACCTCGCCCTCGACCGGCGAGGGAATCTCGACCGTCGCCTTGTCGGTCATCACGGCCGCGATCAGGTCGTCCTCGCGGACGATGTCGCCGACCTTGACGTGCCACTCGACGAGTTCCGCCTCCGCGATGCCCTCGCCGACATCCGGCAGCTTGATGATGCGCTCGCCCATCAGCGTGCCTCCATGATGTCGCGCAGCGCCTGCCCGAGGCGGGCGGGGCCGGGGAAATAGTCCCATTCCTGCGCATGCGGATAGGGCGTGTCCCAGCCGGTGACGCGCATCACCGGCGCCTCCAGATGGTAGAAGCAGTGCTCCTGCACCAGTGCGGCCAGCTCCCCGCCAAAGCCCGACGTCAGCGTCGCCTCGTGCAGCACGATGCAACGGCCGGTCTTCTCGACCGAGGCGACGATCGCCTCGAGATCGAGCGGGACGAGGGTGCGCAGGTCAATGACCTCGGCGTCGATGCCGGTGTCCTCGGCCGCGGCCAGCGCGACATGGACCATGGTGCCGTAGGCGAGAATGGTGACGGCCGAGCCCTCCCGCCGCGTCACCGCCTTGCCAAGCGGCACGGTGTAATGCCCTTCCGGCACCTCGGAGAGCTCATGCTTCGACCAGGCCGTGACCGGCCGGTCGTAGTGACCGTCGAAGGGGCCGTTATAGAGCCGCTTCGGTTCCAGGAAGATCACCGGGTCCGGGTCCTCGATCGCCGAAATCAGCAGGCCCTTGGCATCATAGGGGTTGGAGGGAACGATGGTCTTCAGCCCCGAGACATGGGTGAAGAGCGCTTCCGGGCTCTGGCTGTGAGTCTGGCCACCGAAGATGCCGCCGCCGGTCGGCATGCGGATCACCATCGGGCAGGTGAAGTCGCCGGCCGAGCGATAGCGCAGGCGAGCCGCCTCCGAGACGATCTGGTCGTAGGCCGGGTACATGTAGTCGGCGAACTGGATCTCGACGCAGGGCTTCAGCCCGTGGGCCGCCATGCCGATGGCGGTGCCGACGATGCCGGATTCGCTGATCGGTGCGTCGAAGCAGCGCGAGACGCCGTATTTCTGCTGCAGCCCGTGGGTGCAGCGAAAGACGCCGCCGAAGAAGCCGACATCCTCGCCGAAGACCACGACATCGTTATCGCGGTCCATGGAGACGTCCATGGCGGAACGGATCGCCTCGATCATCGTCATCCTGGCCATCGCGTCAGACTCCGATCTGCTGGCGCTGGCGGCGCAGGTGCGGCGGGAGTTCGGCGTAGACGTCCTCGAAGATGTCGCGCGCCGAGGGCTTGCCGCCGGAATGCAGGGTGCCGAAGCTCTCGGCCTCCTTCTGCGCGGCGATGACGGTGGCGAGGATCTCCGCCTCGGCCTGCTTGTGGCGCTCCTCCGACCAGGCACCGATGGCGATCAGGTGCTGCTTCAGCCGGACGAGCGGATCGCCCAGCGGCCAGTCGTCGGATTCGTGTTTGGGGCGATAGGCGGAGGGGTCGTCCGAGGTGGAGTGGGCGCCGGCGCGATAGGTGACGTATTCGACCAGGGTCGGCCCGAGATTGCGCCGTGCCCGCTCGATCGCCCATTGCGCGACCGCATAGACCGCGAGGTAGTCATTGCCATCGACGCGCAGCGCCGGGATACCGAAGCCGAGGCCGCGCGCAGCGAAAGTGCCGGAGCCGCCGCGCGCGATGCCTTGGAAGGTCGAGATCGCCCACTGGTTGTTGACGACGTTGAGGACGACCGGCGCCTTGTAGGTCGAGGCGAAGACGAGGGCTGCGTGGAAATCCGATTCCGCCGTCGAGCCGTCGCCGATCCAGGCGGCGGCAATGCGGGTGTCGTTCTTGATCGCCGAGGCCATCGCCCAGCCGACCGCCTGGACGAACTGGGTGGCGAGATTGCCCGAGATCGAGAAGAAGCCGTTCTCCTTGGAGGAGTACATCACCGGCAATTGCCGGCCCTTCATCGGATCGCGCTCGTTCGAATAGATCTGGCACATCATGTCGACGAGCGGATAGTCGTGCGCGATCAGCAGGCCCGCCTGGCGATAGGTCGGGAAGTTCATGTCGCCGGGCTGGAGCGCGATGCGAAAGGCGCAGCTCACCGCTTCTTCGCCGGTGTGCTGCATGTAGAACGAGGTCTTGCCCTGGCGCTGCGCCATCTGCATGCGCCCGTCGAAGCTGCGCAGCGTCATCATGTGGCGCAGGCCTCGGACCAGATCCTCGGGCGAGAGGTCCGGCACCCAGGGGCCAACCGCCTCGCCCTCTCGGTTCAGCACACGGATGATCGAATAGGCGAGGTCGCGGATGTCCTTGGGGTCGACATCGACCGGAGGGCGGGCGACGGAGCCGGCCTTGGGAATCACGACTTCGGAGAAATCAGGCTTCTCGCCCGGTCGACTGGCGGGCTTCGGCACATGGAACTGCAGTGGCTGGACCCCTGCCGACGCATTGCCGGCCTTGTCGCTGCTCATGAGCGCCTCCATCCCTGACACCGCCAGGATTCCGCCTTTGCCGGCGTCCGGCAAGGCGTCTCGTCAGCGGCATCGTCCCGCACGGCGGCTGCGGCCGGCAGGACGATCGTTTCCCTTGCAACCAAGCTAGGCCCGAAGCGTCAGGGGTTCCTTCCGAATTTGCCTGCGGCCTCCTGTCATGGCAGATGATCTTGCTGTCCGTTTCCATAATTGCAGAATACTTTGCCGATGAACAAAAAGAGCCAGAAGACTCCTGCTCTCGACGCGATCGATCGAAAGATCCTGGCGGCCCTCCGAGAAGACGGCCGTCTCACGACCCAGGCCCTCGCCGAGAAGGTGGGCTTGTCGCCCTCACCCTGCTGGACACGGGTGAAGCGGCTGGAAGAGGCGGGGGTGATCGAGAAATACGTCGCCCTGCTCGACCATCAGGCACTCGGCTACAACAATGTCGTCTTCGTCGAGATCACGCTCGACAAGCATGACGACAAGGTGCTCGACCAGTTCGCCGAGGCGCTGACGCGGGCGCCGGAGGTGGTCGAGGCGCATCTGGTGACCGGCGAATACGACTATCTCGCCAAGGTCGTGGTCAGCGGCACCGACCATTACGAGCGCTTCCTGCGCGGAACGATCTACCGCATCCCCGGCGTGCGCCAGACCCGCACGACCTTTGGGCTCCGAGCGTTGAAGCGGACGCTGTCCGTCGATCCGCTGAAGGAGCCCTAAGCACTCCGGCCCCAATCCCGTATGCGGTCATCCCGGACAAGCGGCGAAGCCGCGCCGATCCGGGATCCATTCCGGAGCGCTTCCGAAGAAGGTTCCGGCATGGATCCCGGGTCTCCGCTGCGCTCCGCCCGGGATGACCACAGAGGGAGCGCTGCGGCATTGGACCTTCAGGCCAACATTTCCCGCACCAGCGGGATGACCTGCTCGCCATAGAGCCGGATGCACTCCATCAGCTTCTCATGCGCCAGCGGACCGGCGCTGTATTTGAGCTGGAAGCGCGACAGGCCGAGCCCCTTGGCGGTCGCGGCGATCTTGCGCGCCACCGTCTCGGGCGAGCCGAGGTAGAGCGAGCCATGCGCGACCTCCTGCTCGAAATCGGCGCGGCTCATCGGTGGCCAGCCGCGCTCGGCGCCGATCCGGTCGCGCCCCTGCTTGAAGGCCGGGAAGAACTCCTCCTTCGCCTGCTCGTCAGTGGCCGCGACATAGCCCGGCGAATGCACGCCGATCGGCTTTGCCGGCTTGTCGATCTGCGCATAGGCGCGGTGGTAGAGATCGACATAGGGTTTGAAGCGCAGCGGGTCGCCGCCGATGATGGCGAGCATCAGCGGCAGGTCGTAGCGTACAGCGCGGACCACCGATTCCGGGCTGCCGCCGACGCCGATCCAGGTCTTGAGCCGTCCGTTCTCGATCGGCGGATAGACGAGCTGATCCTTCAGCGGCGGGCGGATCGAGCCCTGCCAGCTCACCGGCTCCTGCGGCAGCAGCGCCGTGAACAGGTCGAGCTTCTCCTCGAAAAGCTTCTCGTAGTCGCGCAGATCGAAGCCGAAGAGCGGGAAGGATTCAGTGAAGGAGCCACGGCCGAGAATGACCTCGGCGCGCCCGTTCGACAGTGCATCCACGGTCGAGAAGCGCTGGAAAACGCGGATCGGATCATCGGAACTCAGCACCGTGACCGCCGAACCCAGCCTGATCCGGCTGGTGCGCGTGGCCATGCCGGCCAGCACGGTTTCGGGTGACGACACGGCGAAATCGGCACGGTGATGCTCGCCGACACCGATGAAATCGATGCCGAGGCTGTCGGCCAGCACGGCCTCCTCGACGAGGTTGCGAATGACCTGTGCCTGCGGCAGCGGCTTGCCGTCCGCCCCGTTGGTGACGTCGCCGAAGGTGTCGAGCCCGAATTCCAGTTCCTGCGCCATGAGTTGTCCCGAGGCCGCGGCACGGCCCGTTTGCCTGCCGGCCATTCCGGCTTTCCGCAGTTAGGAGCGCGTCCGCCGCCGCGCAATCGCCGCGGCGTTGCAGGCACAGCAACACGCTGTTCGCGCCGCCGCAACCGCGCCGCTTGCAACTGCCTGCGGCTATGCCGATGCTCGCGCCCGCGGCGACAGGCGCCGCTGCCGACACGACGCCATGATCATCCGCCAGCTGGTCTATCTCGACGCGCTCGCCCGCGAAAAGCATTTCCGCCGCGCGGCCGAGGCCTGCCATGTCTCGCAGCCGACGCTCTCGGCCGCGATCGTGCAGCTCGAGGAGGAGCTCGGCGTGATGATCGTCGAGCGGGGCCGGCGCTTCCAGGGCTTCACCAAGGAGGGGGAGGTCGTGCTCGCCCATGCCAGGCGCATCCTGGCCGAAGCCGAGGTGATGAAGGAATCGGTCGCCGAGCTGCGCGAGGGCATTGGCGGGCGCATCCGGCTCGGCGCGATCCCGACCGCGCTGCCGATGATCGCCCATATCACCGCGCCGTTCTCGGATCGCTATCCGGCCGTGTCGCTCACCGTGCTGTCGCTGACCTCCCAGGAGATCCAGCAGGGCATCGACGATTTCGAGCTCGATATCGGGCTGACCTATCTCGACAACGAGCCGCTCGACCGCGTGATCTCAAAGCCGATCTACCAGGAAGCCTATCTGCTGCTGACGCGCGAGGACGGGCCGCTCGGCGGACGCGAAACCATTTCCTGGGCGGAAGCCGCGGAGCAGAAGCTCTGCCTGTTGACCGCCGACATGCAGAACCGGCGCATCATCGATGGCATCTTCCGCTCGGTCGGCGCGGCACCGCGGCCAGCGATCGAAACCAACTCGATCTTCAACCTGTGCTCCCATGCCGGCATCCGCGGCGTTTGCAGCATCGTCTCGCTGCAACTGCTGGAGTTCTTCGGCCTGCCGCTCGGCACCAGGGCCCTGCGCCTGATCCAGCCCGAGGCGCAGCGCACCGTGGGCCTGATCGTCGCCGACCGGCAGCCCATGGCGCCGCTGGCACGCAACCTGATGACGATGACCCTGCCGATCGCCGATGCCGGGCTGCCACGGCAACCGGCAACGCGATAGCTCCGGCCTATCGCTGCAGTGCAGCAACGTGCGCCGAACGCCGATTTTATCACGCCTCGCGCCATCCCCGAGCGATCGCCTAAGAGTCTTGTTCCATTTTGATAGTCATTACCTATCATCCGTTCGGTACAAACGATTTGAAATCATTCCAAGCTTGCCGTCCTCTCTCCTGGAATGCGCCCGGCAAACCGGGCCGATGGAGGGAAGATGGCCGGATATTCCGCCTGGAACGAGGAGAGCGCCCGTTCGATCATCGCCGGGCTCGCGCATCTGGAAGGCGCCACGCTGCCGATGCTGCACGCACTGCAGGACGAATTCGGCTATGTCGACGCCAAGGCCGTGCCGCTGATCGCCGAGACGCTGAATCTCTCCCGCGCCGAGGTCCACGGCACGATCTCCTTCTATCACGATTTCAGGATCGCCCCGCCGCCGGCCCGGGTCATCAAGCTCTGCCGGGCCGAAGCCTGCCAGTCGCTCGGCTGCGAGACGGTCGTCGACGAACTGGCGCATGAACACGGCATCGTGGTCGATGGCGAGCGCGCCGGCGACGCCGTCGTCGAAACGGTATATTGTCTGGGCAATTGCGCGCTCGGGCCCTCGGCCCTGATCGATGGCGAATTGATCGGGCGCGTCGATGCCGCCCGCATCGCCGGGCTCTGCCAGCACGGAAAGGCGCGCTCATGAGCGCCGCCCCGGTTCGGATCTTCGTTCCCATCGATGCTGCCGCCCTGTCGGTCGGTGCTGAGGCGGTCGCTCAGGCCGTGGCCCAGGAAGCCGCGCGGCGCGGACTTTCCATCGAGATCGTCCGCAACGGCTCGCGCGGCATGCTCTGGCTGGAGCCGCTGGTCGAGGTCGAGACCCTGCAGGGCCGTATCGCCTATGGGCCGGTCGCGGCGAAGGATGTCGGCGCGCTGTTCGAGGCGGATTTCGTGTCGGGCGGTACGCATGGCTTGCGCCTCGGCAAGACCGATGAGCTCGACTGGATGAAGCGCCAGCAGCGGCTCACCTTCGAGCGCGTCGGCGTCATCGATCCGCTTTCGATCGCCGATTATCGCGCTCATGGCGGCTTCAAGGGGCTGGAGAAGGCGCTGGCCCTGACCGGCGGCGAGATCGTCGAGGCGGTTAAGACGTCGGGCCTGCGCGGACGCG
This sequence comes from Bosea sp. AS-1, assembly GCF_002220095.1. Classification (GTDB taxonomy): domain Bacteria; phylum Pseudomonadota; class Alphaproteobacteria; order Rhizobiales; family Beijerinckiaceae; genus Allobosea. The sequence continues at coordinate 5,209,149 of NZ_CP022372.1, forward strand.
GTGGCGCGGGCTTTCCGACAGGCATCAAGTGGAAGACCGTCCACGACGCCGTGGCGGAGCAGAAATATATCGTCTGCAATGCCGATGAGGGCGACAGCGGCACCTTTGCCGACCGGATGCTGCTCGAAGGCGACCCCTATCTCACCATCGAGGGCATGGCGATCGCGGCCGTCGCAGTCGGCGCGACCCGCGGCTACATCTATCTGCGCTCGGAATATCCGCATGCCCATCGCACCTTGCAGCGCGCCATCGAGAAGGCGGAGGCCAACGGCCTGATCGGAGCCTCGGTGATGGGCAGCGAGCACGCCTTCCATCTCGAAGTGAGGCTCGGCGCCGGCGCCTATATCTGCGGCGAGGAGACCTCGCTGCTGGAGAGCCTCGAAGGCAAGCGCGCCATCGTCCGGGCCAAGCCGCCGCTGCCGGCACTGCAGGGGCTGTTCGGCAAGCCCACCGTCGTCAACAACGTGCTCTCCTTCGCTGCCGTGCCCTGGATCCTGGCGCATGGTGCACAGGCCTATGCCGATTTCGGCATGGGCCGCTCGCGCGGCACGCTGCCGGTCCAGCTCGGCGGCAACGTCAAGCGCGGCGGGCTGATCGAGCTCGCCTTCGGCATTTCGCTGCGCGAGATCATCGAGGAGATGGGCGGCGGCACGCGGTCGGGCCGACCGATCCGCGCCGTGCAGGTCGGCGGACCGCTCGGCGCCTATCTCACGGCCGGGCAGCTCGACGCGCAGATGGACTACGAGGCGTTGGCCGCGATGCGCGCCATGCTCGGCCATGGCGGCATCGTGGTATTCGACGATACCGTCGACATGGCCCGGCAGGCGCGCTTCGCCTTCGCATTCTGCGCCAAGGAAAGCTGCGGCAAGTGCACGCCCTGCCGCATCGGCGCAACGCGTGGGGTCGAGGTGATGGACCGCATCATCGCCGGCACGGAACGGCCGAAGAACATCGCCGTGCTGCGTGACCTCTCGAAGCTGATGACCGATGCCTCGCTCTGCGCCATGGGCGGGCTGACCCCCATGCCGGTGATGAGCGCGCTCGACCATTTCCCCGAGGATTTCGACCGTCCTCCGCTGCCCCTGGCGGCCGAGTGAGGAGTCCGCGATGAGCCTGATCAAGGAAATCGACTACGGCACGCCGATCCGCATCTCCGAAAAGACGGTCACGCTGACCATCGACGGCCAGAGCGTCACCGTTCCGGCCGGGACCTCGGTGATGGCGGCCGCGATGAGCATGGGCACCGCCATCCCGAAGCTCTGCGCCACCGATTCGCTCGAGCCCTTCGGCTCCTGCCGGCTCTGCCTCGTCGAGATCGAAGGCCGGCGCGGCACGCCTGCATCCTGCACGACGCCGGCGGAAGACGGCATGGTCGTGCGGACCCAGTCCGAGAACCTCGCCTCGCTGCGCAAGGGGGTGATGGAGCTCTACATCTCCGACCACCCGCTCGACTGCCTGACCTGCTCGGCCAATGGCGACTGCGAATTGCAGGACATGGCCGGCGCTGTCGGCCTGCGCGAGGTGCGCTACGGCTACGAGGGCGAGAACCACGTCTTCGCCAAGGGCCAGGACGGCCTCGCCAACGAGAACTGGCTCGCGAAGGACACCTCCAACCCGTACTTCACCTACGACCCGTCGAAATGCATCGTCTGCAATCGCTGCGTGCGGGCCTGCGAGGAGGTGCAGGGCACCTTCGCCCTGACGATCACGGGCCGCGGCTTCGAGTCCCGCGTCGCGGCAGGGCCGACCGATTTCCTCGGCTCCGAATGTGTCTCCTGTGGCGCCTGCGTGCAGGCTTGCCCGACGGCGACGCTGATCGAGAACAAGGTGATCGAGCACGGCCAGCCCGAGCATTCGGTGGTCACGACCTGCGCCTATTGCGGCGTCGGCTGCTCGTTCAAGGCCGAGATGCAGGGCGAGCGCGTCATCCGCATGGTGCCCTACAAGGACGGCCAGGCGAATGAAGGGCACTCCTGCGTGAAGGGCCGCTTCGCCTGGGGCTATGCCACCCACAAGGACCGCATGACCAAGCCGATGACCCGGGCGAAGATCACAGATCCCTGGCGCGAAGTCTCCTGGGAAGAGGCGATCGGTCACGCGGCGAGCGAGTTCAAGCGCATCCAGGCGAAATATGGTCGGGAGTCCGTCGGCGCCATCACCTCGTCGCGCTGCACCAACGAGGAGGTCTTCCTCGTCCAGAAGCTGGTGCGCGCCGCCTTCCGCAACAACAATGTCGACACCTGCGCCCGCGTCTGCCACTCGCCGACCGGCTATGGCCTGCGGACGACGCTCGGCACCTCGGCCGGCACGCAGGACTTCAAGTCGGTCGCCAAGGCCAACGTCATCCTGATCATCGGCGCCAACCCGACCGACGGCCACCCCGTCTTCGGCTCGCGGATGAAGAAGCGCATTCGCGAAGGCGCCAAGCTCATCGTCGCCGATCCGCGCCGGATCGACATGGTGCAGTCGCCGCACGTCAAGGCCGACTATCACCTGCCGCTCAGGCCCGGCACCAATGTCGCGCTGCTCAACGCGCTCAGCCATGTCATCGTCACCGAAGGGCTGATCGACGAAGCCTATGTACGCGAGCGGTGCGACCTCGGCGATTTCGAGCAATGGGCCCGTTTCGTCGCGCGCGAGGAGAATTCGCCAGAGATCAGCGAGCAATATACCGGCGTTCCGGCGGCCGATGTGCGGGCCGCGGCGCGGCTCTACGCCACCGGCGGCAATGCCGCGATCTATTACGGGCTCGGCGTCACCGAGCACAGCCAGGGTTCGACCACTGTGATGGCGATGGCGAACCTCGCCATGGCGACCGGCAACATCGGGCGCGACGGCGTCGGCATCAACCCGCTGCGCGGGCAGAACAATGTGCAGGGTTCCTGCGACATGGGCTCCTTCCCGCATGAGTTCTCGGGCTATCGCCACGTCGCCGACGACGCGACCCGGCAGGTCTTCGAGACATTGTGGGGCGTGCCGCTCGATCCGGAGCAGGGCCTGCGCATCAACAACATGCTCGACGAGGCGACCGAGGGCGCCTTCAAGGGCCTCTATATCCAGGGCGAGGACATCGCCCAGTCGGACCCGAACACCCAGCACGTCACGGCGGGCCTCGCCGCGATGGAATGTGTCGTCATCCAGGACATCTTCCTGAACGAGACGGCGAAATACGCCCATGTCTTCCTGCCGGGCGCCTCCTTCCTGGAGAAGGACGGCACCTTCACCAACGCCGAGCGGCGCATCAACCGCGTGCGGAAGGTGATGGCGCCGCTCTCGGGCAAGGACGAGTGGCAGGTGACGGTCGAGCTCTCCCGCGCGCTCGGCTACGAGATGACCTACGACCATCCGGGCGAGATCATGGACGAGATCGCCCGGCTGACGCCGACCTTCGCCGGCGTGACCTATGAGAAGCTCGACGCGCTCGGCTCGGTGCAGTGGCCCTGCAACGACAAGGCGCCGGAAGGCACGCCGCTGATGCATGTCGACCGCTTCGTGCGCGGCAAGGGCCGGTTCATGCTCACCGAATACGTGCCGACCGACGAGCGTACCGGCCCGCGCTTCCCGCTGCTGCTCACCACCGGCCGCATCCTGTCGCAATACAATGTCGGCGCGCAGACGCGGCGGACCGAGAATGGCGCCTGGCATGACGAGGACGTGCTGGAGATCCACCCCTTCGATGCGGAGAGCCGCGGCATTCGCGACGGCGACCTCGTCGCGCTCGCCAGCCGCTCCGGCGAGATCGCCTTGCGGGCCGAGGTCTCGGAGCGGATGCAGCCGGGCGTGGTCTACACCACCTTCCACCATGCCAAGACCGGCGCCAACGTCATCACCACCGACTATTCGGACTGGGCGACGAACTGCCCGGAATACAAGGTGACGGCGGTCGAGGTGCGGCGAACCAATCATTACTCGCCATGGCAGGAGAAGAATTTCGAGGAAGACGTGACCTTGCGCCGGATCGCGGAGCGCCTGCCCGATGCCGCGGAATAACCCGCCCGCCCAGCCGCCGGCCTCGGCCGCGGTCACGGCCGAGCCGCTGCGCTTCGGCGCCGCGCGCGAGGGCGCCCGCGAGATCGAGATCGCAGTCGAGATGCCGATCAACATCGTCTACGGCACGATGCCCTATGCGGTGATGATGGCGAGCCCGTCCGATCTCGAGGATTTCGTCACCGGCTTCAGCTTGACCGAAGGCATCGTGCGCGGCGCGGACGAAATCCGCGGCATCGCCATCGAACCGCAGGACGAGGGTATCATCGTCACGGTCGACTTGGCGCCCGGCCGCTTCCGCGAGCATCTGGCACGCCGGCGCAACCTCTCGGGACGCACCTCCTGCGGGCTCTGCGGCGTCGAGACCATCGAGGAGATCCCGATGGCCGATGCCGCGACGCGGGCGGCGCGCGCCGTAGCCGCCTCAGCCATCGAGACCGCGCTCGTCGGGCTCGACAAGCATCAGCCGCTGAACCAGCTCACCCGCGCCGTCCATGCCGCCGCCTGGTGCGACACCGCCGGCGCGATTCTGGCGGTGCGCGAGGATGTCGGCCGCCACAACGCGCTCGACAAGCTGATCGGCGCGCGCCTGCGCGCCGGTGCGGATGCCAGCGAGGGCTTCCTGCTCGTCACCAGCCGCGCCTCCTTCGAGATGGTCGAGAAGGCGGCGATCTTCGGCGCCGGCACGCTGGTCGCGATCTCGGCGCCGACCTCGCTCGCAATCGAGCGGGCCCGGCATCTCGGCCTGACGCTGGCGGCGGTGGCGCGGCGCGACGGCTGCATCGTCTTCACCGGCGCCCTGGCGACCGAAGCAGAGGCCACCGCCCGATGACGGAGACATCAGCACCCGCGGCATCCGCCCACAGCGCGGCGCATGCGGAGAATATCGCCACGCTCAGGCGCATGGCCGGGCAGATCGCCGATTTCTTCAAGGCCTATCCGGAAGAGGAGGCGGCAGCCTCCGTCGCCGACCACATCAACCAGTTCTGGACCGGGCGGATGCGCGAGGAGTTCCTTGCCGCCTACACCGCCCGCCCGGAAGACCTTCCGCCGCTGCTGCGCCGCGCCTTGCCGCGGGTCAGACCAGCGCGCGGAAGCTAGCGCAGCAAGCGTTCCCCGACGGAACGCATCATCAGTTTCAACGCGCCGGGAGCCTACCCGGCCGAATGGCGAAGCTATGGGGAAAGGAAACCGGGAATGAGCGTCGCACAGGATATCGGGCAGGTCGACGAGGGCGGCGGCCTGCTCGACCGCGAAAGGATCATCGCCAAGGCAGGCTTCAATCGCTGGCTCGTGCCGCCGGCAGCTCTCTGCATTCATTTGTGCATCGGCATGGCCTACGGCTTCTCGGTGTTCTGGCTGCCGCTCTCGCGCGCCATCGGCATCACGGCACCGAAGGCCTGCCCGGACCTGACGCTGGCGACCGCACTCTTCACCACCACCTGCGACTGGCGCGTCGCCGATCTCGGCTGGATGTTCACGCTGTTCTTCATCTTCCTCGGCGCTTCGGCCGCCCTCTTCGGCGGCTGGCTGGAGAAGGCCGGCCCGCGCAAGGCCGGTGTCGCGGCGGCGGTCTGCTGGTGCGGCGGCATGGTGATCTCGGCGCTCGGCGTCTACTGGCACCAGCTCTGGCTGATGTGGCTGGGCTCCGGCGTGATCGGCGGCATCGGGCTGGGCCTGGGCTACATCTCGCCGGTCTCGACCCTGATCAAATGGTTCCCTGACCGGCGCGGCATGGCGACCGGCATGGCGATCATGGGCTTCGGCGGCGGCGCGATGATCGGTTCGCCGCTGGCCGACATGCTGATGAACGCCTTCAAGACCCCGACCTCGGTGGGCGTCTTCCAGACCTTCCTGGTCATGGCGGCGATCTACTTCGTCTTCATGATGGCCGGGGCGTTCGGCTACCGCGTTCCACCGGCCGGCTGGCGTCCGGAGGGTTGGGCACCGCCGGCCTCGCAGAACAAGATGATCACTTCCGGCCACGTCCATCTGCGCGACGCGCACAAGACGCCGCAATTCTGGCTGATCTGGGCCGTGCTGACGCTCAACGTATCAGCCGGCATCGGCGTTCTCGGCATCGCCTCGCCGATGCTTCAGGAAATCTTCGGCGGGGCGCTGATCGGCCAGCCAGGCGTCGCCTTCTCGGCCCTCGATGCCGGGCAGAAGACCGCGATCGCAGCCATCGCCGCCGGCTTCGTCGGCCTGCTCTCGCTGTTCAACATCTGCGGCCGCTTCTTCTGGGCCTCGCTGTCGGACAAGATCGGCCGCAAGAACACCTATTATACGTTCTTCATTCTCGGCATCGCCCTCTACGCGATGGCGCCCTGGGCGGCCGGCATCCAGTCCAAGGTGCTGTTCGTCACCGCCTTCTGCATCATCCTGTCGATGTATGGCGGCGGCTTCTCCACGGTGCCGGCCTATCTTGCCGACGTCTTCGGCACGCAGTTCGTCGGCGCCATCCATGGCCGACTGCTGACGGCGTGGTCGACAGCGGGCATCATCGGCCCGGTGGTGGTGAACTACATCCGCGAGGCGCAGGTTTCGGCCGGCGTCACCGGCGCCAGCCTCTACAGCGGCACGATGTACATCCTCGCCGGCATGCTGGCGCTGGGTCTCGTCGCCAATGCGCTGGTCAGGCCGCTCGGCCCGCAATGGTTCATGAAGGAGGAGGAAGTCGCCAAGCTCCAGGCCGCGAGCAAGGCGGCCGCGGCCCGCGAGGCCGTCGGCTCCTTCGGCATCGGCAGGGGCGGCTTCGACGCCACCGCCGCCTTCGCCTGGGCCGTGGTGGGCATCCCGCTGGCCTGGGGAATCTGGGTGACGCTGTCGAAGTCGCTGACGCTGTTCAACTGAGCGGCTGAACAGCCGAGGAATGCGAGGGCCCGCTCGAGCGATCGACGCGGGCCTTCATCGTTCTGCGAGCCATTGCGCCTTCCGATACCCGGGCTGCTGCGCTCTATTTCAACGAAAGGGCAACCGACCCCGCGATTGGATCGGTGACACCGAGCCCCGCACCCAGATCATCGAGCGTGTGACGGAAACCGTCGAGGGTCGCGATCATCTGCGGGCGGGCCGCCGCCATCGCCTCGAAACTCTCCCATTCTGCAATAATGCAGTAGCGCCCCTCGCCGGCCGCGATGATGTTCGCATGGCGCAGGCCCGGCCAGTCGGCAGCGACATTGCGGTGGGCGTCGAGAAAGGCGGTCTCCATCCCCGGCTTCACCTTGAAACGAACAGCATTGAATGCGGTCATGGCAGCCTCCAGCGTTCGAGGCAGTGACCTTACGGCAATTGGAGCGTCTGTACGCGTCACGATCATGTGCCGATGAACCCGGCTCGCCCTGAATCGTTGTCAAAGAATAGCTTTCCAGCCGCACCCTCCCCATTCAGACCAGAACAGGAGACGACACCATGGCGATCAACAAAACAGGCTCGGCCCATTGGGAAGGCGGCATCAAGGACGGCAAGGGCGCGATCTCGACCGAGAGCGGCGCGCTCAGCGCCTATCCCTACGGCTTCTCCAGCCGCTTCGAAGGCAAGCCCGGCAGCAACCCCGAGGAGTTGATCGGCGCGGCCCATGCCGCCTGCTTCACCATGGCGCTGTCGCTGATCCTCGGTGAAGCCAATCTCAAGGCCGATGCACTCGATACCACGGCGCGCGTGACGCTCGACAAGCAGGGCGAAGGCTACGCGATCACCGCGATCCATCTCACGCTGAAGGGCAAGGTGCCCGGCGCCGATCAGGCGACCTTCCAGTCACTTGCCGACAAGGCCAAGGCCGGCTGCCCGGTCTCGAAGCTGTTCAAGGCGCCGATCACGCTGGAAGCAACCCTGACGAGCTGACGCTTCAGGCGAAGTGGCAGGAGACGCGGACGTCACCGAGCGGCCGCAGCTCCGGCCGCTCGGTGCGGCAACGGTCGGCGGCGAGCGAGCAGCGCGGATTGAAGGTGCAACCCGGCGGCGGGGCGATCGGGCTCGGCACCTCGCCCGACATCGGCTTGCGCTCCCGATTCGGCCGCTCGACATCGGGAATCGTGTCGAGCAGCAGCCGCGTATAGGGGTGGCGCGGCGCCGTGAAGATCGCCTCGGCCGGGCCGGCCTCGACGAAGCGGCCGAGATACATGATGGCAAGATCGTCGGACATGTGCCGGACGACCGAGAGGTTGTGGCTGATGAAGAGATAGGTCAGCCTGAGCTCCTTCTGCAGCCGGACCATCAGGTTGAGGATCTGCGCCTGCACGGAGACATCGAGCGCCGAGGTCGGTTCGTCGCAGACGAGGAAATCGGCCTCGGTGGCGAGGGCGCGGGCAATCGAGATGCGCTGGCGCTGACCGCCCGAGAAGGCGTGCGGGTAGCGGCTCGCATCGTTGCGCGAGAGCCCTACGGTTTCGAGCAGGTCGCCGACGCGCTGTTGCGTGCTCTCGGCATCGGGCCTCAGCTTCAGTTCGCGGATCGGCTCGGCGATGATGTCGCCGACGCGCCAGCGCGGATTGAGCGAGGCATAGGGGTCCTGGAAGATCATCTGCACGCGGGGCGGGCCGAAGGAGCCGTCGGCGCGGCGGATGTCGCGGAAGTCGAGCAAGCCCTCCGTCGGACGCTGTAAACCCACGACCATGCGCGCCAGCGTCGATTTTCCGCAGCCGGATTCGCCGACGATGCTGAAGGTGGTGCCGCGCTTCACCGTGAAGGAGACGCTCTCGACGGCGCGCAGGATACGGCGCGGCTCCTTCGAGAACATCCGCGACAGGGCGGGCGACGAGACGTCGAAGCGGCAGGAGGCCGCGGCAACGTCGAGGATGATGTCGGAATCGATGGTCGGAGCCTTCGCGAGCGTCGCTGCCTCGTTACGCATGGGCCAGCTCCTGCAGCGGGAAATGACAGGCTGCGGCATGGGCCGCCGCCGGCAGGCCAGGCTTGTGATCACGGCAGAAGGCCTCGGCCCGGCCACAGCGCGGGTTGAAAGCGCAGCCCGGCGGAATGGCATTGAGGCGCGGCATGGCGCCGTCGATCTGGTTGAGCTGCTCGTGGCGAGTGTGGACACTCGGGATCGAGGCCATCAGGCCGGCCGTGTAGGGATGGCGCGGACGGCGTACTACCTCATCGACCGGGCCGATCTCGACGATGCGCCCGGCATACATCACCGCGACCCGGTCGGCCGTCTCGGCGATGACACCCATGTCGTGGGTGACCAGCATGATCGCGGTGCCGTGCTCTCGGCAGAGCCGCTTCAGCAAGGTGGTGATCTGCGCCTGGATCGAGACGTCGAGCGCCGTCGTCGGCTCGTCGGCGATGATCAGGGAAGGCTCGGCACAGAGCGCGAGCGCGATGACGACGCGTTGGCGCATGCCGCCGGAGAACTGGTGGGGGTAATGGTCGATGCGCGTCTCGGCCGCCGGAATGCCGACTTCCTTGAGCAGATCGAGCGCGCGCTTGCGCGCCTGCGCCTTGCCGACCGGGAGATGGGTGGTGATGGTCTCGACGAGTTGGTCCCCGACCGTGAGCAGCGGGTGCAGCGAGGTCAGCGGATCCTGGAAGATCGCGCCGATGCGCCGTCCTCGCAGCCGGCGTATCTTCTCCGCGGGCAGGTTGTCGATGCGCTGGCCTTCGAGCAGGATTTCGCCGCCGGCGATGCGGCCGGGCGGATCGAGCAGGCCGATCACCGCCGTGCCGGTCAGGGACTTGCCTGCTCCCGACTCGCCGACCATGCCGAGAATTTCTCCCGGCGCGATGTCGAAGGTGACGCCGTCCAGCGCCGTCAACGGGCCGTGGCGGCCGTCGAAGACGATGCGCAGGTCGCGCACGGAGAGCAGAGGCGCGGCGGCGGATGCGGTCATGCGATGGCCTCGCTGCGTTCGATGACATAGCTCGACGAGAAGATCTCGCTCGCCGGCGGGTGACCGGCCGTGCGCTCGGGATAGCGCGCCATCACGCCCTCGAACTGCTTCTGGGCGCGAGCGTTGTCGGCGGCCTCGTCGATACCCGGGATGACGCGATCCTCCATGACGAAGCGGCCGTCGATCACCACCGTCGCGAAGTCGCGACCATGGCCGGTGAGCATCATCGTCTGGATGGGATCGATGACCTGCCCGCTATGCGGACGGTCGAGCTGGAAGACGGTGATGTCGGCCCGGGCGCCCGGCTGGAGCCGGCCGAGATCGGGCCTCCGCAGCGCATCGGCGCCGCCGACGGTCGCCGCGTCGTAATAATCCTCGGAGCGAACGGCGGTGGCACTGCCCGCCATGTTGCGGGCGAGGATCATGCCGATCTGCAGGTTCATCACCATGTCCGGCGGGCTGGTATCGGTGCCCATGGCGATGTTGAGGCCCATGGCGCGGTAGCGGCCGAAATGGTCGATGGCATTGCCACCGCGACCGGAGACCAGCGGGCAATGAACGATGCTCGCGCCGGAATCACGGATGATCTCGAGATCGCGTCCGGGACGCTCGACATGCCGGCTGCCGGAGACGACGGTGCCGTGCGGCAGCAGGCAGCGCTCGTTAAGGAATCCGAGGCTTTCCAGCCACTCCGGCGGGCTCATGCCGTGCTGGGCGAGGACGAGGTCGTATTCGATCTTCGACTGGCAGCAATGCAGCCGCACCGGAATATCGAGATCTCGCGAGGCGACCGCGGTGCGGCGCAGCAGCTCCGCCGTCGAGGTCTCGATCCGGTCGGGCGCCAGCATGCCACGGATCAGCCCGCCGGCCGCGCCTTCATGGCGCCTCGCGAAGCCGATGGCCGCGTCGAGCTCGGCGAGGCCGCGCTGTTCGTCGTAGTGGGTGGTGATACGCCCGTCCTCCTCGACGAGCTGGTTGCCGGTGCGATAGGCCGGGCCGAGATAGGCGCGCATGCCGAGCGCCGCCGCCGCTTCCGCCGCGTCCTCGAATTCCTGCACCGTCTCGCCCCAGGCGCGGTAGAACAGCGAGGCGATCGGCAGCGCGGTCGTGATGCCGTTGCGGATCAGCGAGGCGAAGGCGTGCTTCTTCTGGAAGGCCAGCTCCTCGCGCGTGTACATTTCGTAGGGGCCGGCCTCGAGATAGCTGCGAGGCCAGACGCGCCCCTTCTTCCAGGCCGGCTGGTTGTCATAGCCGAGGATGGTGGTGTCGAGGTCCGAGAGCGCGTCGCAATCGACGAAGCCCGGCCCGATCAGAGCATAGCCGTAGTCGATGCGGCGGGCGACCTCGCCCGGGAAGCCGTGGCCGACGAAGACGATTTCGCCGTCCTCGAACACGGCCTCGCCGTTCTCGTAGAGACGGTGGCGTCCGTCCTTGTGGCCGACGACCCAGCGCGCGGTCATCAGGATGCGGCCTTCAGGCCGCTTCTTGGCTTGCAGGCTCACGGGGCAGTCCTCACCGAAACGCCGTCACGGGCGACGATCTTGCCGCGCTTGATCACGCGGCGCTTGGGCGAACGGGTCACGACGATATCCGTCAGGCTCTGGCCGGGCATGATGACGAGATCGGCGATCTTGCCCTCGGCGAGGCCGTAATCGGCGATCTCCATCACCTGGGCGCCGCCGGTCGTGCAGACATGCAGGCCGAGCTCGACCTCGTCGTCGCGGCGGAAATTGTTGCGCAGGCCGATGAACATGGCGCGCTCGACCATGTCGGCATTGCCATAGGGGCCCCAGGTGTCGCGGATGCCGTCAGAACCGGAGCAGACGCGGATGCCGGCATCGAGCAGCTTCTTGACGGCGGGCGCAGTGTTGCGGGCCGGTGCCGTGGTCATGATCGCGATGTCGAGATCGGCGAGCTGCGGGATCACGGGGTCGACCAGTTCCGGCGCGGTGCCCAGGCAGAAGGCGTGGCTGACGGTGACCTTGCCCTTCATGCCAAGCGCGCGGGTGCGCTCGATGATCAGGTCGAGCGAGAACAGGCCCATCTCGCCGGGCTCGTGCAGGTGGATGTCGAGCGGGCGGCCATAGGTCTGGCAGAGCCCGAAGATCGCATCGAGATGGCCCTTGGGGTCGCGGTCGATGGCGCAGGGGTCGAGGCCGCCGACGATCTCGCAGCCGGCCTTCATCGCCTCATGCATCAGTTCCAGCGTGCCCGGCCGGCGCAGCAGGCCCGATTGCGGGAAGGCGACGAGCTCGATGTCCATGATGTCCGCGTAATCCTCGCGGGTCTTCATGATGCCCTCGACGCCCCAGAGCCCGAGCTCGGTATCGACGTCGACATGGCTGCGCGTATGGGTCGAGCCCATCATCGAGGACTGGACGGTCTGGCGGGCCGACTGGCGGGCCGGGTCGAGATCGAGGCGCTTCTTGCTCTCGCGCTCGTTGTCGATCTTGTCGAGCAGCTTCGGGCCGACCTCGTTGACGTACCAGGTCATGCCCCAGAGGCTCTTGTCGAGATGAGCGTGCGCCTCGACCAGGCCGGGAATCGCGATGTCGCCGCGGCCATCCTCGACCGTGACGCCGGCCGGCGCCGCGATGTCCTTCGCCATCCGGCTGATGCGGCCGTTCTCGATCAGGATGTCGAGGGCGGGCCCCGCATTCGGCCGGATGTTGCGGATCAGGAGGGAGGCAGTCATGGCAGGCGTATCCTCGTGGTTTCTTATGATGGTCAGCGCAGCTTCGGGTTCAGCGCGTCGCGCAGCCAGTCGCCGAGCAGGTTGACCGAGAGCACGATCAGCCCGAGCTGCAGCGAGGGGAAGACGACGAGCCACCAGGAGCCGGAGAACAGGTACTGGTTGCCGATGCGGATCAGCGTGCCGAGCGAGGGCTGGGTGATCGGCATGCCGACGCCGAGGAAGGAGAGCGTCGCTTCCGAGAGGATGGCGAGGCCGAGATTGAGCGTGGCCGAGACCAGCACCGGCGTCAGGGTGTTGGGCAGGATGTGGTGCAGCATGATCCGCGCCGCCGGCACATGGATGATGCGGGCGGCGAGCACATATTCCTTGCGGCGCTCGACCATCGTCAGCGCGCGGACGACGCGGGCATATTGCACCCAGCTCGTCAGCGAGATCGCGAGCACCAGCACCATCGCGGCGAAGGGGTCGCGCAATTCCGGCGGCAGCAGGCCCCGGAAGACGGCCGAGACGAGGATCGCCATCAGCAGGGTCGGGATCGACAGCACGGTGTCGCCGAGGCGCATCAGCAGATTGTCGATGCGTCCGCCATGGAAACCGGCCAGGAGCCCGACGCCGACGCCGATCAGCATCGAGACCAGCACCGCCGCGAAGCCGATGATCAGCGAGATGCGCGAACCGTAGAGGATGGCGGAGAGCACGTCGCGCCCCTGCGGATCGGTCCCGAGCAGGAAGGGCCATTCGCCGCCCTCCTGCCAGATCGGCGGGATCTCCGCCTTGTCGATGAAGATCTGCGAGAGGTCGTAGGGGTTCTGCGCCGCGATCAGCGGTGCCAGGAAGGCGGTCACGACCAGCAGCACCAGCACCAGCGCCGAGATCCAGGCGGCCGGCGTCGTGCGGAAGCTCCAGCCGATATCGCTGTCGAGGAAGCGCCGGATGCGCCCGGGCTTCGCGACGGCGGCCTTGACGGTGGGCGGGGAGGTCTCAGCGGGCATTGGCACCTCCCGAGAGCGCGTCGTCGCGCAGGCGCGGATCGACCCAGGCGTAGGTCAGGTCGACCAGCGTGTTCAGCGCGACGAAGATGAAGGAGACGATGATGAGATAGGCCGCCATCACCGGGATATCGACGAAGGTGACGGCCTGGACGAAGAGCATGCCCATGCCCGGCCACTGGAACACCGTCTCGGTCACCAGCGCGAAGGCGATGAGGTTGCCGATCTGCAGGCCGGTGACCGTGATGACCGGCATCAGGCAGTTGCGCAGGGCATGGCCGAAATGGATGGAGCGGGCCGGCAGGCCCCGCGCCCGGGCGAAGCGGATGAAATCGGTGCGCATCGTCTCCAGCATCTCGGCCCGCACGAGCCGCATCACCAGCGTGATCTGGAAGAGCGAGAGCGTGATGCCCGGCAGGATCAGCGCGGCGCGGCCGGACGGTGTCAGGAGGCCGGTGCTCCACCAGCCGAGCTTGACGACCTCGCCGCGCCCGAAGGCCGGCAGCCATTGCAACGTCACCGAGAAGACGAGAATCAGCATGATTCCGAGCGCGAAACTCGGCAGCGAGACGCCGAGCACCGAGATGAATTGCAGCGCCTTGGCCAGAAAGCTCTCTCGTCGGATCGCGGTGTAGACTCCGAGCGGGATGCCGATGAAGAGCGAGAGGAACGTCGCAACCAGCACGAGCTCGAATGTCGCCGGGAAACGCTCCGCGATCAGCGCAAAGACGTCCTGCTGGTTGCGATAGGAGATGCCGAAATCACCCTGGGCGGCATTCTTCACGAAGGTCGCGAACTGCAGCACGAAGCCCTTGTCGAGGCCAAGGCGAGTCCGCAATTCGTCGCGCTGCTGCTGGCTCGCCTGCTCGTTCAGCATCAGGTCGATGGGATCGCCGACGAAGCGGAAGCTCAGGAAGGCAAGGAATGCCACGGCGAGCATGACGCCGGCGGCATTCAGGATGCGCTTGAGGAGGAAGGCCGGCATGGGATGCTCCTGCGGTCCGGCAGCCCCGGGCTTCGTACGGCGAAGGCCCGGAAATCTCAGGCGTGGAAAAGGCGGGCTTCCATCATGGCCGGGGCATCCCCAGCCATGATGGGTCGAGCGCCGCAGTTCACTTCAGCTTGGTCAGCCAGAGGCGCGCCTTGTTGTCGGAAGCCTGCACCATGGTCTCGACGTCCGCACGCATCGCCCAGGCCATCGGCTGCTGGTGCAGCGGGATGAAGAGCGTCTCGTCCTTCACGATCTTGAGCGCCTGCTTCATCAATTCGATGCGCTTGGGCGTGTCGAGCTCGACGCCGGCCTTGTCGATCAGGGCATCGACCTTCGGATCGCCCCAGTTGCCCCAGTTGAAGACGCCGGCCGTGCCGGACTTCGAGTGAATGACCTGCACCAGCAGCGAATAGGCGTCGATCATCGGCTCGTTGGCCCAGCCGAAGGACAGCACGTCGAAATCGCCCTTGACGCGCTTTGGCGTCTGCTGGGCGCGGGGCGCCATGCTGAGATTGGGCTTGAGGCCGGCACGCGACCACATCGAGGCGACCGCCTGGCAGAACTCCTCCTCGTTGACCAGCGCATCGCTCTGGCAGTTCATCTGGAAGGAGAAGCCGTTCGGATAGCCGGCATCGGCCAGGAGCTTCTTGGCAGCGCTCAGGTCGAAGGGCGGACGCACGTCCTGCGACGGGTCGTAGCCGGGAATGGCGGGCGCGACGAGCGCGCCGGTGTTGCGCGACAAACCGCGCATGGCACGCTTCTGGACCGCGTCGATGTCGATGGCGCGATAGAGCGCCTCGCGCACGCGGATGTCCTTGAAGGGGTTCTTGTCCTTGACGTCGCTCTCGAACAGCTTGTCCCGCAGGTTGAGGGCGAAGAACACCGAGCGCAGCTCGTTGGTCTGCAGCACCTTGACGTCCGGCGAGGCCTTGAGGCGCGGCAGATCCTGCAGCGGCGCGACGTTGGTGAAGTCGATCTCGCCGGAGAGCAGCGCGGCGACGCGGGTCGAAGCCGAGGCGATCGGCACGAACTCGATGCGGTCGATATTGTGCTGCGGCTTGTCCCACCAGTTCGGGTTCTTGACGAAAATCGTCTTGGCGTCGGGCTGGCGGCTCTCGACGATGAAGGGGCCGGTGCCATTGGCATGGTCGGTCGGATAGCCGGTAACGCCCTTGCCGACATCGGTCGGCTTGAGGGCATTGTTCGCCTCCAGCCACTTCTTGTCGAAAATGAAGATGTTGGTCAGGTCGTTGAGCAGCAGAGGATAAGGGCCGTCGACCTCGATCTCGACGGTGTAGTCGTCGATCTTCTTCGACGACTTGTAGGCCGGCAGATTGCCCTTCAGCGGCGAAGCGTCGTCGGAGACACGGGCGAGCGAAGCCAGCACGTCATCGGCCGTGAAGGCGTCGCCGTTGTGGAACTTGACGCCCTTGCGCAGATGGAAGCGCCAGGTCGTCGGCGTGACCGTCTCCCAGGACTCCGCCAGCGCCGGCTCGATCTTGAGGTCGCCGGTATAGCGCACCAGCCCCTCATAGACGTGATTCAGCACTGAAAGCGTGAAGGTCTCGCCATAGGAATATGGGTCGAGCGAGGCGATCTCGCGGCCGGCCCCCCATTTCAGCGTCTTCGCTTCGGCCGCGCCACTCAGCGCGAAGGCAGCCACTGCCGCCAGCAACCAGGCCTTCTTCATCGGAACTCTCCCCTTTTTTGTTCGGCGCGCTCCGGAACGAAGCTGCGCGGTCGTCGCTGCCACCTCTTTGCGCATCGTGACGCTTTTTGCGCCATCTCGTGTGCGATTAATGTTCAATCTTGCATACGATTGATTGATCGTATTGTATGCGATTATTGAACACAAGCGCAAACTGGCATGGAGCGCCGGCTCGTGACATTGACGGCTCACAACAAGGTCCGGTCGAAGAGAGGAAAGACCGACATGGGCGAGCCAAGGACTCCCGGATTGCGGGCGCAATCCGTCTACAGGGCGCTGCGGCGCGCGATCATCGAGCAGGCGCTGAAACCCGGCATGAAGCTCCCGGAGGATTCGATCGGCGAGCAGCTCGGGGTCAGCCGCACGCTGGTGCGCGAGGCCTTCAACCGCCTCGCCGTCGAGGGGTTGGTCGAACTCACGCCGAACAAGGGCGCCTCGGTTGCCTATCCGACGCTGGAAGAGGCGCGCGACGTCTTCGAGGTCCGGCGCGGGCTGGAGCGGCTCGTCGCCGAGAATCTGGCCGGGCGCCTCACCGCAGCGCAGGCGGCCGAGCTCGAGGCCCATGTCCGGCAGGAAGAGAAGGCGCACGGGCAGGACGGGCCGGAATCGATCCGGCTCTCCGGCGAGTTCCACATCAAGCTCGCCGAGATGACCGGCAACGCCCTGCTGCTGCGCTATGTCCAGGAATCCTCGTCGCGCTGCTCGCTGATCCTGGCGATCTACGGGCGCCCGCACTCCTCCGAATGCGCCGTTTCCGAGCACCGCCAGCTCATCGAGGCCCTGCGCGCCGGCGACGCCGCCCGCGCCGCGGATCTGATGGACCACCATCTGCGCGCCGTCGTCACGCGCGCGCTGCTCACGCCCCGCGTCGAACGCGACATCCGCGATGTGCTCGCGCCCTATGCCCTCAGCGAAGGATTGACCCCATCATGACAGCGCAGCCGGCCGCGCCGCCGCGGGCCGAAACGGCCCCCGGCATCGTCACCTTCGACTTCGCGGCGCTTTCGCCGCGCGAGCGCTACAAGCTACTGATCGGCGCCGTGGTGCCGCGCCCGATCGCGCTGGTGACGACGGTCGATGCGCAGGGCAAGGTCAACGCCGCTCCCTTCTCCTTCTTCAATTGCCTGTCGGCCGATCCCGCGATCCTGGCCGTCGGCGTCGAATACCGCCCGACCGGCGCGCAGAAGGACACCGGCCGCAACATCCGCGAGACGCTGGCCTTCACCGTCAACATCGTCTCCGATGCGCTGGTCGCGGGCATGAACATCTGTGCCGTGCCATTCGAACCCGGCACGGACGAACTCGCCGAAGCCGGCCTCACCGCCATGCCCGGCGCCAAGGTGCCCTGCCCCTGGATCGGCCAGGCGCCGGCGGCCTTCGAATGCCGCCACCACACCACGCTCAGCATCGGCAATTCGCGCGAGATCATCCTCGGCGAGATCGTCTATGCGCATTTCCGCGGCGACACCGTCGACGAGCGCCTGCATGTCGACCCCGCCGCGCTCGACGCCGTCGGCCGGATGGGCGGCCACGGCTATGCGACGACGCGCGACTATTTCGACCTGCCGACCATGCCGCTCGCGACCTGGCGCAACGATCCGGACGCCGCCAACCGACGGAGCTGACCGCCGGAAATCGCGACGCAACGGCCAGATACATGCAGCAGGCGCGTAACGATTAGTCCTCCCCTTATCCGTATTGCATTCAAAGCATTCCGCCCCTCGCGCTCACGCCATGGTCGGAGCCGCCGGCATGGGCCATGTTGACCTGACGGCAGCGTTCCATGGGGCGCACCGGACGACAACAACGGGGCGACATATCGCTGCAAGAGGGGGAAGGGCGGATCCATGGCGCCCGAACGCGCGACAAACGCGCGACGCAGCGCCATGACCGTTGGGTGACACATGACGACGACGACCGAGATCATCGATTTCCGTGCCGAAACGGATGACGGAGCCGTGCTCCATGGCTTCCGCGAAGGGCACGGCCAACCGCTCCTGCTGGTCAGCGGCCTCAGCGGCACGGCCGGCTTCTGGACCGATATCGCCTCGACGCTGCGGCGCTCGTTCCAGATCATCCGCTTCGACCAGCGCGGCATCGGCGCGAGCAGCCGCGGCGAGGCGCCCTGCGACATCGAGCGGCTCGCCCGCGACGGGCTCGCGGTGCTCGACGCGGCCGGGCTCGACCGCGCCGTCGTGCTCGGGCATTCGACCGGCGGCTGCATCGGCCAGGCGATGGCGAAGCTCGCACCCGGCCGGCTCGACGGGCTGATCCTGAGCGGGACCTGGCTCAAGGCCTGCCGCTACATGACGGCGCTGTTCGGCGCCCGGCGGGCGATCCTCGACTGCGACCCGCAGGCCTTCGCCGCGCTCTCCATCCTCAGCGCCTACCAGCCACGCTGGATCCAGGCCAACTGGCACATCTATGACGACGCCATCGACTCCGCGCCGACCAGCGACCACGCCCGGACGGTGATGCGCGAGCGCATCGACGCGCTGCTCGGCTTCGACGGCACCGCCGACATCGAGGCCCTGCCGATGCCGGTCATGGTGATGGGCGCGCGCGACGACATGGTCGTGCCGGTCTACCACCAGGAGGCGATCGTCGCGGCGCTGCCCGGCGCCCGGCGCTCGATCATGGAGACGGGCGGGCACCTGTTCCCGGTCTCGCGCCCGGACATCTTCACCGCCGCCGTGGCGGAATGGGTCGGCGAGCTCTGAGCCCCGGCATGCTCCCGCGTCGAAAGGACCCATGTCCAGCCGGCGCCGGCGAGGCTTAAACGAGAAGGCTTCCAAGGTAAGGCCAAGCCGGCCGCAGGAAGCCTGACCGGAACAAGCCCCGAGGACGAGACCATGCGTGCAGCCCCCCTCAGCCTTTTCGCCCTGGCGCTGCTCGCGACGCCGCTTCTCGCCCGCCCTGCCGCCGCGCAGGATCTCGAGGCCGGCCAGCGCTCCTTCAACAAATGCCGCGCCTGCCACCAGATCGGCGAGGGCGCGCGCAACCTGGTCGGGCCCGAGCTCAACGGCCTGATCGGCCGCCATTCCGGCGCCGTCGCCGGCTACAGCTACTCGAACGCCAACAAGAACTCCGGCCTGACCTGGGACGAGGCGACCTTCGCCGAATACATCAAGGACCCGAAGGCCAAGATCCCCGGCACCAAGATGATCTTCGCCGGCATCAAGAGCGAGAAGGAAATCGCGGACCTGACCGCCTTCCTCAAGCAGTACGACAAGGACGGCAAGAAGCTCTGAGAGCGCTGCCGTCGCCCCGCGCGGGCGACCGCCCAGGCTTCCGCCCCATGCCACGCCGCGACGCCGCTCCCGCGCGCCGCGGCCGCATGTGCTCGACGCATCACGGACCGGCGTTTTTACAGAACGCCTCTTCCATTTTCGCGATCCGGTGCAATATTTATTCGCTCCGGCGATCAAAATGATTCGCGACCGGACAAATGTTCAGCCCAGGAAGGAACGCCACGCGCCGATGAAGAAGGCCAAGCGGAAAACGGGGGAGAAGCGGTCGCAGATCGCCGCCATGCCGATCCGCCGCGCCCCCGACGGCTCGACGGAGATCCTGCTCGTGACCTCGCGCACGACGCGCCGCTGGATCGTGCCCAAGGGCTGGCCGATGAAGGGCATCAAGGACCGCGACGCCGCCGCGCAGGAGGCCTATGAGGAGGCCGGCGTGGTCGGGCGCGTCAGCGAGAAGCCGGCCGGGCGCTACAGCTACTGGAAGCGCATGAGCGACCATTTCACGCTCTGCGAGGTGAAGCTCTATCTGCTCGAGGTCGAGCAGCAGCTCGCCGATTTCCGCGAGCAGGACCAGCGCGACCTGCACTGGTTCAAGCTCGCCGACGCCGCCGACATCGTCGACGAGCCCGAGCTCAGCACCGCGATCCGCAAGCTGCAGGCGCAGGTCTCGCTCGCGGCCTGAGCCGGCCGCGGCGCGCAGGCCGCAAATCCCACGCGCAAGCGCCTTCGCCGCCCGCGCCGATGCGCGGGCGTTTCGGTCGAGGGGCAGCGGAGCGCCGCGAGGCGCAGGTTGTATCGGGCCGCTTCCATTGAGCCAGGATGCGGCGCGGAAGGATTGAGCCACCTTCCGCACGCCCCGTGGCGCTCCGCTTATCGGCGATTTTCAGACTCCGAGCCGCGCTTATAAGGGCGGGCGGGCCAGCCATGCCGTCCTGCGGCCTCAACGCCCCAAAGGGTGCGCCACACCGCGGTGTCGGACAGGGCCGCTTCCGCCAACCCGTCCAGCGAGCTCCTCGCACAGGGATCGTAATGTCCCCAGGGCGGTGCCCCGAAGCCTCCCGGGAGTGGATCGTAACTCCACCCGCAGGCGCCGACCTCGCCCCGCCAACGGCATACCTCCGGATGGCTGCCCCTCGGGGACGAGGTGACCCAGGATACGCATGGTTCGCCAAGGCGGGGATAAGTTTTCGCGGCAGGCTCCGGCATGGCATAAGCGCCGGCAAAGGAGTGACCATGCCCATCCGACTCGAACAGCCGGGCGACGCCGACGCCATCCGCGCCCTGACCACGGAGGCCTTCGCGACGGCGCCGCATAGCAGCGGCACCGAAGTAGCGATCGTCGACGGCTTGCGCGCGGCCGGGGAGCTGACGCTCTCGCTCGTCGCCGTCGAAGATGGAGAGATCGTCGGCCATGTCGCCTTCTCGCCGGTGACGATCGACGGGGCGGAGCGCGGCTGGTTCGGGCTCGGACCGGTCTCGGTGCGGCCGGGCCGGCAGCACAGCGGCATCGGCTCGGAGCTGATCCGCGAGGGCCTGCGGCGCCTGCGCGAGAATGGCGCTGGCGGCTGCGTGCTGCTCGGCGACCCCGCCTATTACGGCCGCTTCGGCTTCGCCAACGATCCGGCGCTGGTGCTGGAGGGCGTGCCGCCGGAATACTTCATGCGCCTCGGTTTCGGCGCGGAGCAGCCGGCCGGCACGGTGCGCTATCATGCGGCTTTCGACGGGGCCTGAGGCTCAGACCGTCCAGAAATCCCGCGCGCCCGGCGGCAGCTTGGTCAGCGCGCGCTCGAAGGCCTGCGGCTCGACATGCCGGCGCAGCGCCCGGGCAACGTCAGCGATGCCGCTTTCGGGCAGGATGCTGTGGTCGCCGCGAAACGCCATCGCCTCCCGCGTCAGCGTCGCGCGGTCGGCGAAGGGCTTCGGCGGCTGGCCGAGGTCCCAGTCCTGCAGGACCATCGCCGCGAGCAGCGGCGGCAGCGCATCGGCAAAAGCCAGCCCCTCGGCCGGCGTCAGGCGCGCCCGGAAGGTGACGAGCACGGCCAGCACCGACTGCCAGCTCTGATGCGTGGTGGCATGGCCAAGCTCATCGCGCGCATCGAGCAGGAAACGTTCGAGATCGCGCGAGGCGTAGATGAAGGTGGAGGGGACGGTCATAGGTCAGCTAACGGGCCTTCGGCACTTTCTCTCGCAGTGGCGCCCTTAGACAACGACATCAAGATAAGATCGCCGAGTGGATAATGACCTTACGATAGGCTAACCAGAAACAAGCGCTGGCCTGGATGTGTTCGCGCGAACAAGCATCCGAACTAGCTCTAACCCAGCAGACTGCGAGGCCACCTTCGCCAACACATCAAATGTTCCGGCGACCTCGTCTTCCACAACAACGAACAATCCGCAGTCATCGTCCAGCTCGACCAGATCTTGTTCATCGAACGTTCTTCTGCTTATCTCGGTCAGCCACACTGTTCGACTGTTGTCGATTCGCAGGGAGAAGCCGTATTCCATGGGCAGCCCCATTTCGTTGCACCCTCGAATTCGTGAACGTAACGAGCCGAGGATTTCAGCATCGGCCTTGGCCGAGTTCATCATTACGCCTCCGGACAGACAGGATGACATCCTGCATGACGCCCGGTTCATGCGTGCGAGCACCGTAGTTCCGCACAGCGACGCACTAAGAGCTATCCGCGCATTCTGCGCCGATCCTCGCCGCCCGGAGAGTACTCTCGATACCGCCGTCGGCGCGCTCAGAGCCAAGAGTCAAGCACCAACCTCTAAACCATTCGTTAAGGATGAGGCCGAGAGATGCGCAGAAACCATCCTCCTATTCCAAAACGCGCAGAATGCGCTTGGAATCGGCAAACTACCGCTCTTCGAGGCGCCAAAGCTTGCTTTCATGTCCATAGCTGGCGTCGCAGTCTCGGTTCAGCCGGACTTACTTGTTGGAGCAACAAGACTCGATGAAGGTGACAGGATTGGGGCTGCACTTTTTCGACCTCAGAAAACGCCCAACCCGTCTGCCTGTAAGACTGAAAAAACTCGCCTCGAACGTGAAGCATATAGGCGAGAAGTTGGGCAATATATGCTTGCCCTCCTAAGAATGGCTCTCATCGAAAATGGCGTGACAGAGGAGCGAATTGATCCGAAGCAATTGATGTTGTTCGATATCCGCCTCGCTGAACGAATCGACTTCCCTTCAGATCGCGTCTCTCGTGAAAAACGCATTAGAGCAGCCTGCGGCCAGATTTCTCGACTTTGGGCCAGTGTTCAGCCGCGACCAGGAGATTTCGGCTGAACGGAGGCTACCTCCTTCTCCGCCTCTCCCCAGCCCCCTTCGGCCGCGATTCCGGCACCGGACCCATCTCGTCCAGCGTCGGCTTCCGCGCCCGTGAGGTGCCGGTGAGCAGCGGGTTCGGCTTGTCGCCGGCTTTCGGCTTGGCCTCGCCGCCGCCCCAGTTATGCGGACCCATGTCCTCGTCGGTCGGCTTGCGGGCGCGGGTCGGCGGCAGGTTGGCGCTGGAGCCGTAGCTGCGCTCGCCCTTGTACTTGCCGGCGGAGGCCTCGACATCGCCCTGCCGCGCGAGCGGATCGTCCGCGATCGCCAGTTCCGTCGCCTGCAGCCGCTTGATCTCGTCGCGCAGGCGGGCCGCCGTCTCGAATTCGAGATCGGCCGCGGCCTCGCGCATGCGCTTCTCGAGATCGGCGATCGCGGCCTTGAGATTGTGGCCCGAGGCCGGCGCCACCAGCCCCTTGTCGACCGTGACATGGTCGCGCTCATAGACCGAGCCGAGGATGTCGCCGATATTCTTCTTCACCGTCTGCGGCGTGATGCCGTGTTCCTCGTTATAGGCGACCTGCTTCTCGCGGCGGCGATTGGTCTCCGCCATCGCCCGCTCCATCGAGCCGGTGACATGGTCGGCATAGAGGATGACCTTGCCGTCGACGTTGCGGGCGGCGCGGCCGATGGTCTGGATCAGCGAAGTCTCGGAGCGCAGGAAGCCCTCCTTGTCGGCGTCGAGAATGGCGACGAAGCCGCATTCGGGGATGTCGAGGCCCTCGCGCAGCAGGTTGATGCCGACCAGCACGTCGAAGGCGCCGAGGCGCAGGTCGCGCAGGATCTCGATGCGCTCGATCGTGTCGATGTCCGAGTGCATGTAGCGGACGCGAATGCCGTTCTCGTGCAGGTATTCGGTCAAATCCTCGGCCATGCGCTTGGTCAGCACGGTGACGAGGGTGCGATAGCCCTTCCCGGTGACCTCCTTGACCTCGTCGAGCAGGTCCGCGACCTGATGCTTGGCGGGCCTGATCTCGACCGGCGGGTCGATCAAACCTGTCGGGCGGATGACCTGCTCGGTGAAGACGCCGCCGGTCTGCTCCATCTCCCAGCCGCCGGGCGTGGCCGAGACATGTACCGATTGCGGCCGCATCGCGTCCCATTCCTCGAAGCGCAGCGGCCGATTGTCCATGCAGGAGGGCAGGCGGAAGCCGTATTCGGCCAGCGTCGCCTTGCGGCGGAAGTCGCCGCGATACATGCCGCCGATCTGCGGCACGGTGACGTGGCTCTCGTCGGTGAAGACCAGCGCGTTGTCGGGCAGGTATTCGAACAAAGTCGGCGGCGGCTCGCCCGGCTTGCGGCCGGTGAGATAGCGCGAGTAGTTCTCGATGCCGTTGCAGGAGCCGGTGGCCTCGATCATCTCGATGTCGAAGGTGCAGCGCTGGTCGAGCCGCTGCGCCTCCAGGAAGCGGCCCATGCGGTTGAGCTCGTCGAGGCGGGCCTTCAGCTCCTCCTTGATCGACTTCACCGCCTGGGTCAGCGTCGGGCGCGGCGTGGTGTAGTGCGAATTGCCGTAGACCTTGATGAATTCGAGCTCGCCGGTCTTCTGGCCGGTCAGCGGGTCGAACTCGGAGATCGACTCGACCTCGTCGCCGAACAGGCCGATGCGCCAGGCGCGGTCCTCATAGTGCGCCGGGAACAGCTCGATCACGTCGCCGCGGACGCGAAAAGTGCCGCGGGCGAAATCGCCGAGGGTGCGCTTGTATTGCAGGGCGACGAGATCGGCGATGAGCTGGCGCTGCTCGATGCGCTCGCCGAGCTTCACCGAGAAGGTCATCGCCGTATAGGTCTCGACCGAGCCGATACCGTAGATGCAGGAGACCGAGGCGACGATGATCACGTCGTCGCGTTCGAGCAGGGAGCGCGTCGCGGCGTGGCGCATGCGGTCGATCTGCTCGTTGATCGAGGATTCCTTCTCGATATAGGTGTCCGAGCGCGGGACATAAGCCTCCGGCTGGTAATAGTCGTAATAGGAGACGAAGTACTCGACCGCGTTGTCGGGGAAGAAGCTTTTGAATTCCCCGTAAAGCTGCGCGGCCAATGTCTTGTTGGGCGCCAGGATCAGCGCCGGGCGCTGCGTCTCCTCGATCACCTTCGCCATGGTGAAGGTCTTGCCCGAGCCGGTGACGCCGAGCAGCACCTGGTCGCGCTCCTGCCGGCGGATGCCGTCGACCAGATCGCCGATCGCGGTCGGCTGGTCGCCTGAGGGCGAGAAGTCGGACTTCATCTGGAAGCGGATGCCGCCTTCCGACTTCTCCGGCCGCTCGGGCCGGTGCGGCGTCCAGGGCTTGCCGGGCTGGATGAAGGGGCTCCCGGTTTCCAGCAGATGCTGCAGCGAACTCGCCGTCGCGGCCGCCGCACCCTCGGCGCCGATGAAGGCCGAATCCGCCTTCTTGGAGAGCTTGCGCTTCGGCCGCTCCTCGCCGCCCGGTCGTTCCAGCGCATAGCTCGGCTTCGCCTCGTAACCGGCCTGCGGCTTGTCCCTGAAGCCGGAGGCGCCGCCGGGCACCGCCGTGCCGCGATTGATCGCGGGATTCAGCAGATCGGCGAGATAGCCCTCGAGCGGCTTCAGCTCGGGCTTCGACGCCTTGGAGTTCGGCGTGCGGGCCGAAGACGGCTTCTTCGCAGCCTTCGGCTTGGTCGCGGTGGTGTCGGGGCTTTTCGGCATGGCCGCAATATGGGCCCGAACCGCACCGGATGCGAGGGGGTGTCGCGGCGCCAAGGCCAGATTGATGACAGGAGTTGACAGGATAAGAAAAAACAACCTTAGGTTGTCATTCCGAGAAATACAACCTGGAGGGACGGACCATGTCGGGGGGCGGGTCCGAGCCCGCGGAGGATGAGGTCGAGGCCTTCATCGCCCGCTGGCGCGTATCGGAAGGCGCGGAACGGGCGGCCTATGCGCAGTTCCTGAGCGAGTTGTGCCTCCTGATCGGCGTCGAGGCGCCGCAGCCGCCGACCAGCGATTCCGACGCGGTGACCTATCGCTTCGAATATCCGGTGCGCTTTCCCGACGGGCAGGGCGGGCATACGACCGGGCGGATCGACCTCTACAAGAAGAGCGCCTTCGTGCTGGAGGCGAAGCAGAGCCGGCTGAAGGGGCAGGCGAAGGAGCTGCTGCCGGCGCAGGGCGCCCTGCCCTTCGTCGAGCCCGCAGGTCCGCGTGGCCGGCGCGGCGCCGACCGCGCCTGGGACGTGCTGATGCTCAACGCCAAGCGGCAGGCGGAAGACTACGCCAAGGCGCTGCCGCCTTCGCATGGCTGGCCGCCCTTCCTGATCATCTGCGATGTCGGCCATTGCTTCGAGTTCTACGCCGACTTCACCGGGCAGGGTAAGAACTACGTCCAGTTCCCCGACCGGCAGAGCTACCGCATCCATCTCGACGATCTGCGCGATCCGGCCATCCGCAGGCGTCTCGCCGCGATCTGGACGGAGCCGCTGACGCTCGACCCGGCGCGCCACGCTGCCCGCGTCACCCGCGCCATCGCCGAGCGGCTGGCGGCGGTCTCGAAGGCGCTGGAACGCGAGCATGATCCGGAGGAGGTGGCGCTGTTCCTGATGCGCTGCCTGTTCACGATGTTCGCCGAGGATGTCCGGCTGATCCGCAAGGATGCCTTCAAGACGCTGCTGCGCGACTGCCGCGACGATCCCGGTTCCTTCCTGCCGCTGGTCTCGGAGCTGTGGCAGGCGATGGACAAGGGCGAGTACTCGACCTCGGTGCGCGAGCGGATGAAGCGCTTCAACGGCAAGCTCTACGAGGATGCAAAGGTCTATCCGCTCGGCCGCGAGGAGATCGGCGAGCTGCTCGCCGCCGCCGAGCACGACTGGAAGGAGGTCGAGCCCGCGATCTTCGGCACGCTGCTGGAGCAGGCGCTCGATCCGCAGGAGCGATCCAGGCTCGGCGCGCATTACACGCCCCGCGCCTATGTCGAGCGGATCGTCGTCGAAACGGTGATCGGGCCGCTCCGCGAGGATTGGCGGGCCGTGCTCGGAGCGGCACAGCAGGCGCGCGACGGCGGCGACGCCCGCAAGGCCCTGGCATTGGTCGAGGGCTTCCACGAGAACCTGTGCGCGACGCGCGTGCTCGATCCGGCCTGCGGCACGGGGAATTTCCTCCATGTTTCGCAGGAGCTCATGAAGAAGCTCGAAGGCGAGGTGCTCGATGCGGCCAGCGAGCTCGGCAGCGTCGAGACGCTCGGCGGGTTTGCCCGGCATGCGGTCGGGCCGCAGCAATTCCTCGGCATGGAAACCAATCGCAGGGCCGTCGCCATCGCCGATCTCGTGCTCTGGATCGGGCATTTGCAATGGCATTTCCGGACGCGGGGCTTCGCACCCAAGGAACCGATCCTCGAAAAGCTCGACCACATCTACAAGCGCGACGCGGTGCTGAGCTGGGATGGCTGGCCGATCCCGCAATGGCGCGACGGCCACGAAGCCTTGCCGAACCCGCGCAGGCCGGAATGGCCGGAAGCGGAATTCATCGTCGGCAACCCGCCCTTCATCGGCGGCAAGGATCTGCGCGCGAGGCTCGGCGAGCTCTATGCGGAATCGCTCTGGAAGGCGCATCCGCAGATGAACGAGAGCGCCGATTTCGTGATGTATTGGTGGGATCGTGCCGCCGAGATCCTGACCCGGCCGGGCACGAAACTCCGGCGCTTCGGCTTCGTCACCACCAATTCGATCACGCAGCTCTTCCAGCGCCGAACCGTGGAGCGGCATCTCGGCGGCAAGCGGCCGCTCTCGCTCGTCATGGCGATCCCCGACCATCCCTGGACCAAGGCGGGAAAGGATGCCGCCGCCGTGCGGATCGCGATGACGGTGGCGCAGGCTGGCAAGCATGAAGGGAAGCTGCTGGAGGTCGTCTCCGAAGCCGGCCTCGACACAGATCAGCCGCAGATCGAGCTGAGGACACGGGAAGGACGGATCAATGCCGACCTGACCATCGGCGTGGATGTGAGCCTAGCCGGAGCTTTGCATGCCAATGACGGGCTGTGCTCGCGCGGCATGTCGCTGCACGGCGCGGGCTTCATCGTGACGCCGGCCGAAGCCGAGGCGCTGGGGCTCGGCCGAAGGCCGGATCTGGAAGCGCATATCCGCCCCTATCGCAACGGCCGCGACCTGACCGAACGGCCGCGCGGCGTCATGGTCATCGACCTGTTCGGCCTGTCCGCCGAGGCCGCCCGCGAGCGCTTTCCGGAAGTCTACCAGCATCTCCGTCTGACGGTGAAGGAAGCCAAGGACGCGGCCGGCAGGATGATCGGCCGCGATGCCAACCGGCGCGACAGCTATCGCTTGCTATGGTGGGTGTTCGGGGAGCCGCGGCGCGAACTGCGCCCCGCCCTCGCCCCTCTCCAACGCTACATCGTCACCGTCGAGACCGCGAAACACCGCGTCTTCCAGTTCCTCGATTCATCCATCCTGCCCGACAACATGCTGGTCGCCGTCGCTCTGTCGGATGCATTTCATCTCGGCGTGCTGTCGTCGCGCTTTCATGGTGTCTGGTCGCGACATCAAGGGGCGACGCTCGAGGATCGCCCCCGCTACTCAAAATCCCGCTGCTTCGACCCTTTCCCCTTCCCGGATGCCAGCGAAGCGCAGAAACAGGCGATCCGGCGGCCAGCAGAGGCACTGGACGCCCTGCGCAAACAGGTTCTCGCCGGACATCCCGATCTCACCCTGACCAAGCTCTACAATGTCCGCGATGCCATCCGGAGCCGCAGCCCTCTGAGCGCGGCCGAAACGAGCGTCCGCGACCGCGGGCTGGCGCTGATCCTCGACGAGCACCATCAGGCCATCGATGCCGCCGTTGCCGCGGCCTATGGCTGGCCGACCGATCTGGCCGAGGAGGAGGTGCTGGCCCGTCTCGTCGCGCTTAACCGGCAGCGGGCTCGGGAGGAGGAACGCGGCCAGGTCCGCTGGCTGCGGCCCGACTATCAGCGTCCGCGCTTCGGCGGCGCGGCCAGGGGCGGCGAGCAGATCGAGGCGGAGGTGCTGATCGCGATCCATCCGGCCCTGGCGAAACCGGCCTTCCCCACCGAGGCCGTCGAGCGCGTCGCCGCCGTACTCGGCGCGCTGGCCGGTGCGGCCGGCCCGCTCGATGCGGCCGGTATCGCCGGGCGGTTCCGGCAAGGGCGCCGGGTCGAGCGAGCCGTGCGCGACATCCTCGTCTCGCTGGCCCGGATCGGGGAGATCTCGACGGTCGATGGCGGCGTGCGCTTCGTGCGTCGGCTGACGGCTGCGGGATGACCGGCAGTGCGCCTCAGCGCCGCGACAGCCACGCCTCCATTCCGGCTGCGGCAGCGACGCCGGTGGCGAAGCTCGCCTGCAGCAGGTAGCCGCCGGTCGGCGCCTCCCAATCCAGCATTTCGCCCGCGGCGAAGACGCCGGGCAGGCGCTTCAGCATGAAGCCGGCATCGACTGAATCGCGAGCGATGCCCCCGGCGGTCGAGATGGCGCGGTCGATCGGCATCGACGCACCGAGACGCAGCGGGACATCCTTGATGAGCGCCGCAAGCGCTTCCGACGCGACCGGCAGATCGGTGCCTGCGGCCTCGCGCAGCAGCGCGACCGCGACGGTCGAGAGCCCGCCCGCCTTGCGCAGATGGTTGCTGAGCGTTTCGCCCTTGCGCCGCTTCGTCAGGCGCGCGGCGAGCGCATCGACGGCGAGGTCCGGCCGCAGGTCGAGCCGGAGCGTGGCGGCACCATCGCGATCGATCGCCTCGCGCAACGGCGCGGAGACGGCGTAGATCGCGCCGCCCTCGATGCCGCCCGCATCGATCATCGCTT
The DNA here is from genome assembly GCF_002220095.1 of Bosea sp. AS-1. Classification (GTDB taxonomy): domain Bacteria; phylum Pseudomonadota; class Alphaproteobacteria; order Rhizobiales; family Beijerinckiaceae; genus Allobosea. The sequence goes on from NZ_CP022372.1 coordinate 5,238,718, forward strand.
CGCCAGCCGCCGTCTCCCCGGCGAAACGCAGGACGACCCGCTTGAGCGGCTGGCCGGCGAAGCGTTCCTGCATCAACGGCGACCAGGCGACAGCGAAGCCGGCATTCGCCGGCTTCAGCGGTGAGATCGCAACGCCCCGCCCCGCCAGGAGCGGCGCCCAGCCGCCATCGGAGCCGAGACGCGGCCAGCTCGCGCCGCCGAGCGCGAGCATCGTCGCATCGGGGCGGGTGCTTTCAGTTTCAGCGGAAGCGAGCCTGAAGGTCAGCGAGCCCGTCTCATCCCAGCCGGTCCAGAGTCGACCGGTCGCCAGCCTGACGCCCAGACCATCGAGCCGCCGCAGCCAGGCCCGCAGCAGCGGCGAGGCCTTCATCGCACGCGGAAAGACGCGACCGCTGGAGCCGACGAAGGTGTCGGCGCCGAGCCCATCGGCCCAGTCGCGCAGCGCCAGCGGCGGGAAGGCGCGCAGGGCGGGCTCCAGCCAGCCTGCGGCCTCGCGGTAGCGTGTCAGGAAGGCTTCGAACGGCTCGGAATGGGTGAGGTTCAGCCCGCCGCGGCCGGCCAGCAGGAACTTGCGCGCCGGCGAGGCCATGCGCTCATGGATCGTGACGCGATGTCCGGCAACGGCCAGGTGCTCGGCCGCAATGAGTCCCGCGGGGCCGGCGCCGATGATGGCGATGTCGGGCATGCTTCCCCTGACCTTTGGCGACGACGTTGTTTCCGTGAGGCTTGGCTTTAGACTGGCCTCCCACCTTGGAAAAGCCCAGCCGGATTCCCCGATGCCCACCATCGCCGCCTATATCGGCGCCGCGCTCTGCGAGATCGCCGGCTGCTTCGCCTTCTGGGGCTGGATGCGGCTCGGCAAGCCGGTCTGGTGGCTGCTGCCGGGGCTCGTCTCGCTCGGGCTGTTCGCCTGGCTCCTGACGCTGGTCGAGAGCGCAGCGGCGGGCCGTGCCTTCGCCGCCTATGGCGGGGTCTATATCGCGGCCTCGCTCGGCTGGCTCTGGGCGGTCGAGGGGGTGAGGCCGGATCGCTGGGACCTGACCGGCGGCGTGATCTGCCTGGCCGGCGCCGCGATCATCCTCGCGGCGCCGCGCTGAAGCGAGGCCTTCAGCCGCCCGAATGGGGGGCCGGGATCAGCACGGAGGGCGTCTCGCGCTGCTCGGCCGCAGCCTTGGTCTCGCGCAGGCGGCTCTCGCGCAATTCATTGGCGCTCTCGAGGATCGGATAGGCGATCGAGACGATATGGCCGTGAATGCGCTTGAGGTCGCGGATGATGTCGAGATGGATCGCACTGGTCTCGATCGATTCCGGCCGGCCCGAGCGCAGGCGCTGAAAATGGCTGTCGGTGGCCCGTCGCTCGGCCTCGCGCATCGCCGCCTTGTCGGCGAAGAGCTGGCGGGCGAGCACGATGTCGCGCGTGGCGAAGACGTTGAGCGCCAGCGCCAGCGCCGAGGCGACGCGATGATGGAAGTCGCGGATCTCGGCCAGGCCCTCGGGTGAGAAGGTGTAGCGCTTGCGGATCTTCTTCTCGGCGAGCTCGCGCAGGTTCTTGTCGATGATGTCGCCGATATGCTCCAGATTCGTGATCAGCGTGATGATCTCGAACAGGCGGCGGCTCTCCTCGTCGGTCAATTCGTTGCGCGAGACCTTGACCAGATAGAGCTTGATCGACTCGTGGATGGTGTCGACGCCGTCATCGGCCTGAGCGATGGCGCGGGAGAGCTTGAGTTCGTCCTTCTCCAGCAGGGTCATGGTGTCGCGCAGCATGACCTCGACACGGTCACCGAGCCGCAGCGCCTCGCGCATCGCGCCGGCGAGCGCCTCGGTCGGGCTGTCGAGGGCGTTGGGGTCGAGATAGCGCGGCGCCACCGCCTCGGCCTTCTCGTCCTTGCCCGGCATGAAGCGCTCGACCAGCCGCGCGATCGGCTTGACGAAGGGCAGGAAGACCAGCGCGCCGACGACGTTCAGCGCGACGTGGAACTCGATGGCGAAACGCGGGCCTGCGGTCGGCAGGCTGGTCAGCCAGTCGGCCAGCGGGCCGACGAAGGGGATGATGACAATCGCCAGCAACAGACGCGTCAGCAGATTGCCGACGGCGGCGCGGCGCTGGGCGGCGGGCGCGCCGAGCTGGTCGAGCACCGGGATCAGCGCATTGCCGAGATTGGCGCCGATGACCAGCGTCAGCGCGGTCGCGGGCGGGAAGAGCCCCGAGGCGGCGAAGGTCGCGACCAGCAGGATGACCGCGATGCTGGAATGCACCATCCAGGTCGCGGCGATGGCGACAAGCACGGCGAGCAGCGGCTCCGAGCCGATGGCGCCGAGGATGACGCGGAAGGTCGGCGACTGCGCCAGCGGCGCGGCGGCCGTGTTGAGCTCGATCAGCGAAAGCAGGATCAGGCCGATGCCGACCAGCACGCGGCCGATATTGCGCGGGCGCTCCATCGCCTCGCTCGACAGATACATCGCGACGCCGATCGCGACGCATAGGCCCCAGACCCAGCCGAGATCCATCGAGATGACGAAGGCGGCGAGCGCGGTACCCAGATTGGCGCCGAGCAGCACGGCGAGCGCCATGGCCGAACCGATCAGCGCCTGACCGGCGAAGGAGGATACGAGCAGCGTCGTCGCCGTCGAGCTCTGCAGCACCATCGTCACCACGATGCCGCTGCCGAAGGCGGCGAAGCGGTTGCGGGTGAAGCTCTGCAGGGCATGGCGAAGCTGCGAGCCGAAGGCGCGCATCGCGCCGGTTCGCACCAGCCTGACCGCCCAGATCAGCAGCGCGACGCCGCCCGCCAGGTGGATCAGGATATTGGTTGCGCTCTCGCTCGTGGCCATTTCCGTGCGGTCTTTCCCCGATTCAGGTGGTGAGACTAGGCTGAATCTATCAATTTTTGATTAGCCAACTCAACAGCTATATACAGTGAAAGTGCTGAGAATGCGGCAGAATTTCCGTATTTGCCGCGTTCCGATGCGCTCGTTTGTCGCTAAAGCGGGCTCAAGCGGGCGGAATCAGCGTCACGCCCGACTTCGCGAAGGAAACCGCGACGGGAGATCCTGGTTCCAGCAGGTCGCGGGCGCCATATTGCACCACGAACAGCTCGCCGACCTCGGTTTCGACCATGATGTCGAGGTGGTTGCCGAGATAGGCGCATTTGCGGATCGTGCCCGGTAAGGCGCCGGCCTGCCCAGGCTCCCCAAGCAGCAGTGCCTCCGGCCGGATCGCGACCCGGGCCGGACCGGCCCCGAGACCGCGCGCCGGCAGCGAGACGGTGGCGGAGCCGATGCCGACATCGGCGCGGCCGTCCGCCACGGCCTTCACCGTGACGTCGACGAGGTTGGCGTCGCCGATGAAGTCGGCGACGAAGGCATTGGCGGGCTGCTCGTAAAGGTCGCGCGGAGCGCCCTGCTGGGCGATCTTCGCGTTCGACATCACGATGATGCGGTCGGAGACGGCGAGCGCCTCCTCCTGATCATGGGTGACGTAGGCCACGGTCAGGTTGAGATCCTGCTGCAATTCGCGGATCTCCTCGCGCACCCGGCGACGCAGCTTGGCATCGAGGTTGGAGAGCGGCTCGTCGAAAAGCAGAACCTGCGGCTCCAGGACGAGCGCGCGAGCGACGGCGACGCGCTGCTGCTGTCCGCCGGAGAGTTCGGACGGGTAACGGCTCTCGAAACCCTTGAGGCCGACCAGCGCCAGCTTCTCCAGCGCCATCTGCTTCGCCTGCTCCTTGCCCATGCCCTTCACGGTGGGGCCATAAGCGGCGTTCTCCAGCACGCTCATATGCGGAAACAGCGCATAGGACTGGAACACCATCGAGACGTCGCGATCGGCCGCCGAGAGCTTGGTGACGTCGTTGCCGCCGATCATGATCTGGCCTTCGGAGGCAATCTCCAACCCGGCGATCATGCGCAGCGTCGTGGTCTTGCCGCAGCCGGAGGGGCCGAGCAGCGTGACGAGCTGACCGGGCTCGATGGAGAAACTGACATTGTCGACCGCCGTCACCGAGCCATAACGCATCGAGACATTGCGGAATTCGACGGAAGCGGGGCCGGCCTTCGTCAACTTGCTGCTCCCTGAGTGATGGGGTCGGCGACCGAGCCGGACAGTGCCGGGCTCCTGGCCCCGGTCTTGCGCCGGCCGAGCTTGCGCTCGCCGACGAGGAACTGGATGAGGGCGATGCCAAGCGCCATGAAGACGATCAGCACCGAGGAATAGGCGATGGCGAGGCCGAATTCGCCTGCCTCGACGCGCCCGACGATATAGGCGGTGGAGAGGTTGTATTCGGCCGAGACCAGGAAGATCACGGCGCTGACCGCCGTCATCGAGCGCACGAAGGAATAGACCAGCGCCGAGACCAGAGCGGGCTTCAGCAGCGGCAGCACGACGCGCCAGAGCGTGGTGAAGCTGCGGGCGCGCAGGGTGGTCGAGGCCTCGTCGAGGCTCTTGTCGATCTGCGACAGCCCGGCGATGCCGGAGCGCACGCCGACCGGCATGTTGCGGAAGACGAAGGCGATGACGAGGATCAGTCCCGTCCCGGTGATCTCCACCGGCGGCACGTTGAAGGCGAGGATATAGGCGACGCCGAGCACCGTGCCGGGGATGGCAAAGGAGAGCATCGTCGCGAATTCCAGCGTCGAGCGGCCGCGGAAGCGCTGGCGCGTCAGCAGATAGGCGGTGAGCAGGCCGATCAGCGCGGTCAGCGGCGCCGAGATCGCGGCGACCTTGATCGTGGTGAAGAAGGAGGGCCAGGCCGAGCCCTCGAAATAGAGGCCGTTGCTGAAGTCGATGGAGAAGCCCGTCAGGTAGTGCTGCAGCGTCGGGGTGTAGTCCCGGCCCATGTTGCGGACGAAGCCGCCGACCAGGATGACGACATAGATCACCAGCGTCAGCGCCACCCAGGGCACGATCGCCGCCGTCGCCAGCCAGGAGACGCGGCGCGGCAGCGGCGTCGGCAGACCGGCATCGCCCTTGCCGGTGACGGTCGTGTAGGATTTGCCACCGAGCCAGCGCTGCTGGATCCAGAAGGCCCCGAGCGTGAAGGCGAGCAGGACGATGGCGAGCACCGCCGCCTGCCCCTGATTGTAGGAGGCGCCGACCACCGCGAAGAAGATCTTGGTCGAAAGCACCTCGAAATTGCCGGCGAGCACCAGTGGATTGCCGAAATCGGCCATGCTCTCGACGAAGCCGAGCAGGAAGGCATTGGCGATGCCCGGGCGCAGCAGCGGCCAGGTCACGGTGCGGAAGGTCTGCCAGCGCTTGGCGCCAAGCGTCTGCGAGGCCTCCTCGAGACTGGGCGAGATGCCCTGCACCACGCCGATCAGAACGAGGAAGGCGATCGGCGCGAAGGCCAGCACCTGCGCCAGCAAGACGCCGGGCAAGCCATAGAGCCAGCGCGAGCGCGGGATATCGAACCACTCGTAGAGCAAGGTCGAGACCGCGCCGGCGCGGCCGAACAGCAGGATCAGCGCCAGGCCGATGACGAAAGGCGGGGTGATGATCGGCAGCACCGTCAGCGCCCGCATGATGCGCTTGCCCGGCATGCCGGTGCGCAGGATCAGCAGCGCGCAGGCGAGCCCGAGCAGGGTGGTGATGACGCCGCAGAGCACGGCGAGGATCAGCGTGTTCCAGGCGACGCCGCAATTGGTGTTGCTGGTGACGCAGCCCAGCCCCCAGATCGAGGAATCGAAGAAGGCGTCGACGAAGGCCGCGGGCGCGAAGGCCCCGTTCTGGTCGACCAGCGCGCTCTTCAGGATGATCGCGACCGGGAAGAAGATGAAGATGCCGATCAGCAGGATGATCAGGCCGATCGTCGAGACGGTGAAGAGATCGCCGCGGCAGACGCCGCGATAGGCCAGGCCATGGCAGAGCAGGAAGAGCAGGGAGAGCAGCGTCAGGAAGGCGCCGCCACCGATGCCGCGCTGCGTCGCGCCGCCGCCGCCGAGCAAGGCGGCGAGCCAGGCGATGCCCTGGTCCTTCAGCACGATGGCGAAAGCCTGGGCGAAGAACAGCAGCAGGCCGAGCAAGCCGGCCCAGATCAGCACGCGGGCCGTGCGCTGGCGGTCGCCGCTACCCCAGAACAAGGTCGCCGCGACGAGCGCGACGCCGGGCGGCAGGAGCCAGGGCGTCTGGCCCGAGAGCACGAGCGCCAGGGCACTGCCGGCCTTGCCGAAGGGATATTCGGCGAGCCAGCCCCAATCCGCCAGCCCCATGCCCTCGACGAGGTACCAGGGCATCAGCGCATAGCCGAGCCAGCCGATCAGCAGCACAAATCGCGTCGCCGGCGCCATGGTTGCCCTGTTCCCTCTCGACAATGATCCGGACCGGTTCCAGCCGGTCTTCGCGTTTCTGGTGCGGTTCGATGCAGGCCCGCTCCGTCATCCCGGACGGAGCGAAGCTGAGATCCGGGATCCATGCCTGCGCCTTCAGCGGGGAGGTTCGGGCATGGACCCCGGGTCGAGCCCGGGATGACGGCGTGTTCCCGGGGTCACCCGAAAACACGCCTCGCAAGCAGCGCCTTATTTCGGCAGTGCCTTGACTTCCTTGTCCCACTTGGCGAGCAGGCGGGTGCGCTCGGCCGAGGAGCCGTATTTCACGAAGTCATAGTTGATCAGCTTCATCTGATCCATCTTCGGCGACTGCGGCGGCACCGGCGCGGCCTTGTTCGACGGCACCTGATAGGACTTGGCCGGGGCGGCGAGCGCCTGGGCGGCCGGGGTCAGGGCCCAGTCGTAGAACTTCTTGGCGTTGTCGAGATTGCGCGCACCCTTGACGATCGACATCGAGCCGATCTCGTAGCCCGTGCCCTCGCAGGGCGCGACCGGCTTGATCGGGTCGCCCTGCACCGCGAAGACCACCGCGTCATGGATGAAGACGATGCCGACGGCGGTCTCGCCGAGGCTGGCGGCCTTGGCCGGCGCGGCGCCCGACTTGGTGTACTGGCTGATGTTCTTGTGCAGGGCCTTGAGGTAATCGAAGCCCTTGTCCTCGCCCATCAGCTGCACGACGGTGGCGAGCAGGTTGTAGGCCGTGCCCGAGGAGTTCGGGTCGGCGACCTGGACGTCGTCCTTCAGCTTCGGGTTGAGCAGGTCGGCCCAGCATTTCGGCTCGGGGATGCCCTTGGCCTTGATCTGCTCGGTGTTGAAGCCGAAGCCGAGCGCGCCGGCATAGATGCCGACCGAGCGGTGCTTGGCCGCCTTCCACTGGTCGATCGCCCAGCTATGGAGCTCCTTGTTCTTCGGCGATTCATATTCCTGGGTCAGCCCCTCCTCCGCCGCCTGCAGATGCGGGTCGCCGGTGCCGCCCCACCAGATGTCGCCGCGCGGGTTCGAGGATTCGGCCTTGAGCTGGGCATAGATCTCGCCCGCCGACTTGCGCGTCATCGCGACCTTGATGCCGGTCTCCTTCTCGAAGGCGTTCGACATGGCGCGGCACCATTCTTCCTGGACGCCGCAATACATGACGAGCGACCCTTGGGCACGGGCCGGCGTGGCGGCGAAGGCCGCGGTGGCAAGCGCGGCGAAGAGCCCCGCCCTGACCCAGGATTTCGACTGCATGGTAACCTCCCTGATCGAGTGGACCGGCTTCTGTCGTCCGGCTCTGCTGGTTGATGCGAAAGTGAAACGAGCGCGCCAAAAAGATCAACGAAATAACGCGCCGGCTAAGCGATTCCTGTGATCTTCCTCAGCTCCGAAACCAATTCCGGCGTGCAGCACAGGATCGGATTGCCCTTCGAGATCCCTTCGCCAGCGAAGAAATCATTGACATAGGCGCCGGCCTCGCTGGCGATGACGATGCCCGCCGCGACGTCCCAGGCGTTGATGTGCAGTTCCGCGTAGCCCTCGCTCCAGCCGCAGGCCGTGTGGCAGAGGCCAAGCGTGCCGGAGCCGCCGCGCTTCACCGCGGCGCCCGCCGCATAGCCGCGCGCGATCACCTCGAGATAGCGCTCGGCCGGCACGCGGGTCGACCAGCCGAGCTCGAAAGCGGCGCGGGCGATATCGGTGGCGCCGGAGACCTTGATCGGCTCGCCGTTCAGCGTCGCGCCAGCCCCGCGGCGGGCAGCGTAGACCTCGCCCAGCGCCGGCGCGGCGACGACGCCGATCTCGGGCTTGCGATCCGCCAGGAAGCCGATGGAAATGCACCAGTTGCGGTCGCCATGGGCGAAATTCGCAGTGCCATCGATCGGATCGAGGATCCAGACAGCATCGGACGGCTTGCCGCCGCCCTCCTCGCCGATGACGGAGTCGTTCGGAAAGAGCTCGGAGAGGCGCCGGCGCAGGAAGTCCTCGACCTTGCCATCGGCGACGGTGAGCCAGTCCTGCGCGCCCTTCATCGAGATGCCGAGGGATTCGCGCTTGTTGAAATAGCCCAGTGCCAGATGGCTCGCCTCGGTGGCGAGGCCGAGCGCCGCGTAATAGCGCAGATCGCGTTCGGCCGGCGTCATCGGCCCGCCCGTCATCACTTGCCCCCCAGATCGACGCGCACCGGCTGGCCGGTCCGGGCGGACTCGGTCGCCGCATCGGCGAGGATCTGCGCCTTCAGGCCGTCGAGCCCGGTCGGCGAGGCCGCCGCCTTGCCGTTGCAGGCGGCAATGAAGGCGTCGAGCTCGGCGCGGTAGGCCGCGGCATAGCGCTCCAGGAAGAAGTTCTGGACGGGATCGGCCCGGAAGCCCTGCCCTGTCGCGATCTCGACGGTCGTCTCGTGGATATTGCCGGCGCGCAGCATGCCTTTGGCGCCATGCACCTCGATGCGCTGGTCATAGCCATAGGTCGCGCGCCGCGAGTTCGAGATCTGCGCGATCTTGCCCGAGGCCGTCTTCATCACCACGGCGGCGGTGTCGACATCGCCGGCCTCGCCGATCGCCTTGTCGACGAGGGCGGAACCGAGCGCGAAGACCTCGACCGGCTCCTCGGCCAGGAGGAAGCGCGCCATGTCGAAGTCGTGGATCATCATGTCGCGGAAGAGCCCGCCCGAGCGCCTGACGTAGTCGACCGGCGGCGGGGCGGGATCGCGCGAGATCACGGTGACGATCTCGATCGCGCCGGCCTCGCCCGCGCGCAGACGCTTTTCCAGCGCGGCGAAATTCGGGTCGAAGCGGCGGTTGAAGCCGATCATCAGCGGCTTGCCCGATTTCTCGACCGTCGCCAGGCAGCGGCGGATGCGGGCGGCGTCGAGATCGACCGGCTTCTCGCAGAACACGGCCTTGCCGGCCGAGACAGCCTGCTCGATCAGATCGGCATGGGTGTCGGTCGGCGTGCAGATCAGGACGGCGTCGATCGCCGGATCGGCGAGGATCGCCTCCGTGCTCGTCGCCTTGGCGCCGGTCGCGGCGGCGAGCGAGGCGGCAGCCTCCGGCATCGCGTCTGTGACGGCGACGAGTTCGGCATCGCCGCGCGCGGCGACGTTCAGCCCGTGGATGCGCCCGATGCGGCCGGCGCCCAGCAATCCGATCTTCATGGTCGTCTTCAGTCCTATGGTCCGTCTGCCGGCCGTCCTGCCGCGAATATGGCCGGAGCGCTAGTCATGCGCGCCGAGGATGGTCTGGTCGAAATCGATGTTGGAGCCGGTCATCAGCCCGGATTCGTCGGAAGCGAGATAGGCGACCGCCTTGGCGACCTCGCGCGGATCGATCAGCCGGCCGAAGGGCTGGCCGGCGGAGGCCTCCTCCAGCCAGCCGTCCTTGGCGTCATGGCGCAGCTTCATGATCGCATCCTCGCCCGGCGTCGCCATCCAGCCGATATTGAGGCCGTTGACGCGGATGCGGTGCTTGATCAGCCCATAGGCCGCGTTCTTGGTCAGCACCGCGAGGGCGCCCTTCGAGACGCTGTAGGCGGAGAGGAAAGGCTGACCGCCATGGGCCGACATCGACTGGATGTTGACGATGGCGCCGGACTGCCCCTGCCGACGCATCAGATCGGCGACGTCCTGGATCAGGAAAAAGGGCGCGCGGAGATTGACCGCCATGATCCGCTCGTAGAGGGCCGGCGCCGTGTCGAAGATGGTGCCGCGGTCGGTATCGCCGGCGGCGTTGACGAGGATGTCGACATGGTTGAAGGCCGCCGCGGCAGCCGGGACGATCTGTCGCACGGCATCGAGATCGGCGAGATCGACCTGATGGAAACGAGCCTCGCAGCCCTCGGCGCGCAGGTTCGCCGCGACCGCCTCGCCGCGCTCGCGGTTGCGCCCCGTCAACAGAATGCCGCGCAGGCCACGGGCGACGAATTCGCGCGCGATCGCCTCGCCCAGCCCCTGGCTGGCGCCGGTGACGATCGCCACCCTCCCCTCGAGGCCGCGATTGAAGCTTGCGGTCTGCGGCACCTGCCGGAACTCCCCTGAGATGGCAGGAATTTTTTAGTTTCCCGCTTGTTGGAATAAATATTCCATTTTCGACTCAGCCAAGTCAAGCTGATCCACGCAGGACCCATCGGTGCCGGCGCTTGACAAGCAGGCCCGCACGCGGTGTTGCAGGGTTGCGGCCCCGCGCGGCCGTCCTGGAACCCTTCGCAATGCCCTTGACGGCACCAGCCCTGACGAGCCCGGCCAGCGCCGGTGCAAGGCCCCAGAGCGGGCGAGGTTGACGGCGCGCGTCGCGCGCCGCCCACCCCCCGTTATTTCCGTCATTCTTGCCGAAGGACCGCCGCAGCGGCGGTAACAGCCATGCTCGAACACAGCGCCATCCTTACCCTGTCCTGCCCCAACCGGCCCGGCATCGTCGCCGCCGTCTCGACCCTGCTGTTCGAGGCCGGCTGCAATATCCTCGACGCCCAACAGTTCGACGACACCGAGACGGGACGCTTCTTCATGCGTGTCGTCTTCAACCGGCTGGAGGGCAGCCAGCCGCATGGCGCCATCGCCGCCGCGGTGGCCGAGCTCGCCCAGCGTTTCGCAATGACGTTCAACCTGCGGGAGATGGCTCAGAAGAAGCGCGTGATGCTGCTGGTCTCGAAATTCGACCACTGCCTCGCCGATCTGATCTATCGCTGGCGGATCGGCGAGATGCCGATGGATATCACCGGCATCGTTTCGAATCACGCGCGCGAGCACATCGCCTCGACCGACCTGGGCACGCTGCCATTCCACCATCTGCCGGTGACGCGCCAGAGCAAGATGGAGCAGGAGGCGGAAATCTGGCGGCTGATCCAGCAGACGGGGACGGACCTCGTCATCCTCGCCCGCTACATGCAGATCCTGTCTGATGGATTTTCAGCCAAGCTCGCCGGGCGCTGCATCAATATCCATCACTCGTTCCTGCCCGGCTTCAAGGGCGCCAAGCCCTACCACCAGGCGCATCAGCGCGGGGTCAAGCTGATCGGCGCCACCGCCCATTACGTCACGCATGATCTCGACGAAGGCCCGATCATCGAGCAGGACGTCGAACGCATCTCGCATCGCGACACGCCGGATGACCTGGTCCGCAAGGGCCGCGACATCGAGCGCCGCGTACTGGCCCGGGCCGTCCTCCACCACCTGGAGGACCGCGTGCTTCTCAACGGGCAGAAAACGGTCGTCTTCATCGACTGATTCGAACAAAATTGCGCAATCCGCGCGATTTTCTGCAGAACACCGGAAAAACGAGCCCTTCGGCCGCCTCGCGCGGCCGATCTTCGCGCCACACTGTGCGTCGCACAGTTGACGCTTGCGTTGGCCCATGCCTTGCTGGGGCAGCAACCAGAAAAAATAGCGCGTCCAGCGCTGGGGATGCTTTTTGTTTTTTTGAAGGTGGAGGCAATTCGATGAATGAGCAGCAAATCCGCGGTCTGATCGCGGATGTGAAGGATGGCGCGTTGTCGCGACGCTCCTTCATCCAGAAGCTGGCTGCGGTGGGGATCGCGGCGCCGATCGCAAGCCAGATCCTGGCCTGGAACGACGTGGCGATGGCAAATGCCACGCTCGAATACAAGCCGACCAAGGCTGGCGGCGGCGGCCCGCTGAAGATGCTGCTGTGGCAGGCGCCGACCCTGCTCAACCCGCATTTCGCCTCGGGCACCAAGGACCAGATCGCCTCGCGCGTGTTCTATGAGCCGCTCGCCGGCTGGGACAAGGAAGGCAACCTGATCCCGCAGCTCGCCGCCGAGACCCCGACCCGAGAGAATGGCGGGCTCTCCGCCGACGGCAAGACCGTCACCTGGAAGCTGAAGCAGGGCGTGAAGTGGCACGATGGCAAGCCGTTCACCGCCGACGACGTCGTCTTCAACTGGGAATATGCCGCCGATCCGGCGACGGCCGCCTACACCACCGGTTCCTACAAGGACATCAAGGTCGAGAAGGTCGACGATCACACCGTCAAGGTGATCTTCCAGGAAGCGACCCCGTTCTGGGCCGATCCCTTCGTCGGCGTCGCCGGCATGATCATCCCGAAGCACCTCTTCGCGGACTACAAGGGCGCGAAGTCGCGCGAGGCCCCGGCCAACCTCAAGCCCGTCGGAACCGGCGCCTACAAATTCGTCGAGTTCAAGCCCGGCGACATCGTCACCGCCGAGCGCAACCCCGACTACCACGTCAAGAACCAGCCCTATTTCGACACGCTCGAGGTCAAGGGTGGCGGTGACGCGGTCTCGGCGGCGCGTGCCGTGCTGCAGACCGGCGAATACGACTACGCCTGGAACCTGCAGGTCGAGGACGAGGTCCTCAAGCGCATGGAGACCGGCGGACGCGGCAAGATCAGCGCCGTGCCGTCCGGCGACATCGAGTTCATCATCCTGAACACGACCGACCCCTGGACCGAGGTCGACGGCGAGCGCTCCAGCATCAAGACCAAGCACCCGACCTTGACGGATCCGGCCGTACGCCAGGCGATCAACCTGCTGATCGATCGCGACTCGATCCAGAAGTTCATCTATGGCCGCGGCGGTACCGCGACGGCGAGCTTCGTCAACGAGCCGAAGCAGTTCAAGTCGACCAAGCTGAAATACGAGTTCAACATCGACAAGGCCAACAAGATCCTCGACGAGGCCGGCTGGAAGAAGGGCTCCGACGGCGTCCGCGAAAAGGACGGCAAGAAGCTCAAATACGTCTACCAGACCTCGATCAATGCCCCGCGCCAGAAGACCCAGGCCATCATCAAGCAGGCCTGCCAGCGCGCCGGTATCGAGCTCGAGCTGAAGTCGGTGACGGCCTCGGTGTTCTTCTCGTCGGACGTCGCCAACCCCGACACCTACACCAAGCTCTATACCGACATCGAAATGTACACGACGACGCAGCCTCAGCCCGATCCGGAGCGCTTCCTCAACCAGTTCGTCTCCTGGGAGATCGCGACCAAGGAAAACAAGTGGCTGGGCCGCAACGTCTCGCGCTACTCGGATCCGGAAGCCGACAAGGCCTACAAGGCGGCTCAGAAGGAGCTCGACCCGGCCAAGCGCGCCGCGCTGCTGATCAAGGTCAACGAGATCTTCTGCGAGGCCAACGTCATCCTGCCGCTTCTGTCGCGCACCCGCGTGGCAGCCGCGACGACCAACCTGTCGCATGACCATTCGGGTTGGGACGTCGATACCTGGAACCTCGCGGCCTGGTATCGCAGCTGACTTCGAGCGCCCTTCACACGGGATTCGCTGTGTGAAGGGCGCCCGCACCGGCTTGCTCCCCTCGCCCGAACAGGGCAGGTGAGCTAGCCGGCTGCAACCGGTGTTCGGTCCGCGGGCTCCCGCGTATATAGAGACGATTTCATGGCGACATATCTGATACGGCGGCTTCTCATCGCCATTCCAAGCCTGCTCGGCATCAGCGTGATCCTGTTCACGATCCTGGCGCTCGCGCCGGGCGATCCCTTCTCGGAAATGGCGACCAATCCGAACGTGCCCCCCGAGGTGCGCGAGGCCATCCGCGCCAGCTTCGGCCTGAACGACCCGATCTGGGTGCGCTATCTGCGCTGGCTCTCGGCGATGGCGCAGGGCGACTGGGGCTTCTCCTTCGCCAGCCGCATCAATGTCGACCAGCTCATCCTGCAGCGCCTGCCGACCACGCTGTTCGTCGTCGGCTCCTCGCAGATCCTGGCGCTCTGCATCGCCTTGCCGGTCGGCATCTATGCCGCGACGCGGCCCTATTCGATCTTCGACCAGATCGCGAACACGCTGGCCTTCGTCGGCTTCTCGCTGCCGACCTTCTTCACCGGCCTGCTGTTCATCCTGCTCTTCTCGGTGACGCTCGACTGGTTCCCCTTCGTCTACCGGTCCGACATCGCCGCCACCGGCTGGCGCTGGTACTGGGAGATGTTCCGGCAGGCGGTCATGCCGATCACCGTGCTCGGCGTGTTCCAGGCGGCGTCCTATACGCGCTATGTACGCTCCTCGGTGCTCGACGTGATCCGGCTCGACTATGTCACCACGGCGCGGGCCAAGGGCCTCAGCGAGCGCAAGGTCACGCTGCGCCACATCACGCGCAACGCGCTGATCCCGGTGGTGACCCTGGTCGCCCTGCAAATGCCCGCCGTCTTCGGCGGCGCGCTCGTCACCGAGCAAATCTTTCGTGTCCCCGGCATCGGCTCCCTGCTGATCGACGCGATCCTGGCCAACGACACACCCGTGATCATGGCCGTGACGTTCGTCTTCTCCTGCCTGGTGGTCCTGTTCAATCTCATCGCGGATGTCCTTTATGGCTGGCTCGACCCTCGCATCTCCTTCAGCTGAACCGGCCGTGGCGGCGACCGCCCACGCGGTCGCGGTTTCGCCGGGACGCGAGACATGGCGGCGCTTCAAGCGCCACCGGCTGGCCGTGGCGTCGAGCTTCATCCTCGGCTTCCTGATCCTCGGCGTGGTCGTCGGCCCCTGGCTCTGGCCGGTCGCGATCAACGACATCGACTTCTCGGCGCAGCTGCAGGGGCCGTCCTGGGCGCACCCCTTCGGCACCGACGATCTCGGTCAGGACATCCTGGCGCGGATGATGTATGGCGGGCGCATCTCGCTCGCCGTCGGCCTCGCGGCGATGATCGTCGCGACCACTGTCGGCATCATCGTCGGCGCGCTCGCCGGCATGTCGCGCAAGGTCGTCGACCCGGTGCTGATGTGGGTGACGGACCTGTTCCTGTCGCTGCCGCAGCTGCCGCTGCTGCTGCTGGTGATCTATCTCTTCCGCGAACAGCTCAAGGCGGTGTTCGGCGTCGAGGGCGGCGTCTTCGTCCTGATCGTGGTCGTCATCGGCGGCCTGCGCTGGATGCCGGTGGCGCGACTGGTGCGCGCCCAGTTCCTCTCGCTGCGCGAGAAGGAGTTCGTCGAGGCCGCCCGCGCCCAGGGCGCGACCAAGCTCCGGCAGATGGTCAACCACATCCTGCCGAACGCGCTCGGTCCGGTCATCGTGGCCGCGACCATCGAGGTCTCCTCGGCGATCATCGCCGAGTCGACGCTCTCCTTTCTCGGCCTCGGCTTCCCGCCGGACATCCCGACCTGGGGGCGCCTGCTGTTCGACGCCAAGGACCAGCTCGACACCGCCCCGCACTGGGCCCTGTTCCCGGGCGCAGCCATCTTCCTCACCGTGCTGTCGATCAACTTCATCGGCGACGGCTTGCGTGACGCGCTCGACCCGCGCCGCGTGATCTGATCCAGAGAAGGACCTGCCATGACCTCACCGATCCTCTCCGTTTCGAACCTCTCCACCTCCTTCCGCGTCGAAGGACAGTGGAAGTCGGTCGTCCGCAACGTCTCCTTCGACATCATGCCGAAGGAGACGCTGGCGGTGGTCGGCGAGTCCGGCTCCGGCAAGAGCGTGACCGCGCTCTCGATCATGCGGCTCAACCCGCCGGCCTCGAGCAAGATCGAAGGCTCGATCAAGCTCAACGGCAAGGAATTGCTGACCCTGCCGGACTCCGAGATGCGCCACATCCGCGGCAACGAGATCGCGATGATCTTCCAGGAGCCGATGACCTCGCTGAACCCGGTGCTGACCATCGGCTTCCAGATCGCGGAAGCGCTGATCCTGCATCGCGGCCTGTCGCGCTCGGAGGCCGAGGCCGAGACGATCCGCCTGCTGGAGAAGGTCCGCATCCCGGCGGCGAAGTCGCGCTTCCATGAATATCCGCACCGCTTCTCGGGCGGCATGCGCCAGCGCGTGATGATCGCGATGGCGCTGGCCTGCAAGCCGAAGCTGCTGATCGCCGACGAGCCGACCACCGCGCTCGACGTGACGATCCAGGCGCAGATCCTGGAGCTGATCAAGCAGCTCCAGGACGAGGAAGGCATGTCCGTCCTCTTCATCACCCACGACATGGGCGTGGTCGCCGAGATCGCCGACCGCACGGTCGTGATGTACAATGGCGAGCAGGTCGAGACCGGCTCGACCGACGACATCTTCCGCAACCCGCAGAAGCCCTACACCAAGTCGCTGCTCTCGGCCGTGCCGAAGCTCGGCTCGATGATCGGCAAGGCGCGCCCGATGCGCTTCCCGGTCGTCGATCGCGCCACCGGCGAGTCGGACGTGCCCGCCGAGGTTCCGGACACCGTCAAGGCCGCCGAGCGGCCGGTGCTCGAGGTCTCGGGCCTCACCACCCGCTTCGAGATCCGCGGCGGCCTGCTCTCCTCGGTCCGCGGCCGGGTGCACGCGGTCGAGAACGTCTCCTTCAGCCTGAAGGCCGGCGAGACGCTGGCCCTGGTCGGCGAATCCGGCTGCGGCAAGTCGACCACCGGCCGCTCGGTGATGCGTCTGATCGAGCCGCTTGCCGGCTCGGTGCTGCTCGACGGCGTCGATGTCCTCAAGCTCAACCAGCATGACCTGCGCGAGCAGCGCAAGCGCATGCAGATGATCTTCCAGGACCCCTTCGCCTCGCTCAACCCGCGCATGAACGTCGGCACGGCCATCGCCGAGCCGCTGATCATCAACAACCTCGCCAGCCGCTCGGAAGCACGCGACAAGGTCGCCGACCTGCTGAAGCGCGTCGGCCTGCTGCCGGAGATGGCGAACCGCTTCCCGCACGAATTCTCGGGCGGTCAGCGCCAGCGCGTCTGCATCGCGCGTGCGCTCGCCGTCGAGCCGCGCCTGATCGTGGCGGACGAGGCGGTCTCGGCGCTCGACGTCTCGGTGAAGGCGCAGGTGGTCAACCTGATGCTCGACCTGCAGGCCCGCATGGGGCTGGGCTATCTCTTCATCTCGCACGACATGGCGGTGGTGGAGCGCGTCAGCCACCGCGTCGCGGTGATGTATCTCGGCGAGATCGTCGAGATCGGCCCGCGCGAGGCGATCTTCGAGAACCCGCAGCACCCCTACACCAAGCGCCTGCTCGCGGCGGTGCCGATCGCCGATCCGGCGCGGCGCCTGCAGAAGCGCCCTGTTTCCAACGACGAGATCAAGAGCCCGGTGCGTGCGCCGGACTACGAGCCGCCGGTGCGCCAGTACCGCGAGGTCTCGCCCGGCCATGCCGTGATGATCTGGGGCGAGGAATGGGAGAAGAAGGACCCGGCGGCGATCGCCGCCTGAGGTTCCCGGAACCCGAAACGATCAAGCCCGCGGCGCAGGCCGCGGGCTTTTTTGTTGGCGTCGGGATGTCCCGGACGAGGTCGAGAACAGGTGGGGCTCAGGCCGCCAGCACGACCACCTTGGTCTTAACCGGCGTCTGATCGTACAGGTGGATCATGTCCTGCGTGAGCAGGCCGATGCAGCCGCTGGTGATGCCGTTACCGATCGATTCCGCGTCGAGGGACGCATAGATCGTGTAGAGCGTATATTTGCCGTTCTGATAGAGATGCAGCGTGCGGGCGCCGAGCGGGTTGTCGAGGCCGCCGGGCATGCCGCGGGCATATTTCGCCGCCTCTGGCTGGCGCTTGATCATCTCCTTCGGCGGGGTCCAGGTCGCCCATTCGGATTTGCGCCCGACATAGGCGTCGCCGTTCCAGCGGAAGCCGTCGCGACCGACATTCGCGCCGTAGCGGGTCGCGGTTCCGTCGCCTTCGATACGGTAGACATAGTAGTTCGCCGGATCGACGATGATCGTGCCGGGCGCTTCCTTGCTGTCATAGGCGACCGTGCGGCGGAAATATTTCGGATCGACCTTGCTGACGTCGATCGCCGGGATCGGAAATTTCTCATCGGGCACCGGCCCGTAGAGCTTCTGCGCCTCGGCCAAGCTCATGCCGTCACCGGCGCAGCCGGCCAGCCCCAGCGCACCGACGCCGACGGCCGAACCGACCAGAAACGACCGGCGACTGATCAACCCTGACCGAAGCCGAAGCGAATCCGCGCCGGCATCGGCAATCCTACCGTCCATGTTCATGATTGGCAGTTCCTGTGTCCTATTGCCCGACGAGGGGGCTCCCGGCCAACACTCGCTGAACATCCTTAAGGAAATCAGATTGCCGTCACATGGCCCGGCTGGCAAGCGCGGGCTTCCGCTAGGCGAAGCCTGCCGTGTCCAAGCCAGCCGCGCCATATGATCCCGCAATCTCGGCTCGCGCTGGCCGCGACCAAAACATGCGGATCGCGGCTTCATTGAGGCCGGCAGGCGCCGAGTTTCGCCCAGCCGTTCCGTAGCGGAGGCGGACGGCATGCCTGGAAGTGTCGTCAGCTCATCCCAGCGCCTGAGACGGGTGATAGAGGTCCTCATCCGGCGCCGCTTGACATCAGCACGTCATGACATCATGATGTTGACATGAATATGGAAGCGGATCGAGCGCCACTCTATGCCAAGGTCGAGACCAGCTTGGCCGCTGAAATTGTCAAAGGCACCCTCGCTCGCGGGTCCCAACTCCTGCCGGAAGATCGCTTGATTGAAAGGTTCGGCGTCAGCCGGATCACCATTCGCAAGGCTATTGAAAACCTAGTCGCGCGAGGATTGGTCGAGATTCGTCGTGGCAAGGGCACGTTCGTTACCGAGCCGAAAATTCGACAAGACCTGACCGAATTGAGCGGGTTTGTGGAGGACATGATCGCCTTGGGTCGAAATCCGACCGCAAGGCTGCTGGACAAGCGGCCCGTGCCAGCCAGCGATACGGTTGCGGCACATCTGGGCGTCGCCGTTGGGACGCAGGTCTATCGCATCGAGCGGGTGCGTTTGGCCGATGGCGTCGCCATGTCCTTCGACGAAACCTATTTGCCCTTGGACATTGGCGAGAAGATCGTAAGCAACGATCTGGAAGCAGAACCGATCTTTTCTTTGCTCGAAAACAAGTATGGCCTGCCACTCGTCGAAGCGGAATATCAGCTAGAGGCTATCACCGCGGACGAGCGCGTTGCCCAAGCGCTGGAAATTGCGTCCGGAAGCCCGATATTCCTGATCGAACGGACGTCCTATTGCGAGGGCCCGACGCCGATCGATTACGAAAAGCTCTATTATCGGGGCGACCTCATCAAGTTCACCACACGATTGTCGCGCCGGCCAAGGCAGGCCCCAAGATAGGCGCGCTCGCAATGGTGACGATCGACGCTTTGTGGCTATTCGTTGCGGCCTTCGGCGCAAGCGCACTCGGCGGCGTGTTGGGCATGGCGAGCGGGATTTTTATCGTTCCGATCATGACCTTCGTTTTCGGCATCGATATCCACGCGGCCATCGCTGCGAGCTTGGTATCGGTGATCGCTTGCTCCTGCGGGAGTGCCGCGCCGCTTCTGAAAAAGCGTTTGACCAATATAAGGTTGGCCATCGTGCTGGAAACGGCGACGACGCTGGGCGCCCTCACGGGCGTTTTCTTGATCGGGATTATTCCCACTCCCTATCTCTATTTTCTGTTTGCGGCCATCCTGACCATATCCGCACCGCAAATGCTCGCGCGCCGCCGCGAGGTGGCACGAGCAACAGCGCCCGCTTCCCGAAGTTGGGCGACGCTGCTGCGCCTGCATTCCACCGTTCCAGACCAGGCGGGGGGTGCCGGAGCGCCCTATCATGTCGGCTCGGTACCGCTTGGCTTGTCGCTGATGTATGGGGCGGGACTGGTCTCGGCTCTGTTGGGGATCGGGAGCGGCGTGCTGAAAATCCCGGCGATGGATATCGCGCTGCGGCTTCCGATCAAGATTTCCTCGGCAACATCGAACTTCATGATCGGGGTCACGGCCGCTGCGAGTGCCGGCGCCTATTTCGTGCGCGGTGACATCAGCACCGCCGTCGCCGGCCCAGTCGCACTCGGCTCCGTCGTGGGAGCCCTTGCGGGCGCGCGCTTGCTGATGGGCCTGTCTGGCGACAAGCTCCGCATCTTCTTCGTGATCGTGCTTGTGCTGCTCGCCGTCGCAATGGCGATGAGCGGCTTCGGCGCGCTCAAACCATGACCTGGATAACAAAATGGGCGAATGCCAAAGCACAGCCAAACGCCAGGAGCGCGCTATTGCGGCGTTGCTGCACTACGGCACGGGGTTAGCCTCATTCGTCATCGCGGCCGGGCTGGTCGTTCAAGGGCTGCATCCCCTCCCTTTTGACCTGAGCGGAAGCAGCCTGATGAACGCCGGCGTCGCCCTGTTCATCCTTCTGCCGATCGCGCGCGTAGCTCTCATGCTCATTCAATTCGCACGGGCTCGGGATGCGGCCTATGTGGCGATTTCAGCCCTGGTCTTGGCAATTATCGGGGCGGGATTTCTAGCGGGCATATGACATAAGCCATCGCATCCGGGGCGACGGAGCGGATCGGCAAACGAATAGAGCGAACTTCGCTATTTCAGCTGCAATGCCAGCGCTCTTTCTCCGCTCAGCCGGGAATCCGCTCCCAATCCTTGAGCCAGGGCGCGGCCGAAGCATCGCTCGGCGCCCGCCAGTCGCCGCGCGGCGAGAGCGAGCCGCCGGAGGAGACCTTCGGCCCATTCGGCACGGCCGAACGCTTGAACTGGCTGGTCTCGAAGAAGCGGCGGATGAAGACGCCGAGCCAGCGCTTGATGGTGGGCAGGTCGTAGGCGACGCGCTTGTCGGCCTCGATGTTCGGCGGCCATGCGCCCTTCGCGGCGTCGCTCCAGGCGTGCTCCGACAGGAAGGCGATCTTGCTCGGGCGGAATCCGTAGCGCGTCGTGTAGAACAGGTTGAAGTCCTGCAGCGCATAGGGGCCGACGAAATCCTCGGTCTTCTGCGCCGGCTTGTCGCCCTCGCCCGGCACCAGTTCGGGCGAGATCTCGGTGGCGAGGATGTCGAGCATCACGGCCGAGGCTTCCGCACCGAAGCGATTGGACTGGGCGACCCAGCGGATCAGGTGCTGGATCAGCGTCTTCGGCACCGAGCCGTTGACGTTGTAATGCGACATGTGGTCGCCGACGCCATAGGTGCACCAGCCGAGCGCCAGCTCCGAGAGATCGCCGGTGCCCATCACCAGCGCATTGTGCCGGTTGGCCAGGCGGAAGAGCACGGAGGTGCGCGCGCCGGCCTGCACGTTTTCAAAAGTAATATCGTAGACGGGCTCGCCCTTCGCGAAGGGGTGGCCGATATCGACCAGCATCTGCCGGCAGGCCGGCGTCATGTCGATTTCCTCGGCGCTGACGCCGAGTGCCCGCATCAGCCGCCAGGCATTGTCCTTGGTGTCCTTGCTGGTGGCGAAGGCCGGCAGCGTATAGGCGAGGATGTTTTCGCGCGGCAGGCCCAGCGCATCGAAGGTATGGGCCGCGACGATCAGCGCCTGCGTCGAATCGAGGCCCCCCGAGACGCCGATCACCACCTTGTCGATGCGCGTGCTTTCCAGCCGCTTGCGCAGGCCGTGCGACTGGATGTTGTAGGCCTCGAAGCAGAGCTCGTTCAGCCTGGCATCGTCGCTCGGCACGAAGGGGAAGCGCTCGACCGCGCGCGCCAGCCCGAGATCGCTCTGGCGATCCGGATCGAGCGCGAACTCGACGCGGCGGAAATTCAGCCTGTCGCGATGCATGTCGATGCTGTCGCCAAAGGTGTTCTGGCGGATGCGGTCCATCGCCAGCCGCTCGAGGTCGATATCGGCGAGGATGAGCTGCGGCTCGGCGGCGAAACGTTCGGCTTCGGCCAGGAGTGCGCCGTTCTCGTAGATCATCGCCTGCCCGTCCCAGGCGAGGTCCGTGGTCGATTCGCCCGTGCCCGCGGCCGAATAGGCATAGGCCGCGATGCAGCGCCCTGAATGGGCCTTGCAAAGAGCGTGGCGCCATTCCGACTTGCCGATAGTGACATTACTGGCGGAGAGGTTCAGCAGCAGCGTCGCGCCGGCGAGCGCGGCATAGGAGGAAGGCGGGATCGGCGTCCAGACATCCTCGCAGATCTCCATATGGACGGTGAGATCCGGGATATCGGTCGCCGCCAGCAGGATGTCCGTGCCGAAAGGCACTTCCTGCCCGCAGAGCTCGATATAGAGCGCGCCGGCGCGCTCGCCCGAGGCGAACTGGCGGCGCTCGTAGAATTCGCGGTAGTTCGGCAGATAGGTTTTTGGCACCGCGGCGAGGATGCGGCCGCGATGGACGGCGACGGCGCAGTTGAACAATCGCCCATCGACCCTGAGCGGCGCACCGACGACGGCGATGCAGCTGAGCGTGCGGGTCTCCTCGACGAGACGAGCGAGCGCATCGCGCACCGCATCGAGCAGCGCGTTCTGCTGCAGCAGGTCGTCGATGGCGTAGGCGCTGAGGCCGAGCTCGGGAAAGAGGCAGAGCGCGGCGCCGCCCTCATCCGCCCGGCGCAGCAACGCGACGGTCTCTGCCAGGTTGAAGGCAGGATCGGCCACCTTCAGCCGTGGCGCGGCGCAGGCAATGCGGACGAGGCCCTGGGCGTAGATGTTGCGGAAGCTCATGGCGATCCCGTTGTGCCGAGGCGGACGGCCAAGGCCTGCCGCTTATCGCGCAAGCGGGGTGGCAGGGGCAAGGGGATCGTCCGATCCGTCTCCGGAGGCCGGGCCGGCCGTCACAGCGGTCCTGGCGGCAGCCGGGACCTCGAATGCGGCCTCGCTCTCATCCTTCAATGCCACGCCCGTCAGCGAGCGGCTGATCGCTTGATCGATCAGCCAGGCGAGTTTGAACGCGGCCGCCGCGGCATCGAGCCCGCCCGGACGGATGTTCGAAATGCAGTTGCGCGACGCATCGGCCAGCCCCGGCCGTGGGCCGAACGTCAGGTAGGCCCCCAGCGAATCCGGGGAAGAGAGGCCGGGGCGCTCCCCGATCAGCACGGCGACGACGCGTGCGCCCAGAGCCTGCGCAATCTCGTCTCCGAGCGCGACGCGGGCCTGGGCCGCGATCACGATCGGCGCCAAGGCCAGTCCCTGGCGCTGCAGGAAAGGCAGCAGCGCCGCGATCAGGGCCACGGCGTTCTGGTGCACCGCGGTGGAGGACAGCCCGTCGGCGACCACGATGGCGAGATCGGCGCGGCCCCGGGCCGTCTTCAGCACGGACAGGCTCTCCGGCGACAGGCTTCGTCCGAGATCCGGGCGTCGCAGATAGTTGGCTCGCGAGCGGGCCGCGCTCTCGACGAGCACCGTCTCCAGCTCCAGCGCCGCGAGCCCCGCCACGATCCCGGCCGGCTGGAACGGCGTGTGCACGGCATCGCGCGCCTGGGCATGGGCGAGGCCGAAACGCAGCACTTCGCGCGTCGGCAGCGATGCACCGGCGCGGCCGAGCGCGATGCGGGCCGGCGTCAGCCGCGCGAGCTCGGCGAAACGTCCGGCCGGCGAAACGGCCCTGCGGTCGTCGCCTGCGCCACCTCCACTCACGCGGCCCGCCCCCGAATGGCGGCCAGCAGGGCCTGCCCGCCCTGGCCCGCGCTCAATCGCCCGGCCGCATCGACGATGTCCATGCGCCGCAGCCAGTCCTCGAATTCCGGCGCCCGCTTCAGGCCGAGCACCTCGCGAATGTAGAGCTGGTCGTGAAAGGAGGTGGACTGGTAGTTCAGCATCACATCGTCGGAGCCCGGAACGCCCATGATGAAGTTGACGCCCGCCGTGCCAAGCAGTGTCAGCAA